>CAYNPY010000083.1:0-16180 GCA_964399195.1 uncultured Fibrobacteraceae bacterium
CTGGTGCGCGGCGAGAGCGGCACCGGCAAGGAGCTGGTGGCGCGCGCGCTGCACCAGGCCAGCGCGCGGCGAGACGGGCCGTTCGTGGCCATCAACTGCGCGGCAATTGCGCCCACGCTGCTGGAGAGCGAGCTGTTCGGCCACGAGAAGGGCGCCTTCACCGGGGCCGAGAAGGCGCGCGCGGGCCGCTTCGAGGCGGCGCAGGGCGGCACGCTGTTCCTGGACGAGATCGGCGACCTGTCGCCGGAGCTGCAGGTCAAGCTGCTGCGCGTCCTGCAGGAACACACGTTCGAGCGCGTGGGCAGCAACAGGCCGCAGGCCACCGACGCCCGCATCGTGGCCGCGACGCACCGCGACCTCGAGCAGATGGTGGCCGACGGCGCGTTCCGCCAGGACCTCTACTACCGCCTGGACGTGGTCAGCATCCGGCTGCCGCCGCTGCGCGAGCGCCGCGGCGACATCCCCGTGCTCATCGACCACTTCCGGCGCAAGGCCGCGGCGCAGTACCTGCGCCCGGTGGAGTCGATCAGCCGCGAGGCGCTGGATCTCCTCATCAAGCACGACTACCCGGGCAACGTGCGCGAACTGGAGAACCTGGTCACCAGGATGGTGGTGCTGGCGCGCGGCCCGGTGGCCACGCTGGCGGACCTGCCCGGGGGCATCGGCGGCGGCGCCGCCGTGACGCGCCCGCGCGAGTTCGACGGCGACCTGCCCCGCCACCTCGAGGAGATCGAGCAGAGGCTCGTCCGCGAGGCGCTCGACCGGGCGCAGGGCAACCAGAGCCAGGCGGCGCGCGCGCTGGGGCTGAGCGAGCGCAACCTGCGCTACAAGCTCCGCAAGTGGGGCTGGTAGCGGGCGTCGGGCGGCGGTTCGGTCGAGGATTTCGACGGTTCGGTCGAGCCGGACGGCGCCGGACCCGGGGCGCCGACGCAGCAAGTTGTTTCGCGGCATCGGCTTGCCAATCGGCGCGGTGCGGGCCGCGATCTTGCTGGCCTGCCGGCGGGACCGCGCGAGCGGCACCCGGGAGCGGAGCCGGACAGCACAGCGAGTTGAGCGCGTTCGGCGCGTTCCGACGATGGCGGGTGGGCGGGGGAGAAGGCGAGGATTCCCCGCCCGCCTTGCCGCCCCAGGGGAGGGCTGTCATGAGACTGATCATCATGGTCTGCATCTGCGGCGTCATGGCCGCGACGGCCGCCGCCCAGGAGGCGCCCGCGGTGCCGGCGCCCGGCTGGCTCGACCGCGACGGCGACGGGCGGCACGACCTGTTCCAGGATCGCGACGGCGACGGCGTCAACGACGTGACCCGGCAGCGCTACGCGCACCGCTTCCTGTGGATCGACCAGGACGGCGACGCCGTCAACGACATCTGGCGCGATGCCGACGGCGACGGCGTGAACGACCTGGAGATCTCGTTCCGCGACCGTGACGGCGACGGCCGCGACGACAACGTGCTGGACCTCGACAACGACGGCGTCAACGACGTGACGGGCCGCGCCTACGGCCGCGACGAGCTGCACGGCGACGAGTTCGGCTACGTGGTCGACGGCGGCGCCTGGATCGACGAGGACGGGGACGGCTTCGCCGACGCCGCGACGGGCGGACACCGCGACCGCGGCCGCCAGGACCGGTTCATCGACAGCGACGGCGACGGCATGGCCGACGACTGCTGGTTCGAGGACGGCGGCTTCCGGCACCACCGCGCGCGCACGGGCCAGGGCGGCGGCGTCGGCGGACCCGGCGGGCCGGGCGGCCCCGGCGGCGGGAATCAGTGGCGCGGCGGCGGCTCGTCGGTGAACTGGAGCGCGCAGTGAAGCGGCGGGCCGGGGCGTTCGCGCTTGCGCTCGCGGCAACCGCGCTGATCAGCACGGCGGCCAGGGCGGCGCCGGCCGACTGGACCGCCGGCGCGGCGACCATGCAGGTGTGGACCGACAACGTCTTCGGCACCGAGCCGTCGCCGGGAGACGGCATCACCGACGGCCGCGGCTGGTTCGCCTGGAAGCCCGCGACGGCGGTGCGCCTGGCGGCGAACGGCCGGCTGCTGCGCTTCCGCGACAACCCCAGCCTGGATCACGGCTACCTCACGGTGATGGCCGAGGCGATGCCCTCGGCACAGGGCGCGCAGACGCGCTGGCAGGCCGGGATCGCCCAGGCCTGGCGGCTGAACGGCGAACTCTACGAACCCTTCGACTACCGCGACACGAACGCCTACGCCACCGCCCGCCACTACCTGGCGGCGGGTTTCAGCGCCCAGCTGCGCGCGGACGCCGCGTGGCGCCGCTATCCCGAGCAGCCGGTCGAGGACGCGCGCAGGGCCTGGCTATCCCTGCGGTTCCAGCGATCGCTGCCCACCCGCACCAGCCTCACGCTCTCGCTCAGGCAGGGCTGGAAGGCGTACCGGGACGGCGCGCAGGCCCCGGCGGCCGCGCGCGAGCTGGGCCTGCAGGCGGCGCAGTCGCTGTCGCCGCGGTTGGCGCTGCGGGCCTGGGGCTCGCTCTCGGATCTCTACGAGCACGGCGATTCGGCGGCCCAGCTGGCCGCGTTCGACAACCCGCTGCTGGACGAGTTCTCCGCCGACGGCGGCCGCCTGGGCGCTGCGCTGAAGGTGATCACGCCGTGGCACGTGACGGCCGAACTGTCGGGCGAGCGCGCGCGGCTGGACTATCCCGGCCGCCCGCCGACGGTCTACGACGCGACGTCGAACATGTTCGTCCTGGACGGCGAGGAGCTGGCCCTGGCCGACGGCGAGCGCCGCGACACCGTCACGCGCGCGCGCCTGGCCGTCGAGCGGCCCGGCGTGCGGCTGGGCGGACGCGCGCAGCTGGACCTGACGGCGGCCGTCGAGTGGAACGACGCCGAATCCAACGACCTCTACTGGCAGTGGAGCGGCTGGTCGGTGCAGGCCGGGGCCTCGCTCGCCTTCTGAGCCGCTTTTCCGGCGCCCGCCGCCTGTTTCGCCTGTGTTTCCGCCGCTCCATGTGTTATCGATGCCCGATGAGCACCAATCCCCTGATCATCCAGGGCGGCATGGGCATTGCCGTCTCGAACTGGAACCTGGCGCGGGCGGTCAGCACCGCCGGCCAGCTCGGCGTCGTCTCGGGCACCGCGCTGGCGATCGTCCTGTCGCGGCGCCTGCAGCTGGGCGATCCCGGCGGGCACATGCGCCGCGCGCTCGCGCACTTCCCGGCGCCGGGCGTCGCCCGCCGCGTGCTGGCGGACCACTTCGTGCCGGGCGGCAAGCCGCCGGCCGCCCCGTTCCGCCCGCTGCCGCTGCCGGGCGTCAGCCCCGCGCGGTCGCTGGTGGAGCTGACCGTCGCGGCGAACTTCGCCGAGGTGTTCCTGGCGCGCGAGGACCAGGGCGGCGCGGTCGGCGTCAATTTCCTGGAGAAGGTGCAGTTCCCGGCGCTGGCGTCGATCTACGGCGCGATGCTCGCGGGCGTGGATTTCGTGCTGATGGGCGCCGGCATCCCGCTGGGCATTCCCGGCGTGCTGGACCGCTTCGCCGAGGGCGAGCCGGCCGACCTGCGGCTGGACGTGGGCGACAGCCGGCCCGAGCGGCCGTTCCTGGCGCGCTTCGACCCGCGCGCTTTTTTGGACGGCGCCTCGCTGCGGCTGAAGCGGCCGCGGTTCCTGGGCATCGTCTCGTCCAGCACGCTGGCGACCGCGTTGGCGCGCAAGTCCAGCGGGCGCGTGGACGGCTTCGTCGTCGAGGGCGTGGAGGCGGGCGGCCACAACGCGCCGCCGCGCGGCCCGCTGCGGACCGACGCGGCCGGCGGGCCGCTCTACGGCGAGCGGGACCGTCCGGACCTGGCGGCGATCCGCCGGCTGGGCCTGCCGTTCTGGCTGGCCGGCGCGTTCGGGCGTCCCGGCGGGCTGGGCGAGGCGCGGGCGCTGGGCGCGGCCGGCGTGCAGGTCGGCACCGCGTTCGCCGCCTGCGAGGAATCGGGGTTCACCGCCGACCTGAAGGCGCGCATGATCGCGCTCAGCCGCGCCGGGCTGGCGCGCGTGCGCACCGATCCGCTGGCCTCGCCGACCGGGTTCCCGTTCAAGGTGCTGCAGCTCGAGGGCACGCTGTCGGAGGCCGGCGCGTACCTGGAACGCGTGCGCCGCTGCGACCTGGGTTACCTGCGGCGCGCGTTCCGGCAGGCCGACGACACGGTGCGCTACCGCTGCCCCGCCGAGCCCGTCGACGACTTCGTGCGCAAGGGCGGCGCCCGCGACGAGACCGTCGGGCGGCAGTGCCTGTGCAACGGGCTGCTGGCGGCCGTCGGCCTGGAGCCCGCCGCCGCCGGCGAGCGGCCGACTGAGCCGGCCCTGGTGACCGCCGGCAGCACCGTGGCGGACATCGCCGGCTTCCTGCGGCCGGGGCAGCGCACCTACACGGCCGCCGACGTCATCGACCGCCTGCTCGGCGCGCGCCCGGGGCCTGCTTTCGCTTGACGCGGCGCCGCCCGTTTTCTATAGGTCCCCCGATGACAGCACAGACCCCAGCGGAGTGATCCATGAGCCGTCCGTTCCGCCTCCGCGCGCCGCGCCTGCCGGCGCTCGCGTTCCTGCTCCTCGGCGCCGTCCCGGCCGGCGCCATGGCGGATGCCGACCCCGCGGGCCGCTGGGGCTTCGGCTGGGATCCCGGCGACTCGGGCCGGGGCCTGACCGTGCGCCATCGCTTCACCCCCGCGTGGGACCTGTCGGTGGCCGCCGGGCCCGAAGACTTCCGGACCGACACCGTCCGCCAGTACTGGGACGACGACGACATCACCTGGGAGGACGGCGTCCCGCGCACCGACAGCGACCGCCGCGAACAGGGCTGGGTGCGGCTGGCCGCCGGCCGGCGCTTCTGGCGGGACGGCCGCCTGGCCGTCAGCGGCGTGGCGGGCGTGACCTACCGTTGGAGCGTGGAGGAACTGCGCGGCCGCGACGTGGGCACACCCTCCGGCTCGCTCATCGACTACCGCAACCGCCGCGAGACCATCGACACCGAGACGTGGACCCTGACCTTGGGGATCCGCCCGTCGGTGGCCGTGACGCCGCGGCTGCAGGTGGAGTTCGAGGCCGGGCTCGAGTTCGAGCGCCGGCACACCGCCAGCGAATACTTCCTCTGGTGGGACAGCTACCCGGACACCGACCGCACCACGATGGACATGGAAGACCGCACGTTCAGCTCGTACGGCGGCTTCGAGTTCAGCCGGCTGAAGTTCATCTTCTGGTTCTGACCCGCCTGTCGGAGGTGCCGCCTTGTCCCGCCTGCGCCTTGCGCTGCTCATCGGTCTGGTCACCTGCGCGCCGGCCGCCGCCGCTGCCGACAGCGCCCCCGCCGCCCTGAGCGCCGACTCGCTGCTGGCGGACGTCGCCCACCTGGCCGCGCCCGGCCTGGACGGGCGCCTGTCGGGATCCGCGGGCTACCTGCAGGCCGCGCGCTGGGCGGCCGACCGCTTCGCCGCGCTGGGTCTGGAGCCGGGCGGGGATCCTCTCGACGATGAGGGCGGCGCGCGCGGCTGGCTGCAGTGGTTCACCGCGGAGTACAACGAGATCCTGGCGACGCCGCGCCTGGCGGTGACCACACCCGACGGCGCGACCACCGAACTGAAGGCCGGCCCCGACTTCACCGCGCGCGGGTTCAGCGGCAGCGGCGACGTCAAGGCGCCGGTGGTCTTCGCGGGCTACGGCCTGAGCCAGCCGCAGCGCGGATACGACGACTACGCGGGCCTCGATGCGCGCGGGAAGATCGTGCTGTGCTTCAAGCCCAACCCGGCCTGGTCGCCGGACTCGACCGGCTGGGACGCCGACAGCCAGACGCCGCGGCAGAAGTCGCTCACCGCGCGCGCGCGCGGCGCCGTGGCGCTGCTGTGGGTGGAGACCGGCGCCGACCAGCGACCGGCGCGCGCCCCCATCGGCAGCGTGCTGCACGGGCCGGGCGAGCAGCCGCGGGACTTCCCGCAGCTGGAGATCAGCGAGGCGGTGGCCGACCGGCTGCTGGGCGCGCCGGGCGCGGCCAGGCGGCTGCGCGAGGAGATCGACGCGGCGAAGGCGCCGCGCTCCCGGGTCCTGGACGCGCGCGCGGAGGTCTCCGTGCAGGCGCGCTACGAGGCGGCGCACCCGACCTGCAACGTGGTGGGCCTGCTGCGCGGCGCCGACCCGGCGCTGGCCGCCCAGCCGCTGCTGATCGGCGCGCACCTGGACCACGTGGGGCGGCAGGGGCCGGACCTGTACTTCCCGGGCGCGAACGACAACGCCTCCGGCAGCGCGGCGGTGCTGCGCCTGGCCGAGGCGTTCGCGCGCGCGGAGCGGCGTCCCGCGCGGCCGGTCGTGTTCGTGCTGTTCGCGGGCGAGGAGTCGGGGCTGGAGGGCGCGAAGCACCACGCCGCGCACCCGCTGCTGCCGCTGTCAGGCACCGTGGCGATGTTCAACCTCGACTGCGTGGCCTTCGGCGACAGCGTGCAGGTGGGCTCGGGCAAGACTTCGCCAGGGCTGTGGGCGCGGGCGCGCGAGCTGGACGCGGAGGGCGACGCGATCACCGTGGCGCGCACCTGGGGCGGCGGCGGCGCCGACGCGACGCCGTTCCACCAGGCCGGCGTGCCGACGCTCTACTGGGCGACCACGAATTCCTACCGCCACCTGCACGACGCGGCCGACACGCCGCAGACGCTGAACGGGCCGCTGTACGAGAAGCTGGTGCGGCTGTGCCACCGGTTGGCGTGGGACGTGGCGGACGGGGGGCGGACGTGGCGCGCCGAATGAGAACGGCATGGCTCGCCCTGATCGCCCTGACCGCGGCCGCCGGCGCCGCGCGGGCCGAGCAGGCCTGGCAACCGCGCCCGGACTGGGAGCCGCTGTTCAGCGAGGCGGGCGTGACCGGCACCATCCTGGTGGCGGACGAGCGCAGCGGCGAGCAGTGGCTCTGGAACGCCGAGCGCGCCGCCGAGCGCTTCTGCCCCGCCTCCACGTTCAAGGTGCCGCACGCGCTGTTCGCGCTGGACGCCGGCGTGCTGCGCGACGAGTTCGAGCTCATCCCGTGGGACGGCGCCGAGCACCGGATCGCCGGCTGGAACGCCGACCAGACGCTGCGCTCGTCGATGCGGCACTCGACGGTGTGGGTCTATCAGCAGTTCGCGCGCGAACTGGGCGCCGAGCGCGAGCGCGCCTACCTGGAGAAGCTGGGCTACGGCAACCGCGCCGTGGGCGACGACGTGACCACGTTCTGGCTGGACGGCTCGCTGCGCATCTCGGCCATCGAGCAGATGGATTTCCTGCGCCGCCTCCACCGCAACCAGCTGCCGTTCGCGGTGGAGCACCAGCGCCTGGTCAAGGACGTGATGATCAACGAGGCCGGCCGCGACTGGATCCTGCGCGCGAAGACCGGCTGGCAGGCGCGCCTGGAACGCCACATCGGCTGGTGGGTGGGCTGGGTGGAGACGCCGCAGGGAGCGGTGTTCTTCGCGCTGAACATCGACATGCCGCGCGGGGGCGAGGATGCGCCGAAGCGCGAGCAGATCGGGCGGGCGGTGCTGCGGCAGCTGGGGGCGCTGCCGGGTGAGCCGTAGGGTTCAGGCCGAGCCGCCGTCGGTCCCGTCGTCGCCAGGCGGCTCGCCGTGCGCATGGCCGCCCATGATCTCGTCGCGCCACTCGCACATCGTCGACTTGGCGACGCCCGCCCGCCGCGCCGCCGCCGCCATGTTCCAGCCCGTCTCGTGCCACAGCCACAGGCAGTAGGCCCGCTTCAGGTCCCGCAGCGTGGCGCGGCCGAAGACGAGCGCCTCGGCCGCCGCGCGGTCGGCCTCCGCGGTCGTCGCGGTCGCCTCCGTCGATGCGGCCGTACGCGCCGCCTCCAGCGCGTTGACGTGCTGCAGCGCCGCGCGCAGGTCGGCCACCGTCACGGTGTGGGTGGCGGCGGCGGCGGCCACCTCCACCACGCGCTGCAGGCCGCGCACGTTGCCGCGCCAGGGCTGCTGGCGCAGGTACTCGATCGCCTCGCGCGTGAAGCCGCGCACGCGGCCGGCGTGCACGGCCGCGGTGTCCGCCAGGAACATCGCCGCCAGCGCCTCGATGCACTCATGACGCTCGCGCAGCGGCGGCAACGTGACGACGTGGCCGGCGATGCGGTGCCAGAGGTCCTCGCGGAACCGTCCCGACTCGACCAGGGCGGGCAGGTCGCGGGAGGTGGCGCTCAGCAGGCGGAAGCGGGCGGGCAGCGTCCGGGCGCTGCCCAGCGGCCGCACCTGCCGGCTCTCGAGCACGTTCAGCAGGCGGGCCTGGGTCTCGAGCGGCAGGTCGGCCACCTCGTTCAGGAAGAAGGTGCCGCCGTCGGCCGAGGCGAGCAGGCCCTTCCAGTCGGACGTGGCGTCCGTGTACGAACCCTTCATGTGGCCGAAGAGCTCGTTGTTGACCTGCGCCGGGTCGAGCGTGGCGGCGTTCACCTCGATGAAAGGGCCGGCGGCGAGCGGTCCGAGCTCGTGCACGGCCCGCGCCAGCCGGTCCTTGCCCGCGCCGGTGGGCCCCAGCAGCAGGATGGGCACGCGGTCGGCCAGCGCGTCGGCCAGCTGGCGCACGGCCCGCACCATCGCCGGCGACTCGACGACCACGCCGTGCTCGCGGAACGGCCGCAGCATCTCGTCCGGGACGGCGCGCACGCGCGCGATGGCCGCCGCCAGCACCGCCGACAGCAGCGACGGATCGCCGGTCACGTCCTCCCAGGCCAGGAACTCCGCGCCCAGCTCGGCGGCGCGCTCGGCGACGCCCGTGTCGCGCAGGCCGGTGACCATGACGACGGGCAGCGAGGCGTGGCCGGCGCGCAGTTCCGTCAGGATGTGCAGGCCCTCGTTGCGCCGGTCGGCGGCCGGGCCCAGCAACCGCGCGGGGTCGGCCTGCGAGAAGTCGCGGTCCAGCAGCACCGCCGTCGGAGGCGCGCCCTTCAGCAGCGCCAGCGCCGCGGGGCCGTCCGGCACGTGGCGGAACGCGTACTCGTCGCCGAGGAAGCGCTCGCAGAACTCGAAGATGTCGCGGCGGTCGTCGACCACCAGCACCAGCGGCAGCCCCGGGGTGTTCACGGCTTGCCCCTTTCGATGGGCACGTCGACGGCCTCCGCGCGGCCCGCCCGCAAGTAGAGCAGCGGGGCGCCGGCGCGGTCGCAGGTCATGTCGCTGACGGGCGTGTGGTCGCCCGCCGCGCAGGACAACGGCCGCAGGCGGCCGTCCAGCGTGTAGATGCGGCCGTCGGCGAGCGAGATCTCGTGCCGCGGGCCGCCCGGCGCGCCGGCCGTTCCCAGTTCGATGCGGACCAGGGCGCTGCGCCGCGGATCGTCGAAGCCGATCTCCGCCAGCGGCGGCACCAGCAGGTAGGCGTCCTCGCGCGCTTCCGGCTGCGCTTCCCAGCGGCGCGCCGGGAACGCCTGCCCATCCACCGCGGGCGTCTCCAGCAGCAGGAGGCACTCGCCGTAGGCGTCGTCCGGCGGCGGCGGGCCGGGCCAGAACGCCGGGTCGCGGGGCGCGTCGTTGTTCTTGCCGTTGAGCACCAGCTCGCTGCGGCCGTCGCCGTCGATGTCGCCCGAGGCCAGGAATTCCAGGTGGCCGGGGTGCAGATAGGCGCCCAGCGAATCGCCCTCGGCCGAAAGGAACTGGATCGAGGTGGAGCTCCAGTTGCCGTCGCGCACGTTCAGCGCGATGACGGCGCGCCCGCTCCCGTTCCAGGTCGTGGCCGCCTGGAACGCGGCCGTGAGGTTGCCCGCGTGGGTGACGCGCGGCGGCGTCCAGCGCAGGGGCCGCGACCAGCGCTCGCGGCCGCGGCCGTCCAGCGCAAGCACGCGGCCGGGGCCCTGGTCGGGAGCCGTGGCCAGGATCACCAGGGGCCGACCGTGCGCGTCCGGCACCAGCAGCGGCGGCACCTCCACGGTGTGCCCGGCGCGATCGGTCTGGATCTGGCTGCGCAGGTTGGGGCGCACGCGCTCGGCGAACTGCCGCTGCCAGAGCAGCCGCCCCCGCGCGTCGAACGCCGTGACCACGTGCTCCCTCGTGATCCGCGCGGTGACCATCTCGCCACGCCGCAGGTTCAGGGCCGCGCCGGCGGCCAGCAGCAGCAGCAGCGCGACCGGCACGGCCAGCGGCGGCGCCGCCCACCAGCGCGGCACGCGGAAGGCCACATCGCGCGCGGGCAGCTCCAGGCGCACGCGCGTGCCGACGCCCGGTTCGCCGGAGACGTGCAGCGCGGCGCGCTCGGTGACGAAGGCGCGCTTGGCCGCCGTCAGGCCCTGGCCGCGCCCGGCGCCGTGCCGCGAGCAGCCGTCCTGCCACATCGCGTCCGCCTGCCCGGCAGTCAGGCCGACGCCGCCGTCCTGCACCTCGAGCGACACGCCGCCGGGCGGCGGCAGCGGCCGCAGGCGCACGCTGACCGCCGGCCTTTCGCCGTCGGGCCGCTCGGCTGTCGCCTGCGCCGCGTTGCGCACCAGGTTGCGCAGCAGATCCGACCAGCGCGCGGCGTCGGCGCGCGGCACCCACAGGGGCGCGCCGCCGTCGGCGCTGTCGCAGGCGATGGGCACGGCGTCGGCTTCGGCGGCCTGCGTCTCGCGGCGGATCTCCTCGACCGCGGCGGTGGCCAGCTCGCCGAAGCGGACGGCGTGCCGCGCCGAGAGCGCCTCGACCAGCGCGCGTGCGGCAGCCACCAGGCGCGGCAGGTCACGTTCCGCGCGCGCCAGCGCCGGCTCGCTGCCCCGCGTCGCACTCCGCAGGTCCGCCGCCAGCGCGCGCAGGCGCGCCAGCGCGCCGACCAGCAGCGCGAACCCGCGCCAGGAAGCTGCGGCCTCGCGCGCGTGGCGACGGTACAGGCGCGCGATGTCGCCGCAGATGGCGGCCGCATCGGCGCCGTCGCGCGCGCGCCCGCGCCCGGCGCGCGCCTCGCGCACCAGCGCGGCCAGCCGCGCGTGCTTGGCCGCCATCTCGTGGGAAAGGTCCGCGCGCAGGTGGTCCAACGTCTGGCGCGCCGGCGCGGGGGCGGCGGCGGCGGCCAGCGCCTGCAGGCAGGCGGCGGCGCCGTGGGCGATGTCCGCGGGCAGTGACAAGGCGAGGCCGCCCCCAGGCTGGGGATACCGATTGCCGCGGCGCCGCGCAGGCATCCGGCGTCACGGGCTATGGGGGCGAGTGTTCTCGATTGTACGGGCGGTACGGTCGGCGGGTCAAGCGGCGGCGGGCCTGGTTCGGATATCGGACCGCGCCTCCGGATTTCCGGACGAAGCGCCGACGCTTCGGCCGGTCCGCGAGCGCCGCCGCCGCCAGCGCTTTTCACAACCCGATGAATGCACGCAACTTGGAAGATCCAGAAAGTTCGTAGGAATACTCAGGCGCCCGGCACGCCGTGTGCATGGGCGACCGCGTGCGCGCGAGCTCCAACGATCGCCGCCAACGTGACGCAGCGAAGCGTGGGGGATGCTTCGGCGTCGGAGGCGCAGGCAACGCGGCTTGGGCGAGGTCGCCGAGCCGGCTTCCGACGCCGATCCCCCCACCGTCCTACCGGTAGCTCCCCTTCAACGCTCCCCACGACAGCGCCTGATCGGACACCGGCTCGCACGGCGCGCAGTCGAGGCTGATCTCGAACGGCGTGACCATGCCCAGCGGTGACGACAGCTGGATCGGGTAGTACCCCGCCGGCAGACACAGAGAAAGCGTCGGATTCGTCGTGAGCGCCGAGTACGCGACGCAGCCATTGGCCGTCCAGGGCGGCCCCGCCAGCACCGTGACCTGCAGCGCGGGCGAGACCGTGGTGATGGTCAGCTGCGTGGGCGCCGTCAGGTTCACGCCGTAGGCGTTGGTCGTGCCGCCGGTCACGACCACGCCGCCGCACATGTCGCCCACCTGCGCGACGTTCCAGCCGCCGCCGAGCGTCCCGCTGACCGCCGGGTCGCCGCAGTACAGGTCGATGGTCATGGTCAGGTCCAGATTCGGGTCCTGCGCCAGCGCCGTCGTGGCGCCGAGCGCGAGTACGGCCAGGCACAGGGTCGTGAGCAAGCGGCGCATGGAGCACCTCCCAGATGAGGCAGACGGTTGCCAAGGAGCTTCGATGGTACTGCAACGGGGGGATCAAACACCACAGAAATCATCCGAAATAGTGAGCAGAGAGCAACGAACAGGCTGAAAAGGCAGAGGAGCCACCCGAAAGCGGCTCCTCACATCCTGGGCGATCGGGCGATATCTTCAGCGCTGCCTGGGGGTTGGAGGCTCAATTCCGCCCCGGGCCGTCGCTGTCAACGTCAACTCCACGCGATCATGATAATCGACATCACCGGGCTAATGCAACCCTTATTTATCGTGTATTGATTTTTTTAGGGCCGCACGGCCCACGCCCCGGCCCCGCCTTGCCCCCCGTCCCGCCGGCCACTAGACTGATCGCCTGGATTCAGCCCCCCGTCCACCCCCCGGCCCGCGGCCGGATGTCGAAAGCACGAGACCCATGCACCGGAACCTCCGCCCGAAGGCGGCCTGGGGCCTGGCCCTGGCCGCGGCGCTGGCCCTGGCCCTGATGCTGCCCGCGGCCGGCTGCGGGAAGAAGCCGCAGCAGGAGGTGTGGATCCTCGGCCTGGACGGCGGCGACTGGGACATCCTGGACCCGATCATCGCCGACGGCCGCATGCCGAACCTGAAGAAGCTGCGGGACGAGGGCGCCTGGGGGCGCCTGCGCAGCGAGATGCCGCTGCTGTCGCCGGTGCTGTGGACGAGCATCGCGACCGGGCGCACGCCCGACCGCCACGGCGTGACCTGGTTCATGTCGACGACGCCCGACGGACAGAAGATCCCGATCAGCAGCCGCAGCCGGCAGGTGCGCGCGGTGTGGAACGTCGCCAACGAGAACAAACTCACGGCGGGCGTGATCGGCTGGTGGGCCACCTGGCCGGTCGAGCCCATCGACGGCTTCATGGTCAGCGACTACGTGGGCTGGCACAGCTTCGGCATCACCGGGCGCGGCGTCGAGGACCACGGCAAGGTGTGGCCGGAGGCGTGGACGAAGGACGCGTTCGCGCTGATGCCGGCGCCCGAGACCATCTCGGCGCGGCAGCTGCAGGGCATCGTCAAGCTGACCACCGAGCAGATCGAGCGCGCGACGGCCGGCGCCGGCGACGACCCCTACAGCACGCCGGTGGCGCACCTGCGCCAGGCGATGGCCACCTCGCGCGGGTACACGGACCTGGCGCTCGACCGCCTGCAGAAGCAGCGCCCCTCGCTGCTGGCCGTGTACTACGAGGGCCCGGACGCCGCCATGCACCTGTTCAACAACTTCGCGCCGCCGAAGCAGGAATGGGTCTCGGCTGAAGACTACGCCGCCTACAGCGACGCGGTGGCGGCCTACTGGTCGTGGCAGGACGCGCTGCTGGGCGAGCTGCTGGCCAGGCGCGGCCCGAACACGACGATCGTGGTCTGCTCGGACCACGGCTTCCGGCACGGCGACGAGCGGCTGCGCGAGGAGCACGTCGACACCGAGCTGGCCGACGCCTCGCACATGATCGACGGCATCGTGGTGCTGAACGGGCCGGGCGTGCGCGCGGGGGCGCAGATCACCGGCGCCAGCATCTACGACATCGCGCCCACGGTGGCCGCGCTGCTGGGCCTGCCGGTGGCGAACGACCTGGCGGGCCAGGTGCTCAGCGGCGCCCTGACCGGCGAGTTCCGCACCGCCCACCCCGTGCGCCAGGTGGGCACCTGGGAGACCACGCCGCTGCAGCACACCGGCGAGGTGGTCAACGACCCGGAGGCGGCCGCGCGCATGGAGCAGATGCTGCGCTCGCTGGGCTACATCGCCGGCGCCGAGGGCGGCGCGGCCTCCTCCACCGGCGTGGCGGAGGGCCCGGAGAACGCGGTCAACCTGGCGACCATCTACATGAAGCAGGGCCGCCTGCAGGAGGCCGTGAAGGTGCTGGAGGCGGAGTACGGCCGCTCGCCGCAGGACCGCACCGTGCGCCTGAACCTGGCGCAGGCGTGGGCGCGCAGCGGGCGCACCGACGAGGCGCTCAAGCTCTACGCCGCGCTGCGCGCCGATGTGCCGCGCGACCTGGACGTGATCGAGGACTACGCGCACGCGCTGATGGGCGCGGGCCGCTTCGCGGAAGCGGCGACCGTCTACGACGCAGGCCTGGCCGTGGACCCGAAGTGGGCCTGGGGCCTGGCGGGCAAGGGCTTCGCGCTGCACCGCCAGGGGCGCTCGCGCGAGGGCGCGGCCCTGGTGCAGCAGGCCCTGGCCAGCGACGCGCGCGCGGCGCGCGCCTACTACTACGGCGGGGTCATCGCCCTGGAGACCGGCGACGCCGCCGGCGCGCGCGCGCAGCTGACGCGGGCGCTGGAGCTGGACCCCGTCGACGAGCAGGCCGCGCTGGCGCTGTCGAGCGCGCTGCTGGGCGCGGGCGATGTGGCCGGCGCGCGTTCGGTGCTGGAGAAGACGCTGTCGGCCGCCGGCAGCGCGCCGCTGCTGCAGGGCCAGCTCGGGTTCGTGCTCATGCAGATGCAGCAGCCGGGCGCGGCGGTGCCGCACTTCAAGGCGGCCGCCGAGGCCATGGAGGCCGCGGGCCAGCCCGATCCCGACCTGATGGGCAACCTGGGCGTGGCCCAGGCGATGAGCGGCGACCTGCCCGGCGGCATCGCCACCTTCCGGCGCATGATCGAGCTGTGGCCGGGCAACGCGGACGCGCACGGCCAGCTGGGCGGCTTCTACGCGCAGGCCGGCCGCCGCGACGACGCGATCCGCGAACTGGAGCGCGCCCTGGAGCTGGCGCCGGGCAACGCGCAGTTGCAGCGGGCGCTGGCGGCGGTTCGCGGGCAATAGGGAGTTCCTGCCATGGACCTGATGGGTTTCGCGCTGCTGGCGCTGTCGTCACTGTTCGCGGTGGTCGACCCGCTCGGCTGCATCCCGTTCTTCAGCGGGCAGACCGCGGGCATGCCGTACGCGCGGCAGCGGCGCATCCTGGTCAAGGCGCTGCTGGTCTCGCTGTTCGTGCTGCTGACGTTCACCTACGCCGGCAGCGCGCTGCTGCGCATGTTCGGCATCACCATCGACGCCTTCCGCATCGCCGGCGGCGTGATCTTCTTCGGCATCGGCCTGGACATGCTGCAGAGCCGGCCGCGCCGCTGGCACACGGGCCTGGACCAGGCCGCGCGCGCGGCGGCGGCGCGCGACGCGGAACTGCCCTCGCACGACCCCGACCACGACCCCTCGGTCACGCCGCTGGCCATCCCGATGATCGCCGGCCCCGGCTCCATCACCACCGTGATGGTGCTGCGCGCCGACGCGCCCGGCCTGACCGGCGCGGTGGCGGTGGGCGTGGCCGTCGCGCTGATCCTGCTGCTGACCGGCGCCATCCTGCTGGCCGCCGACACGGTGCTGCGGCGCCTGGGCCCGACCGGGATGAAGATCGTCGAGAAGCTGATGGGCCTGCTGGTGACGGTGATCGCGGTGCAGCTGATCCTCAACGGCGTGGCGCCGTTCCTGCGCGGGCTGGTGGGGGGCGCGGCGGCGCCGGCGGTGGGGCACTAGCGGGCGGCGCTTCGCCTGTGCGCCGGCGCACGTGAGGCCCGTGGGCAATGCGGCGCCGGCGGCGTGGCGGCTTGCGGTCAGGTGCGGGATCTTGACCGGGTCACCTGCGCGCCGCTCCCCTACCCCAGGAGGCGATCGCCATGCCCAGCCGCCCGCCGAAGCCCCTCAGCCACGACGATTACCTCTCGCGCCTTCCCGAGGACAAGCGCGCCGCGCTGCAGAAGCTGCGCGCGCAGGTGCTGAAGGCCGCGCCCGGCGCCGAGGAGTGCGTGGCGTGGCAGATGCCGTCGTTCCGCTTCGACGGACGGCTGCTGGTTTGCTACGGCGCCGCGAAGAACCACTGTTCGCTGTATCCCATGAGCTCGGACCTGATCGAGGAGATGGCGGACGAACTGGCCGGCCTGGACACCGGCAAGGGCACCATCCGCTTCACGCCGGACGACCCGCTGCCGGCGGCGCTGGTCCGGCGGATCGTCAAGGTGCGGCTGGCGGAGAACCGGGAGAAGGGGCGGATCCGGCGCTGAGACGTGTGTGCGCCGGCGCAAGCGGTACCTGGCGCCGGCGGCTTCGCGGGGGCGCGCAAACCGAAGGCGGGGCGATGACGACCATCCTCGAGGCGATCGGAAGCACGCCGCTGGTGCGGCTGCGGCGCGTGGCGCCCGCAGGCGGCGCCGAGGTGTGG
>CAYNPY010000084.1:0-15988 GCA_964399195.1 uncultured Fibrobacteraceae bacterium
GGCATGCCCGGCGCCCACGGCGGCGGTGGCCTGCCCGCCAACCGCGGCATGCTGTGGTTCACCGACGAGAAGGGCGAACTGGACGTGATGTTCGTGCGCACCGGCATCACCGACGGCACCAACACCGAGATCCGCGGCCGCGAGGTCGCCGCAGGCCTCAAGGTCATCGCCGGCGTCTCCACCGCGACCACCACGACGAGCACCGCCGCGAGCTCGCCCTTCCAGCAGCAGCGCCCGACCGGCCCCCGGCCGGGCGGCTTCTAGGGGGCGCCGTGGCCGCCGACGTCATCCGCATCCGGGGCCTCACCAAGACCTACGTGATGGGGCAGAACGAGGTGCACGCGCTGGCCGGCGTCGACCTGACGGTGACCCAGGGCGAGATGGTCGCCGTGATGGGCGCCTCGGGTTCGGGCAAGTCGACGATGATGAACATGATCGGCTGCCTGGACCAGCCCACTTCCGGCTCCTACGAGCTGGACGGCGAGCGCGTCGAGGTCATGGACCGCAACCAGCTGGCCGATCTGCGCAACCGCCGCCTCGGGTTCGTCTTCCAGGGCTTCAACCTGCTGGCCCGCACCAGCGCCCTGGAGAACGTCGAGCTGCCGCTGATGTACGACCGCGCCGCGCGGCGGCGCGACCTGCGCGCCGCGGCCGAAGCCGCCCTGGCCCGCGTGGGCCTGGCCGACCGCGCGCACCACCTGCCCAACGAGCTGTCGGGCGGCCAGCAGCAGCGCGTGGCCATCGCCCGCGCGCTGGTCACCGAGCCGGCCCTGCTGTTGGCCGACGAGCCGACGGGCAACCTCGACTCGCGCACCAGCGTCGAGGTGCTGGCGCTGTTCCAGCAGCTGAACGAGCAGGGCCTGACCGTGGTCATGGTCACGCACGAGGACAACATCGCCCACTACGCCAAGCGGATCGTCGAGCTGCGCGACGGCCGCATCGTCCGCGACGAGCCGGTCAGCCCGCGCGGCAACGCGGCGGCCGACCTGGCCGCCCTCGACGCCCGCCGGAAGGGGGCCGCATGAAGCCGCAGATGCTGGTCCGCATCGCCCTGCGCAGCATCCGGCGCACCAAGCTGCGCAGCATGCTGACCGCGCTGGGCATCATCATCGGCGTCGGCGCGGTGATCGTCATGGTCGCCATCGGGCACGGCGCCAAGTCGCGCATCGAGCAGAGCATCCGCAACCTGGGCACGAACATGGTGGTCATCACCCCGGGCGCCTCCAACACGGGCAACGTGCGCGGCGGCGCGGGTTCGTTCAACCGCCTGAAGATCGAGGACGCCGAGAAGCTGCGGCGCGAGTCCGTGCACCTGGCCGAGGTCTCGCCGGTGATCATGGCCTTCGGCCGCATCCGCGGCGGCAACGGCATGAACTGGCGGTGCCCGGTGTACGGCGTGGACGTCTCCTACCAGACCATCCGCGACTGGCAGATCAGCGAGGGCCAGTTCTTCGACGCGCGCGACCTGCGCGCGCGCCGCAAGGTCTGCGTGCTGGGCCAGACGGTGGCCACGAACATCTTCGGCGAAGGCTCGCCGCTGGGGCAGGAAGTCATCCTGCGCGACGTGCCGTTCACGGTCATCGGCGTGCTCGCGAAGAAGGGGCAGTCGGCCAGCGGCAGCGACCAGGACGACCTCATCATCGCCCCCTACACCACGGTGCAGGAGCGGCTGGCCGGCCACCAGTTCATCGCCCAGATCCTGGGCTCGGCCAACACCGCCGGCGACATCGAGGCGGCCATGGACGAGGCCAAGCTGATCATGCGCGAGAGCCACAGCCTGGCCGAGTGGGAAGAGGACGACTTCCAGGTGAAGAACCAGGCCGACCTGGCCGACGCCGCCACCGGCGCCACCGAGGTCATGACGATCCTGCTGGCCTGCATCGCCGGCATCTCGCTGCTGGTGGGCGGCATCGGCATCATGAACATCATGCTGGTGTCGGTGACCGAGCGCACGCGCGAGATCGGCATCCGCATGGCGGTCGGCGCGCGCCCGGCCGACGTGCTGCTGCAGTTCCTGGTCGAGGCGGTCGTGCTCTCGCTGCTGGGCGGGCTGCTGGGCGTGGCGCTGGGCTACGGCGGCAGCGCGCTGGTGGGGCGCCTGACCGGCTGGCCGACGGTCATCGACGGCGCCACGGTCGGCGTCGCGCTCGGCTTCTCGGCGGCGGTGGGCGTCTTCTTCGGGTTCTGGCCGGCGCGCAAGGCGGCGGCGCTCAACCCGATCGACGCGCTGAGGTACGAGTAGCGGCAGGGGCTCCACGATGACCGACGGCCCGGAACTCAGCCTGTCCCTGCGGACGGTGGTCGGCTGGCTGGAGACGCCCAACGAGGACCGGCTCGTCTTCCTCGATCGTCGCAACGGCGAACTGATCGTCCTGTCCCGGGCCGAGGCCGCCGCGTTCACGATCAGCGACGAGTACGTCGACGACGAAGCCGATGACGACGACAGTCCGTACGAGGATCCCACTGCCCACCTGCTGCTCGCGCAGTCCGCTTTCCGGGCGGGGCACTTCCTGCCGCTGCCGACGCGCTTCGATCTCGATGAGCACCGGATCCTGGCGGGGTTCTGCGACCAGGTGCCTGACGACAAGGTGCGCGCCGAGTTGCTGCTCGCCATCCAGGGCCCCGGCGCCCTCGATCGCTTTCGGCTCCTGGCCTGGCAACGCGGCCTGGCCGAAGCCTGGGAGGCCTTCCGGGAACGCGCGGTGGCGGACTTCGCCGCGGCGTGGCTCGCAGCCAACGGCATCGCTTGCCGCCCTTGACCCCGCCCCGGCCCCGGCCTAGTCTCCGCCGATGACCCGCGCCCGGCCCGCGCCGCGCCAACTCCCACCCACCGCCCTCGCGCTCCTGGCCATCGGCCTGTGGAGCGCGCTGGCCGCCCTCATCGTCCGCTTGCAGGGGATGCCGCCGTTCCTGCTGGCGGGAATCTCGCTGCTGATCGGGTCGCTGGCGGGCCTGGGCCGCGGGCGTTCGTGGCGGGCGCCGCTGCCGGTGCTGGCTCTCGGCGTCTACGGCCTGTTCGCCTACCACGCCGCGCTGTTCACCGCGCTGCGGCTGGCGCCGCCCGCCGAGGCCAACCTGCTGAACTACCTGTGGCCGCTGCTCATCGTGGTGCTGACGCCGCTGTTCTTTCCCGGGCGGCGGTTGTCGCGAAGGCAGGTCGCCGGCGCCCTGGCGGGCTTCGCCGGCGCGGCGCTGCTGGTGACCGCCGGCGGCGCGGCGCGCGCCGAGGCGGCGCACGGTCCCGCGCGTCTCGCCGGCCTGGCGCTGGCCGCCGGCGCGGCGCTCATCTGGTCGACGTACTCGCTGGCCTCGGCGCGCCGGGGCGCGGGCGCGGCGCCGCCGGTCGGCCTGTTCGGCGCGCTGTCGGGCGCGCTCGCGCTGCTGTGCCACGCGCTGTTCGAGCCGCGCGCCGACATCGCGGCGGCCGACGTGCCCTGGCTGCTGCTGCTGGGCGTGGGGCCGATGGGCCTGGCCTTCCAAGCCTGGGACGCGGCGCTGCGGCGGGGCGATCCGCGCACGATCGGCCTGCTGTCGTACCTGACGCCGCTGCTGTCGACGCTGCTGCTGGCGGCCACCGGCGGCGGCCGGCTGGGCGCGACCACCGGCGGCGCGCTGGTGCTCATCGTCGGCGGCGCCCTGCTGGGAGCCTGGCCGGTCGAGGTCCGGAAACGGCGCGACAACGGGGGCGCCGCGGGTTAGTGTTCGCGGCCGGGTACCTGCGCGCTCGACCTGGAATTGCGCCGGCGCAACTGCGCGACCGCCGCCGGACCGCACCCGTTTCCCGAAGGCCGCCACCTTGCGCACCGCCGACCTCATCCGCCTGACCGCGTTGGCCGCCATCTGGGGCGGCTCGTTCGTGTTCATGCGCGTGGCGGCGCCGGCGCTGGGCCCGTTCACGACCGCCGGCGCGCGCGTCCTGCTGGCCGGCCTGCTCCTGGTGCTCTGGTTCCGCCTGGCGCGCTTCGACGCGCAGTGGCGGCGCCATTGGCTCCATTACGCGCTGGTGGGCGTGGTCAACTCGGCGGTGCCGTTCACGCTGTACAGCTACGCGGCGCTGCACATCCCGGCCTCCTACTCGGTGATCCTCAACGCGACGGCGCCGCTGTTCGGCGCGGTCTTCGCGGCCGTGTGGCTGAACGAGCGGCTGACGCCGCGCCGGCTCGCAGGGCTGGCCGTGGGCACCGCCGGGGTGGCGCTGGTCGCGCGCGGGAAGGGCGGGGCGGCCGAATTCGACGCCTCGTTCGCGCTGGCGGTCGTCGCCTGCCTGGGCGCCGCCATGTGCTACGCGCTGTCGGGGGTCTACCTCAAGCGGCGCGCCGCGGCGGTGCCGCCGCTGGCCATGGCCGGCGCCAGCCAGCTCATGGCGGGGGCGGCCCTGCTGCCGCTGGCGCTGGCGATGCCACCGGGGGGCTGGCCGTCGCCGCCGGTCATCGGCAGCGTCGTGGCCCTGGCCGTGCTCTGCAGCGCCGTGGCCTACCTGCTCTACTTCCGCCTGCTGGCGGACGTCGGCCCGGCCCGCGCGCTGACGGTCACGTTCCTGATGCCGGTCTTCGGGATGGGTTGGGGCGCGCTCTTCCTGGACGAGAGGATCACGCCGGCGATGCTGGCCGGCTGCGCGCTGGTGATCGGCGGCACGCTGCTGGTCGTCAGGGCGCCCGTCGCGCCCCGGGCCGCGCGCGTCGCCGCGGGGTCCTGACCCGGCCGCGCGGTCGCGCCGTCAGCCCCGCCGCCCCTCCAGCTCCTCCCACCGCGCGTACGCCGCCGCCAGCGCCGCCGCCAGCGCCGCCAGCCGGGCCTGCAGCGCCGGAACCTCGCCGCCGGCCTGGCGGTAGAGATCGGGATCGGCCAGTCGCGCGTGCAGCGCCGCCTGCTCGCCCTCCAGGGCCTCGATCCGGGCCGGCAGCGCCGCCAGCTCCTGGTTCTCCTTCCAGGTCAGCTTGCGGGGCTTGTCATCGGCGTCGTCGGGGCGCCGGGGCCGCGCGGCGGCCGCCGCGTCGGCAGCCGCTTTCCGCTCCCGCCGCTCCCGCTCCGCCGCCGCCGCGCGCGCCGCCCGCGACACGCGCGCCCAGTCGGCGTAGCCGCCCACCGTCTCGACGATGTTCCCGTCGCCGGCCAGCGCCAGCGTGCTGGTGGTGACGTTGTCCAGGAACTCGCGGTCGTGGCTGACGACCAGCAGCGTGCCGGTGAACTCCAGCACCAGCTCCTCCAGCAGGTCCAGCGTCTCGAGGTCCAGGTCGTTGGTCGGCTCGTCCAGGACCAGCAGGTTGGCCGGCTGCGTGAAGAGCTTGGCCAGCAGCAGGCGGTTGCGCTCGCCGCCCGACAGGCGGGTCAGCGGGCTGCGCGCGCGGTCGGGCGTGAACAGGAAGTTCTGCAGGTAGGTGATCACGTGCAGCGAGCGCCCGCCGAACGGGATCACGTCGCCGATCGGGCAGACGTTCTGCTGCACCGTCGCCGTCTCGTCCAGCTGCGCGCGCTGCTGGTCCAGGTAGGCTACCTGCAGGTTGGTGCCGTGGCGCACGGAGCCGGCCTGCGGCTGCAAGCGCCCCAGCAGCAGCTGCAGCAGCGTCGTCTTGCCAGCGCCGTTCGGGCCCAGGATGCCCACGCGGTCGCCGCGCATGATCGCCGTGCTGAAGTCGCGCGCGATGACCCGCTCGCCCCACGAGAAATCGAGGTGCTCGGCCTTGAGCACCAGCCTGCCGCTGCGCTCGGCCTCCTGCAGCTGCAGCACGGCGTCGCCGGCCACCTCGCGCCGGGCGCGCCGCTCCTCGCGCATCGCCTTCAGGGCGCGGACGCGGCCCTCGTTGCGGGTGCGCCGCTCGCGCACGCCCTGGCGGATCCAGACCTCCTCCTCGGCCAGCTTGCGGTCGAACTCGGCCCACTGCTGGCGCTCGGCGCGCAGCGATTCCTCGCGCCGCCGCAGGAAGGTGTCGTAGCCGCAGGTCCAGTCGCGCAGGCGGCCGCGGTCGATCTCCAGGATGCGGCCGGCCAGGCCGCGCAGGAAGGCGCGGTCGTGCGTCACGAAGAAGAGCGTGCCCTCGAAGCGTTGCAGCTGCTCCTCCAGCCAGGCGATGGCGTCGATGTCCAGGTGGTTGGTCGGCTCGTCCAGGAGCAGCAGCCCGGGCTCGCCCACCAGCGCGCGCGCCAGCAGCACGCGGCGGCGGTTGCCCATCGACAGCGACTCGAAGCGCGCCTCGCCGTCCAGCCCCCCGCGCTCGAGGATGCCGTCCACGAGATGTTCGAGCCGCCAGGCCTCGCCCGTCTTCAGCTCGGGGCGCCAGGCCAGGCCGGCGGCGACCACCTCGCGCACGGGGCCGGCAAGGTCCGCCGGCACCTCCTGCGGCAGGAAGCCCACGCCTTCGCCGGGGCGGCGGATCACCTCGCCGGAATCGGGCGCCATCTCGCCGGCCAGCAGGCGCAGCAGCGTCGTCTTGCCCTCGCCGTTGCGGCCCAGCAGGCAGATCCGCTCGCCCTTCTCCACGCCCAGGTCGACGTGGTCCAGGACCGGCGGGCCGCCCAGCGACAGGCAGACGTCCTTCAGTTCGAGCAGGGCCATGCGCGGGGCGGCTCCGGCGGCAGCAGGTGGCGAAACGGTCACGGGACGCCGACAGATTCGCCCCTGGCGGCCGCCGCGGCAAGCGGGCACTGGCCGATCGGCAACCCCGGCGCGATCTTGGCGTATGCCCACGGTCGGCCGACGCCGGCCGTGCCTTGTTACGCCACCCCGCCCGGAGGGCACCATGCGCTCGATCCTGATCCTGGCCGCGCTCGCCGGCCTGTTCGCCGGAGGCTCCATGGCCACGCCGCTGTCCGTCGAGACCTACACGCTGCCCAACGGCCTGACCGTGATCCTCCACGAGGACCACGCCCAGCCCCGGGTGACCATCAACACCTGGTTCCGGGTCGGCTCGAAGGACGAGGCGCCCGGGCGCACCGGCTTCGCGCACCTGTTCGAGCACCTCATGTTCATGGGCACCGAGCGCGTCCCGGACAACCAGTTCGACGTACTGATGGAGCGCGGCGGCGGCGCCAACAACGCCTCGACCAGCCCGGACCGCACGAACTACTACTCGTGGGGCCCGCGCTCGCTGCTGCCGACGCTGCTGTGGCTGGACGCCGACCGGCTGGACGGCCTCAGCCGCGCGATGACGCAGGAGAAGCTGGACCTGCAGCGCAGCGTGGTGCGCAACGAGCGGCGGCAGAGCTACGAGAACCAGCCCTACGGCGGCGCCGAACTGCTGATCTCCGCGGCGATGTGGCCCGAAGGCCATCCCTACCACCACCCGGTGATCGGCAGCCACGAGGACCTCGAGGCCGCCACCGTCCAGGACGTGAAGGACTTCTTCGACACGTTCTACGTGCCGGGCAACGCCTCGCTGGTGGTGGCCGGCGACTTCGACCCCGCCGAGGCGAAGCGGCTGATCGCCGAGACCTTCGGCGCCGTGCCGCTGCGCCCCGTGCCGCAACACCGCACGGCCGCCCCGGTGCGGTTCGACCGCGAGGTGCGCCGCCTGACGGACGACCGCGTGCGGTTCCCGCGCCTCTACCTGGTCTGGCACTCGCCCGCCGGCTACGAGGACGGCGACGCCGAGATGGACCTGCTGTCCTCGGTGCTGGCGTCCGGCAACACGGGCCGCCTCGTCGACCGCCTGGTCATCCGCGACCAGCTGGCTCAGCAGGTGCAGGTCTACCACGACGGCCGCGAGCTGGGCGGCGAGTTCCACATCGAGGCCACCGCCGCCGAGGGCGCCGACCTCGAGCAGATCAAGCGCGTCATCCTCGAGGAGATCGCGCGGCTGCAGAAGGACGGCCCCACCGAGGCCGAGCTGGCCCGCGTCAAGGCCGCCACCGAGTCGGGCTTCCTGCGGATGAAGGAGAACCTCGACCGCCGCGCCGACCTGCTCAACGCGTACTTCGCGGCCTACGGCCGGGCGGACTCGTTCGACCGCGACCTGGCGCGCCGCCTGGCCCCCGACGCGGCCGCGGTCACGCGCTGGGCGCGCGAGGTGCTGCACGACGGCCGCCTGGACCTGCGCGTGCTGCCGCGCGACGCCGTCGTGAACACCGCCGGGCTGGATCAGCGCCCCGCGAACCTGCCCGAGCGCCCGGCCGAGCCCGCCGTGCCGGTGAAGCTCACGCTGAAGAACGGGCAGCCCCTCTACGTGGTGAGCAAGCCGGGCAGCGGCCTGTTCTCCGGCCAGGTGATCGTCGACGGCGGGGAGCGCCTGCTGGGCGCGGACCAGGCCGGCCTGGCCTCGCTGACCGCCACGCTGCTGACGCGCGGCGCGGGCAAGCTCGACGCCACGGGCTTCGCGGACGCCGTCACCACGCTGGGGGCGCGCATCACCGCCGGCAGCGGCGTCAACGCAGCCACGCTGTCGGTGTCCGGACTGACCTCGCGCCTGGAGGCGACGCTGGCCCTGATGGCCGACGCGCTCATGAAGCCCACGCTGGAAGCCGACGACTTCGCGCGCGAGAAGGAGCTGGCCCTGGCCGGCATCCGCTCCCGCGGCGAGAACGCCAACCGCGTGGCGCAGGTCGTGGGCCGCGCGGCGCTGTTCGGCGCCGACGACCCGCGCGGCCGGCCCGGCGACGGCTTCGAGGCGACGGTCGCCAGGCTGACGCGCGAGGACGTGCTGGCGGCCGCGCCGCGGCTGTTCGCCCCCGCGCGCGCGACGCTGGTCTTCGCCGGCGATTTTGCGCCCGAACAGATCAAGGCCGCGCTCGACAAGGCGCTCGCGGGCTGGAAGGGCGGCGAGGCGGCCGCGCCCGCCGCGCTGGCGCCGCTCAGCGCGCCCAAGCCCGGCCTGCTGCTGGTCGACCGGCCCGGCGCGCCGCAGACGGTGATCTCGATCTGGCGCCCGGTGGCCGCGCCCGACGGCGCCGATCGTGTGAAGCGCCAGTGCGTGAACACGCTCTTCGGCGCCTCGTTCACCAGCCGTCTCAACCAGAACATCCGCGAGAAGAACGGCTTCTCCTACGGCGCGCGCTCCGGCTTCACGGAGGACGCCGGCCAGTGGCTGCTGACGTCAGGTTCTGCCGTGCAGACGAAGGTGACCGGGCCGGCGCTGCGCGAGTTCCGCCACGAGTTCGCGGGCCTGGCCACCGGCAACGTGACCGCCGACGAGCTGGAGAAGGCCGTGCGCACGGTGCGCTTCGACCTGGAGACGACCGGCGACACCACCGCCGCGGCGGCCGAGGCAGCCGCCGCCCTGGTGCGCAACGGCCGCCCGCTCGACGCCGCGCGGCAGGACCTGGCGCAGGTGCCGGGCATCGACCTCGTGGCGGTCAACGCGCTGGCGTCGTCGGGCCTGTACCGCTGGGAGGACCTGCTGGTGGTGCTGGTGGGCGACAAGACCGAGGTGCTGCCGCAGCTGGCGGCCGAGGGCTTCCCGGCGCCGACCCTGGTCGACGAGGCCGGCCGGCCGCTGCCCTAGCGCGCCGGCGGCGGCCCCAGCAGCAGGTCGGTGATCGCGCCGGCGTCCGTGATCTCCAGGTCGGCGGCCGCCGCCCAGTCCGTGACGCCGGGATACCACAGGACGCCCGGAGGCGCTTCGCTGCCGGGCCAGTACCAGTAATCGCCGCAGTGGAGGCCGACGCGGTAGCGGCCGTCCGCCAGGCCGGTCCAGGCGAACGCGGGCGCGGCGGCCCTGACCACCGCGGTGTCCAGGATGATGGCCGCGTCCGCGGTGGTGATGAAGACGAGGCAGGGATCCGCCCCGCCGGTCAGCGCGGTGCCGCTGATCCTGCCGCCGCGTTCGAGCACGGGATCGATCACCGCCACGCCGCCGGCGGGGATCACGACCGGCGCGGCCAGCTCCGCGGTCGCGGCCCGGTCGTACCACTGCGAACGCCACAGGCAGCGCTCCGGATCGTTGACCAGCCGGATGCGGTACGTGCCCGGCCGCAGGCAGTGGGCGCCGCTCGGACGGTCGGCCCGGCCGTAGATCGTCTGCACCGGGACCAGTCCCTCGACGTCGTGCAGCTCGATGCGCCAACTCACCGTCGCCGTGAACGGCACCTCGCTCAGCGGGCGCGCGAACAGGCCCGACACCGCGTGCTCGATCCCGGCGATGATCCCGCCCGCCGGCGGCGAGAACACCGTGGCGCTCGCCGCGTCCAGGCCGCCCACCCAGGCGGTGCCCGCGTCACTCATGCGCAGGCGCACCGGCTCGGCGCGCGGCAGCAGCAGGCGGAAGGTCCCGTCCGCGCTCACCCGGTCGCCGCCGCTGACGAAGTCGCCGACCGCGTCCACCGCGTCCAGACGGGGCGGGGACATCCCCAGTTCCTGCCAGGCGCCCGTGACGCGGCCGCTCAGGATCGCCGGCGCGGGCCACGAGGCGGTGATGGTGGTCAGGGAATCGGGCGCGATGCGCAGCGTGTCCGGACTCGACCCGTCGCCCGTCGCCGCGTACCAGCGCCACGCGGTGCTGCCCAGCGTCTCCGGGCCGTCCTCGAAACGCACCTTGAGCACGTAGGCGCCGGGCGGCGCGGGCAGGGTCCGCAGGTCCAGGTCGCCGCCGGTGATGGCCGCGGATTGCGTGCCGATGTGCGTCGCGACGGTGTCGCCGGCGGCCTGCAGGAACAGCTGGACGCCGCAGCGCCCGCCGTCCATCGCCGCGAGCCCGCCGGCCAGCAGGCGCAGGCCGCCCAGCCGGAAATCGCGGCGGACGGTGCCGCTGTCCGGGCGCAGGCGCAGCGTCTCGGCTTCGGCCTCGTACAGCGTCGTCGCGCCGGCGGGCGTCAGCCAGATGTAGAACGGGCGGGCGCCCGTGAGCGCCTGCCGGTAGTCGCCGGCCGGCACCTCAGCGCGGTAGCGGCCCGCGTCGTCCACGCGCGTCGCGAAGCGCCGGTACCCGCCGTCCAGGCCCAGGAACTCGACGTTCAGGTTCTGGCCCGCCGCGACCGCTCCGACGCGGCCTTCGACGACCGCCGTCGCCACGGCCGGCTGCAGCGGCGACGGCTCGCGGGTGCAGCCGGGCGCCAGCGACGTCAGGGCCGTCGCCGCCAGCAACGCGAGGGCCGCAAACCGGCGCGCGCGCCAAGTGAGACTGCAGGAACGCCGCGCCGGCCTCATTGGCGGATCACCACCTGTCCCGGCGGCACCAGCCACGCCAGCCCCGCGACGGTCCCGCCGTCGACGATCGTGATCCGGCCGGCCGCGGCCGCCTCCCACGTCCCGGGGTACCACCACGTGGAGCCGGACACCGTCGTGCCCAGCAGGTAGTCGCCGTCCGCGAGGCCCGGCAACGAGAAGGCGCCGTCCCAGATGAAGAAGGAATCGTTGCACAGGGGCGCGCCGTCGCCGCGATAGAGGCGGATGTGGCGCGACGCCGACGCGGCGTACGGGTCGCCGACAAAGGAGCCATGCAGGACGCCGCCCGCAACCTGCTGAATCGTCGCGTCGGTGATGGCGCCCTCGACCACCGTCAGCGTCGACGCGTCGGCCTCCTCGGCGGCGCCGTCGTACCACTGCGCCACCCAGGGATCGCGTCCGCAGGCGCCCAGAACGTGCAGGCGGTAGTCGCCGGGCGCCAGGTTGGACAGCAGCGTGGGATTCTCCGGGCCCAGGTGCAGCGTCAGCCGCGCCCCGTCGGCGTCGACCAGCTCCAGGTACCCCATGTTGTCGACCAGCAGGCCGGGCCCTTCGACTCGCAGCCGAAGGCCGCCCTCCCGCATCTCCACGCCCGCGGCGACCTGCCCGGGCGCCAACTCGAGCCACGTCGCCGTCGCGTAGGAAGCGCCGCCGTACCAGCGCGAGACGCCGCCGCAGACCGTTTCCAGGCGCACGAAGACCGGGGCGATCACGTCCAGCGCGAACGACCCGTCGGGACCGCACTCGGCCATGCCCCGCCGCTGCTGGCCGGGCCCGTAGGCGCGCACGTTCATCGGCTCGCTGCCGGTCTGCCAGCTGCCGGTGACGCGGCCCTCGAGGCGCGCGTAGCGGCTGCGCGTGTCCGTCTCGTAGGCGGCCGGCGCCGCGCCCACGCGCAGCGAATCGGCCTCGACGATCAGATGGGTTCCCGGCAGGTAGCACGGCGTGCCGAACGAGCCCAGGCCCAGCCGCATGACGTAGCTGTGCTGCGGCACCAAGCGCAGGTCGCAGGTCGCGACACCGCCGCTGACGACGGTGGCCAGCTCCGCGCTGATGCCCTGCCGGTACAGGGAGAGCGACGCCGTGATTCCCTCGAAGGAGTCGGGCACGCGGGCCGTCACCTGGGCGCGGCCGCGCGGGAAGTCGCGGCGCCGCACGGCGCGGCCGACGCGCACCGTGTCCTCCTCGCTCCAGACCGAGGGCATCGACACGGATCCTTCGGTCGACCGGATGTAGACGCGGTAGTCGCCCACCGGCAATTCCGCGCGGTACCAGCCGGTCGCATCCGGTGTCAGGCGCAGCCGCGCGTCGACGTGGGCGTCGTTCCGGGGCGAGAACTCGATCTCGCAAGGCACCGCGGCGCCGCACTCCAGGACGTGGCCCTCGACGACGCCGTAGGCGGAGGTCGGTCCGGGCTCGCCCGGGTCCGGCACGCAGCCGGCGGCGATCAGCAGGGTCGCGACCGGCAGAGCGGCGGCGATGAGGCCCAGCGCGCACAGGCGCGCCACGGCCCGTCTCGCGGGTCGCGGGACGGAGCGGCACGGGCTGAGACGAACGACGGAGCGCATGAGAGTCTTCCCGGCATGGGGTTCGGCATCGTCCACGGATGATAGTCGCCCACGACGGGGCCGGCGTCAATCGGGCGCGCCCAGCCGGAGGCGCCTTCAGCGCAGTCCCAGCCGCCGCGCCAGGTTGTGCAGGTTGCCGCGCTGCAGCCCCAGTTCTCGCGCGGCGGCGGCCCAGTTGCCCTGGTTCCGCTCCACGGCCGCGCGGATGCGCGCCCGCTTGAAGGCGGCCACCTCGTCGCGCAGCGGGACCGGGCGGGCGGGGCCGGGGCGGCCGACGCCGGCCGGCGCGCCAGGCGGGCCCGCATCCGGGGCGCCGGCGGCCGCGTCCGTGTCGGCGACGCCGGCCCCGGCCGGCAGGTCCAGGTGCCGCAGCTCCACCAGCACCGGGTTGCGCCCCTCGCTGGCGGCGCGCAGCACCCCGCGCGAGACCACGTTCTCCAGCTCGCGCACGTTGCCCGGCCAGTCGGCGGCCGCCAGCGCCGCGTGCGCGGACTCGCCCAGGCGCACCGGCGGCGCGCCCAGGCGGCGGCGCGCCTGGTCGGCGAAGTGCGCGGCCAGCAGCGCGATGTCCTCGCGGCGCTCCCTGAGCGGCGGCACGTGCAGCGGGAACACGGCCAGGCGGTGGTAGAGATCGGCGCGGAAGCGGCCGCCGGCCACCGCGGCGGGCAGGTCGCGGTTGGTCGCGGCGATGATGCGCACGTCCACGCGGTGGGCGCGGTCCGAGCCCACGCGCTGGATCTCCCCCTGCTGGATCGCGCGCAGCAGCACCGGCTGCAGCGGCAGCGGCAGCTCGCCCACCTCGTCCAGGAAGAGCGTGCCGCCGTCGGCCAGCTCGAACTTGCCGGCGCGGTCGCGCGCCGCGCCGGTGAACGCGCCCGCGACGTGCCCGAACAGCTCGCTGGCGGCCAGCGCCTCCGGCAGCGCGGCGCAGTTGACCTGGATCAGCGGCTGCGCGCCGCGCCGCGAGTTCTCGTGCAGGTGCCGCGCGACCAGCTCCTTGCCCACGCCCGTCTCGCCGGTCACCAGCACCGTCAGGTCGGAGGCCGCCACCGTGGCCAGCTCGGCCAGCAGCGCCCGCACCGCGGGACTGTGGCCCAGGATGCGCTCGCCCGCGACCTGGCCCGCGGTCCGCTGCAGGTCGCGCGCCACCAGGTCGCGCCGCGCCACGGCCGCTTCCAGCGACTCGATCAGCGACGACGTGCGCAGCGCCGCGCCCGCCAGCGCCGCGAACGTGGCCAGGAGCTGCAGGTCCACGCGGTCGAACGCGCGCGGGTCCAGCGCGTCGGCGGTCAGCGCGCCGACCAGCCGGTTGTCGTGGAACAGCGCGCTGCCCAGGCAGGCGTGCACGTCGGCGCGCTCGCCGCGCTTGCCGGCCAGCAGGTGGTCGAAGGGATCGGGCAGCCCCGAGTCGGCGGCGAAGCGCACCGGCTCGCGCGCCGAGAGGATCGCGTCGAGGCGCGGGTGCTCCCCGCGCGCGTAGCGGCGCACCAGCGCCTCGGGCGCCAGGCCGACCGCCGACAGCGGCACCAGTGCGTCGCCGTCCAGGCGCAGCAGGCAGGCCGCGTCGCAGGGGATCAAGCGCTGCACCGCCGCCAGCAGGCGCTGGTAGCGGTCGGCGGCCGCCAGCGACGCGGTCAGGTCGCGGGCGATGTCCAGCAGGGGCGTCAGGTTGCGGTCCGGCACGGTGATCCTTTCGATAACATTGCAATCATCATGATAACATCAGCGCGTTATGAAGTCAACAACCCGCCATATAAGTCATTGTTTTGCAGTACGTTAACAAATGGCACAACCCCTGCTTTGGTGTTCCCGCAAGCGTCCGCCGCCGCCGAGTCCCCGTGACCACCGGCGCGGCGCGTTCCCCCCGCAGGACAAGGACGAGAAAGGAACCCCTCTCATGCTGCACGAACACAGGAAGCTGTGGTGGCTGCTCGGCGGCGCGCTGCTGCTGGCCTTCACGGTGCTGGGCGTCTTCGGCGCCCAGGTCTACCGCCAGAAGCCGCCCATCCCCGCGCGCGTCGTCGTGACCGACGGCCGCCAGCTCATGACCGGCGACGACATCCTCACCGGCCAGCAGGTCTGGCAGTCCACCGGCGGCCAGCAGCTCGGCTCCATCTGGGGCCACGGCGCCTACCAGGCGCCCGACTGGTCGGCCGACTGGCTGCACCGCGAGGCCACCGCGCTGCTGGACGTCTGGGCCGAGAAGCAGGGCGCCGCGTCGTTCGCGGCGCTGCCGGTGGCCGAGCAGGCGGCGCTGAAGTCGCGGCTGCCCGGCGCGCTGCGCCCCAACACGTACGATGAGACGACCGGCGCGCTGGTCGTCGACGCCGACCGCGCCGAGGCGATCGCGCGCACCGCCGCCCACTACGTGGCGCTGTTCGGCGGCGACCCCTCGCTCACGCGGCTGCGCGAGGACTACGCGATGCAGGACGTGACCGTCGCCGACCCGCAGCGGCTGGAGCGCCTGACCGAGTTCTTCTTCTGGAGCAGCTGGGCCTGCGTCACCGAACGCCCGGGCAGCACCATCACCTACACCAACAACTGGCCCGCCGACGAGCTGGTCGGCAACCGCCCCACCGGCGCCAACCTGACCTGGTCCATGGTCAGCATCGTGCTGCTGCTGGCGGGCGTCGGCGCCATCGTCTGGTGGCGCGCGTTCAAGCAGCAGGAGGAGCCCGCCGTCACGCCGCCGCGCGCCGACCCCTTCGCGCTGACGATGGTCACGCCCTCGATGCGCGCGGTCGGCAAGTACGTGGCCGTGGTCGTCGCCGTCTTCGGCGTGCAGGCGCTGCTGGGCGCGGTCACCGCGCACTACACGGTGGAGGGCCAGTCGTTCTTCGGGTTCCCCCTGGGCGAGTACCTGCCCTACGCGCTGAGCCGCACCTGGCACATCCAGACCGGCGTCTTCTGGATCGCGACCGCGTTCCTGGCCGCGGGCCTGTTCCTGGCGCCGCTGGTGGGCGGCCGCGAGCCGCGATTCCAGCGCCTGGGCGTCAACGTGCTGTTCGGCGCGCTGCTGCTGGTGGTGGCCGGCTCGCTGACCGGCGAGGCGATGTCGATCCACCAGCGCCTGGGCCTGGACGCCGGCTTCTGGTTCGGCCACCAGGGCTACGAGTACGTCGACCTGGGCCGCGCCTGGCAGATCTTCCTGTTCGCCGGTCACTTCCTCTGGCTGTTCCTGATGGCCCGCGCCCTGTGGCCCGCCGTGCGCCAGCCCTCGGAGAGCCGCCACCTGCTGGCGATGTTCCTGATCTCGTCGACGGCGTTCGCCGGGTTCTACGGCGCCGGGCTGATGTGGGGCCGGCAGACCAACCTCGCCGTCGTCGAG
>CAYNPY010000085.1:0-14843 GCA_964399195.1 uncultured Fibrobacteraceae bacterium
GGACGCCGAGGAGCCGGCGGTCGCCGGGGACGCCCACGTCGCCGCGGCGCCCGCGCTCGCCGAGGAACCCGCCACCGCGGCGGCCGAGCCGGACCCCGCCGGGGAGCCGACGGCCGCCGCTGAGACCCAGGACGCGCCGACCGCGCGCGGCGAGTCGCCCGCGTTCGGCCTGGCCGCGACCGCGAACGCCGCCCTGAAGTCCTACGCCCGCGTGGCGGCGCTCGGGACCGGGACGGACACCGGTCCGGCCGACGGCGGACACCCGGCGCCCGCCGCCGGCCGCCCGGCCGCGTTCGCCGCCACCGTGGGGCGGGCGCTGGCCGCCCTGGCGCAAGCGACTGGGACCGAGGCGCAGAGCGGGCTGGACGCGCTGGCCGGCGCGGCCGAGGGCCGCGATCGCGCGCTGCCCGCGGCGGCCGAGCGCGGGGCCTCGATCCGCGCGCAGGTCGCGGCGCAGCTGGCGCGCGTCGACGTCCAGCCCAATGCAGAACAGAAACTCGCGCTGCGCCTCCAGCCCGAGAACCTCGGCCGCGTCGACGCCGAGTTCCACGCCGCCGACGACCGGTTGACGGTCGTGCTGCGCGCCGAGTCGCCGGAGGCCGCCCAGGCCCTGCGCTCGGGCGCGCGCGAGCTGGCGGAATCCATCGCCGACCGCGGCGGCCGCTTCCAGCACGTCGAGGTGCGCATCGAGACGCGCGACGGAACGCCGCCGCGCCACGACCGGGCCGAGGATCGCCCCGGGGACCAGAAGCAGGACGGACGCCAGGATGGGCGACAGGACGGGCGCCGCGAGGGACGCGACGAGCTTCGCGACCGCCGCGCCGGCTCCCGAGACGAGGCGCGCGCCGCGTGGGCGCAGGCCTGGGCCGACCACGGCCAGGAGGGATGAACCATGCCGATCGCCGGGATCACCGACGGGACGGGGCCGGTGCTGGGCCAGGCCGGCCGCGACTACTCGCAGGTCAGCAAACTGGACTTCATGGCGCTGCTGGTGGCGCAGATCAAGAACCAGGATCCCACCAGCCCCATGGACAACGCCCAGTTCACCAGCCAGATCACGCAGTTCTCGATGCTCGAGCAGCTCGAGACGATGTCCGCCTCCCTGCAGGACAACGTGGCGGTCGGCACCGCCATCAACAACACGGCGATGCTCGCCCTGGTCGGCCGCAACGTGACCGTCGAAGGCAACGACGTGACGCTGACGGGCGGGCAGGCCAGCGAGAGCGTGATCGCCGCCGGCGCGAACGGGCGCGCCACGATCAAGATCACCGACGAGAACGGTCGCGTGGTCCGCACCTACGAGCAGGCGGTGACCAAGGGCCTCAACACGGTCACCTGGGACGGCCTGACCGACGACGAGGTCGCGGCCCCCGACGGCAAGTACACGATCTCGGCCGAGGTCAAGGACAGCAGCGGCAAGGCCGTGACGTTCACGAACCTGATGACCGGCGCCGTGACCGGCCTGCGCTACAGCGACAACCAGGCCATCGTCATGGTCAACGGCGAGGAATTCTACGTTTCGGAGATCTACAAGGTCAGCTGACGCGGCAGCCCCCAGGCGGGGGCGCAACGGGTAACCGGGAGGGTTCCATGTTCAAGTCTCTGTACTCCGGCGTGTCGGGCCTCGGCGCCAACCTGACGAATCTTGACGTCATCGGCAACAACATCGCCAACAGCAACACCATCGGCTTCATGTCCGGCCGCGTCACGTTCAACGAGATGCTCACCCAGACCATGAAGTCGTCCAGCCGGCCGGTCAGCGGCGGCCTCGGCGGCACCAATCCGCAGCAGATCGGCCTCGGCACGATGGTCGGCAGCATCGACACCAACTTCAACCAGGGCAACTTCCAGACGACCGGCAAGAAGACCGACCTGGCCATCCAGGGTCCCGGGTTCTTCGTGCTCAGCGACGGCACCAGCCGCGTCTACACGCGCGCCGGCGTCTTCGGCCTCGACAGCGAGAACCAGCTGGTCAACCCGACGACGGGCCTGCGGGTGCAGGGCCTGATGGCCGACGCCATGGGCAACATCATCGCCGGCCCGCTGGACGACATCTTCATCGACCCGGCGCTCGTCGTCCCGGCCCAGCCGTCGACCACGGTGCGCCTGATGGGCAACCTCGACTCGTCCAGCGACGCGCAGGGGACCGTGCAGCGCAGCACTTCGTTCCTGGCCGCGGCCGAGGGCGCCGACCTCGTGACCTCGCTCCGCCTTGCCGACGGCTCGGCGATGGGGCTGAGCGTCGGGGAGCAGGTCGTCGTCAGCGGCCTTGACGGCAATGTGCCGATCAACGCCGCCGCCGTCACCGTCACCGACGGCATGACCTACCAGGACCTGGTCACGGCGTTGAACGCGGCGCTCGTGGCCGACGGCCGGCAGGTCACCCTGGCGATCGCCGCCGACGGCTCGCTGACCGCGGCCAACGCCGGCGGCACCGACGTCGAGGGCCTGACGCTGAACGTCGGCACCGGCGGCTCGCTGCTCTCGTTCGCGGGCACGATCGCCGGCGGGGCCTCGGCCAGTTCGGGCCGCGCCCTGTCCTACGCCGACGCCACCGACGCCCTGGTCGACATCTACGGCGCCGACGGGCGCTCGCTCGGCCTGGACGTCACCGCCGGCGCGGTGGAACTGATGGTCGGCGGCTCGGTCGGCGGCGAGACGGCGGACGGGCGGAGCGTCCCCGTCGACGGCACGACCACCCTGGCCGACCTGATGCAGGAGATCCAGTACGCGCTGGGCGTCACCTCGAGCCCGGTCGAGCTCGACGCCGAGGGCCGCATCGTCGTGCGCGGCGAGGTGGGCACCGCGAACGCGATCGGCGACATCTCGGTCAACCAGGTCGGCGCCGTCAACAGCGGACTGGAGACCGCCTTCACCTTCGGCCGCACGCAGGAGGCCAAGGACCAGAAGACCTTCTCCATGGCCACGACGGTCTACGACTCCCTCGGCGGCGAGCACACGGTGCGCTTCTCGTTCGAGAAGGTGCCGGGCCTCAACGAATGGATCTGGACGGCGGCCATGGAGGGCGGCGAGGAGATCCTGTCCGGCGAGTCCGGCCGGGCGCGCTTCTCGGAGTCGGGCGCGATCAGCGGCTTCTCCTTCGACGACGGCGGCAACGGCCTGGCCTTCCGGCCCCAGGCTTCCGGCCAGGAGGGGGCCGCGGTAGTCAACCTGGCCATCAACTCCGGCGACGTCAACGCGCTGAACGGGCTCACGCAGTTCCAAGGCTCGGGCACCCTGAAATCGGTGGCCGACGGCTACGGCACGGGCACCCTGGTCGACTTCAACATCGACCAGAGCGGCCTGATCACGGGCGTGTTCTCGAACGACACCTCGCAGGCGATCGCGCAGATCGCCCTGGCGACGTTCGCCAACGCCGACGGCCTGACGCGCGAGGCCAACAACACCTACCGGCGCAGCGGCAACTCGGGCGAGGCGATGGAGATCTTCGCCGGCGCCGGCAACGGCGTCTCGCTGGTGACCGGGGCTCTGGAGACGTCCAACGTGGACCTGGCCCGCGAGTTCACGAACCTGGTCGTCGCGCAGCGGGCGTTCCAGGCGAACAGCCGCGTCGTGACGACGGCCGACCAGGTCATGCAGGAGCTGGTGAACCTGGTCCGGTAGGCGCGGGTGACCTGACGGCGCCCAGCCGGGGCCACGCGGGCCCCGGCGCCGGCGCCGCGACCGGGAAGTGACGGTCATGATCAAGCTGACGAAGCTCGACGGCGAGACGCTGGTGGTCAACGCCGGCCTCATCGAGACGATCGGCTGCGGCGCGGAGACCCTCGTCTGCCTGACCAGCGGGCGGAAGCTGATGGTGCGCGAAGCGCCCGACGAGGTCGCGCGCCTGGCGATGGCGTACCAGGCGCGGCTGCAGGCCGCCGTCGCCACCGAGGCGGCCGCTCTCGTGACGGCCGGCGCCTAGGCGCCGGTTGGCACGCTAATTTCAATCGCGGGCCTGTGCCTGCCCGCCGCCGCGTCGGCGGCCCCGTTCCGGGGCCGTGGCCGACCGGACGCGCGGCGGGCGGTGCCCGGAAACCAGCCGCTGCCGCCAGATTGCCGCCCGGGGGGCGGCGCCGGGCCGCGGCCCCGCGGGACGGGGAAGGAGCCGTGACGATGGCCGACAAGCAGAAGGACGCCGAACAGGACAAGGCCGCGCCGAAGGCCAAGGCGAAGCCGAACCTGCTGGAGAACAAGGCGGTCGTGCTGGGCGTGATCGTGATCGCCCAGGCGGTCGTCGCCATCGGCCTGACGCAGTTCCTCATCGTGCCGAAGCTCGGCGTCGGCGCGGCCGAGATGGCCGCCCACGGCGGCGCCCCGGGCGCCGGCGACCAGGGCGCGGCCGAGGCGAAGCACGACAAGAAGGCGAAGAAGGACAAGAAGGCGGAGGGCGGCGGCCACGGCGCCGGCGTCGCCGGCACCGCCGCGCTGGCCGACCTGCAGGAGATCGTCGTCACGCTGGCCGGCGATTCGGCGCGCCCCCGCTACCTGCGGCTGGGCATCAGCCTGGAGATGGCCGATGCGGCCTACGTGGCGGAGGTCGAGTCCCGGCGCCCGCAGCTGCGCGACGCCGTGATCATGGCGCTGTCGGACAAGACGGCCGCGATGCTGAGCACGCCCGACGGCAAGAAGCGCCTGCGCGAGGAGATCCACCGGCGAGCCGCGGAGAAGCTCCCCGAGGGCGCGCTCCTGAACGTCTACTTCTCCGACCTCGTGGTCCAGTAGGAAGGCACGGGCGAACCGCATGGCGCGCTTCGGCAGCAACGGCGACGATCCTCGCGACCTGGACGCGGCCATCGACACGGCCGAGAGCCTGGCCGGCGCCGTCGCGGGCGCCGGCGGCCTGGACCTGGAGGAGGTCCTGCGCGCCGGGCCGGAGGACGGCGCGGGCGACCGCGGGCCGCGCCGCTACGACTTCTACCGGCCGCACAACATCTCGCGCGCCTTCGAGCACAACCTGCAGGCGGTCGCCGACGGGTTCGCCAAGATGGGCTCCATCGATTTCACGAGCCTCCTGCGGATGAGCGTGCAGATCGATTACAAGGGCCTGCGGCAGTGCACCTTCGGCGACTACGTGGCGGAGCTGCCCAACCCCACCAGCGTCTCCCTGGTCACCCTGGCGCCTCTGAAGGGGTACGCCCTGGTGCACGTCGACCTGGGCCTGGGCTTCGTCTTCATGAAGAAGCTCATGGGCGGCGTGCCCGACGCCGAGGACTCGGTGCGGGAGTTCACGGAGATCGAGCGCGGGATCAACGCAGGCCTGATCGAGCGCTTCCTCGACCTGCTGCGCCGGTCCGCCGCGAAGTTCGTGAAGATGGAGCCGGCCTTCGTCGCGCTCGAGAACAACGCCAACTACCTCAGCGGCATCAACGACGGCGAGTCGCTCATCATCCTGAAGTTCCAGTTCCGGCTGGACACCGTCGAAGGGCCCGTGCAGGTGGCGATCCCGCAGTCGGCCTTCGGCCCGGTTCGGGACGTGTTCGACCCGCGCGACGCCATCGAGATGCGGACGGCGCCGGAGCGGCGCGAAGACCGCCGCAAGATCCTCGACATGGTTCGCTCGACCAGCAGCGAACTGGTCGTCGTGCTGGGCGAGGTCGAGATGACCCTCGAGGAGGTCATCAGGCTGGCGCCGGGCGACATCCTGCACCTGCCGCAGGCGGTGGACGGGCCGCTGCGCGTGCGGATCGAGGGCCAGACCGCCTGGCTGGGCGAGGCCGGGCGCCTGGGCCAGAAGCGGGCCGTGAAACTGACCCGTCAGCTCAACAAGGAGTAGCTGCGCATGAACAGCGAGGACACGACCCGGCGCGCGGGCGCCGCGGCGACCGCCGACGAAGAGACCTCGGCCCTGATCGCCGACCTCGGCGAGGACATGGTCGGCGCCGCCAACCTGGACCTGCTGCTGGACGTCAACCTGCACATCTCGGTGGAACTCGGCCGGGCCCGGCTCAAGTTCCGCGACGTGCTCAATCTCTCGTCCGGCTCCGTCGTCGAGCTCGGGCGCCAGACCAGCGAGCCGGTCGACATCATGGTCAACGGAGCCCTGCTCGCCAGCGGCGAGGTCGTGGTCATCGACGACCACTTCGCCGTCCGCATCACCAAGCTGCTCAACCGCGTCGAACGCCTCAAGCGGGTGCTGTGATGGTGACGGCGCTGCTGGCCGCGATCGAGCCGGGGAGCCTGGACGCCTCCGCGCTGTCCGGCGGCGGTTCCTGGTGGCGCATGATCGGCGGCCTGGCCGTCGTCTTCGGCCTGCTGGTGCTCTGCCTCAAGCTCGTCACGCGCTACGGCAACGGCCGCCAGGGCGCTCCGCAGGCGCGGCTCCTGACCGTCTGGCACCTCGGTCCCCGGCGCGAGGTGCAGGTGCTGCGGCTCGGCGACGAGGTCTCGTACCTCTACCGCCACGAAAGCGCCATGGTCCTGCTGCGCCAGGAGGCGTGGGAGGACTACCGGCGCCAGCACGGCGAGGCGCCGGCCGGCCTGGCGACCCCGGCCGCGCTGCCCGCGGCGCTGCTCCGCCAGCTCGGATCCCTGCGCGCGCGCCTCCCGCGCGCCGACGCCTGAAAGCACCTGGTCGGAATATGGCCGCCTGGCGGCCGCGGCCGCGCCGCCGCGAGCCAGCCGCCTCCCGCTGCCCGCCGTCGCCCCCCGCAATCGGCTGTCAATCATCAGGTTACGTGAACCGCGGGGGTCTCCCGGCTGGCACGCCCGTTGCGGTACCCGCCCAGCGGTCGCCGCCGTGGGGGCGGGGCCGGACCCGAAACGGGGATTCGCCTTGCCGCACCTTGCCTTCCGTCCCGGCCGCCTTGCCGGCGGCGCCGCGCCGCGCCGCGCTCTGGCCGGGGCCCTGCTCGCGATCCTGTGCCTGACCGCCGCCGCGCCGGCGCTGGCCGCCGCGCCCATCGCCCCGATCCGACCGCTGGACACGGCGCCCGCGGCGTCGCCGACCCTGACCCTGAAGCTCGAGGGCGCTGACGGCCCGAAGTCGATCAGCTCCGCGCTCAAGATCGTCATCCTGATGACGGTGCTCTCGCTGGCGCCGGCCATCCTGATGCTTCTGACCAGCTTCACGCGCATCGTCATCGTCCTGGGCTTCCTGCGGCAGGCGATCGGGGCCAACCAGGCGCCCGCCAACCAGATCCTGATCGGCCTGGCCCTCTTCCTGACCATGGTCGTCATGGCGCCCACCTTCACGCGCATCAACCAGGACGCGGTGCAGCCGCTGCTCAACGAGCAGATCGGACAGCGGGAGGCCTTCGAGAAGGCGCAGGTGCCGCTGAAGGAGTTCATGCTCCGCCAGGTGCGGGAGAAGGACATCGCGCTGTTCCTCGACCTCACGCAGACGCCGGTCCCGGGCACGCCCGAGGAACTGCCCATGCTGGTGGTCGTCCCGGCCTTCGTGATCAGCGAGCTGAAGACCGCGTTCCAGATGGGCTTCGTGCTGTTCCTGCCCTTCCTGATCATCGACATGGTCGTGGCCTCGGTCCTGATGTCAATGGGCATGATGATGCTGCCGCCGGTGCTCATCAGCCTGCCCTTCAAGATCCTCCTGTTCGTGCTCGTGGACGGCTGGTTCCTGGTCGTCAAGTCGCTCGTCCAGGCCTTCCAGTAGCCGCGCGAAAGGCGATGCCATGACTCCCGAGAGCGTGATCGAGATCGGTCAGTACGCGATGAAGACCGTGGTGCTGGTGGCCGGACCCATGCTGCTGGCGGGCATGATCGTCGGTCTGGTGATCAGCATCTTCCAGGCGGCGACGCAGATCAACGAGATGACGATGACCTTCGTGCCGAAGATCCTCGCCGTCTTCGTCGTCCTGATCGTCACCCTCCCGTGGTCGATCCGGCAGATGACCGCCTTCACGGAGGCCATGTTCAACCGCATCGCGAACATGTAGGGGCGCGCGTGCTCTTCGAGCTGGACATCACCCTGCTGGCGGTCACGTTCGCCCTCGGCATCCGCTTCGCGGTGCTGGCGGCGACCCTGCCCATGCTCGACGTCCGCAGCGTCCCCGCGCTGTGGCGCCTGGCGCTGGCCGGGATCCTGGCCGCGGCGCTGGCGCCCGCCGTCGCGCCGGCTGTCCCGCCGGGGGCGATCACGCTGGCCTGGCAGCCCTTCGTGACGGAGGCGTTCCGCTCCCTCGTCATCGGCCTGATGCTCGGCTTCACGCTCAACCTGGTGTTCGTCGCGGTGCGCTTCGCCGGGGACATCGCCGGCATGCAGATCGGCTTCTCGATCGTCAACGCGTTCGATCCCATGAGCAACAGCCAGATCTCCGTGATCTCGCAGTTCTACCACCTGCTGGCGGTGCTGCTGTTCTTCGCCACCGGCGCGCACCACGTGCTGATCTCCGCGATGTACCAGTCGTGCCTGGCGCTGCCGCCCTTCGGCGACTCGCAGCTGACCGGCGGCGCCTGGCACCTGCTCCGCGAGTTCAGCGGCGTCTTCGCCACGGGCCTGCGCATCGCGGCGCCGATCGTCGTCGTGCTGCTGCTGATCAGCGCCGCCATGGGCGTCATCGTCAAGACGGTTCCCCAGCTCAACGTGCTGGTGGTCGGCTTCCCGATCAAGATCGGCGTCGGCCTGATCACCATCGGGGCCTCGCTGGTGTATTTCCGGCAAGTCGTCACCGGGATGTTCGGGGACATGCCCGACCAGCTGGCGCGCACGCTGGCGGCGATGCAGTAGCGCCACGGGGCGCAAACGGCGGCTCCGCGCCGCGCGGGAGGTGAGAGATGGCCGACAGCGGGACGGGCGAGCGGACAGAAAAAGCGACAGGCAAACGGCGCCAGGATGCGCGCGACAAGGGAACCGTCCCCCGCAGCCAGGAGGTCAGCAGCGCCGTCGTCCTCATCTCGGGCCTGGCACTGCTGCTGGCCACCTCGGGGCTGCTCTCGCGCCGGCTGTCCGAGAACGTGGGCTACCTCCTGGGGCAGGCCCACGTCCTCGGGCCGGTCAACGGCTATGCCGCCCAGGAACTGCTCTCCGGCTCGTTCTGGTCCACCGCCGCGGCCCTGGCGCCCCTGACGCTCGGCGTCCTCGTGGCGTCGATCTGGGGCAACATCGCCCAGTTCGGCTTCCAGTTCCGGTCCAAGGCCATGGGCTTCCAGTTCGACCGGCTCGATCCGGTGTCGGGCATGAAGCGCTTCTTCAAGGCCACCGCCGCGTTCGAGCTGGTCAAGAACCTGCTCAAGATCACGCTGATCGGCTTCCTGGCCTGGAAGACCATCGACGGCCTCATGGAACGGCTGGTGGGGACGTCGCTGCTCGAGGTGCCGGGCGTGGTGGCGACGGGCAAGGCCGCCTTCATCGCCTTGATCGCCAAGCTGCTCGCCTTCTGCGTCCTGCTCGCGCTGATCGACTGGTTCTGGCAGAAGTGGCGCTACGAAGAGAACCTCAAGATGTCCAAGTACGAGGTGAAGCAGGAGGCCAAGGACTACGAGGGCGATCCGCAGATCAAGGCCAGGATCCGCGGCATGCAGTACGAGGCGTTCCGCAAGCGCATGATGGCGGCCGTCCCCACCGCGGACGTGGTGGTCACAAACCCGACGCATTTCGCCGTGGCGCTCAAATACGAGCCAGGTTCCCCGGCCCCGAAGGTCGTCGCCAAGGGCGCGGACCACCTCGCGGGCATCATCCGGCGGCTGGCGCGCGAGAGCCGCGTCCCCGTCATCGAGAACAAGCCGCTGGCGCGGGCATTGCATGCCCAAGTCGAAGTGGGGCAGTACGTCCCCGAGAGCCTCTTCCAGGCCGTGGCCGAGGTCCTGGCCTACGTCTACCGGCTGAAGCGGTCCTGAGCGGGAAGGGATAGGGGTTGGAGCAGGAACAGGTCATCAACCGGGATCTGGTGCTGGCCAACAGCAACGTCCTGAGCGCCGCGGCGGTGCTCGTGGTGCTGGGCCTCATGATCGTCCCGGTGCCCCCGATCCTGCTGGACCTGATGCTGACTTTCAGCATCGCCTTCTCGGTGACCGTCCTGCTGGTGGCCCTGTACCTCAAGGAGCCGCTGCAGTTCAACAGCTTCCCGTCGCTGCTGCTGATCCTCACCCTGATGCGGCTGTCGCTGAACGTCGCCTCGACCCGGCTCATCCTCAGCAACGGCCAGGCGGGGCAGGTCATCGAGGCCTTCGGCGGCTTCGTCGTCGGCGGCAACTACGTCATCGGCGTGATCGTGTTCGTGATCCTGGTGATCATCAACTTCATGGTCATCACCAAGGGTTCCGGCCGCATCGCCGAGGTGGCGGCCCGCTTCACGCTCGACGCCATGCCCGGCAAGCAGATGGCCATCGACGCCGACCTGAACGCCGGGATGATCAACGAGAAGCAGGCCCGGCAGCGGCGGGCCGAGATCGCGCGCGAGGCCGAGTTCTTCGGGGCCATGGACGGCGCCAGCAAGTTCGTCAAGGGCGACGCCGTCGCCGGCATCATCATCACGTTGATCAACATCGTGGGCGGCTTCGCCATCGGCATGCTGCAGATGGGCATGTCGGCCGGCGAGTCGCTCTCGCGGTTCACGATGCTGACCGTCGGCGACGGCCTGGTCAGCCAGGTGCCGGCGCTGCTGGTCTCGACCGCCGCCGGCCTGGTGGTCACCCGCACCTCCGGGGACCTGAACCTGGGCCAGACCATCACCGTCCAGGTCTTCCGCCAGACCAAGGCCATCTACCTGTCGTCCGGCGCGCTGGCGGTGCTGGCGCTGATCCCGGGCCTGCCCACGCTGCCGTTCCTGTTCTTCAGCGCGGCGACCGCCGCCACGGGGGCCTTCATGAGCAAGCGCGTCAAGGATTTCGACACGGCGCGGGCGGCCCAGCTGGAAGACGAGACGCAGCAGGACGAGCAGTCGAAGGGCGCCCAGGAGCGCACGGGGCCCCGCGGCGAGGACCTCTTCGTGCTGGACAAGCTGGAATTGGAGATCGGGTACGGCCTGATCCCGCTGGTGGACGAGGCGCGCGGCGGCGACCTGCTGCACCGCATCGGCAGCATCCGGCGCCAGGTCGGCGCCGAGCTGGGCATCTTCATCCACCCGATCCGAGTGCGCGACAACCTGCAGCTCGGGTCGCAGGAGTACGTGCTCAAGCTCAAGGGCGTGGAGGTGTCCCGCGCGCAGCTCATGCCCGGGCGCCTCCTGGCCATGAGCACGCGCCAGGACTGCGGGCATCTCGACGGGACGGCGACGACCGAGCCCGCCTTCAACCTGCCGGCGGTCTGGATCGACGCCGACCAGAAGGCCCGGGCCGAGATGGAGGGCTACACGGTGGTCGAGCCGGCGGCGGTGCTGGCAACCCACCTGTCCGAGCTGATCCGCGCCCACGCCGACGAGCTGCTCAGCCGCCAGGACGTCAAGGACATGTGCGAGTCGGTGCGCGAGTTCGCGCCGTCGCAGATCGAGGACCTGGTCCCCGACCGCGTGCCGATCAACACGCTCCACAACGTCCTGCGCGCCCTCCTGCACGAGCGCGTGCCCGTGCGGGATATCGTCACGATCCTCGAGACGCTGGCCAACCAGGGCGCCACGGCGCACGGCACCGACTTCCTGGTGGCCCGCGTGCGCGAGGCGCTGGGCCGGTCCATCACCGCCCTCTACGCCGACGGCGCCGGCAAGCTGCACGTCGTGGCCCTGCACCCCGAGTGCGAGCAGGCCCTGGTGACGGCCGCGGCGAACTCCGAGGCGAGCGGCGGCGTCGCCATCGCCCCGGGCTTCACGCGCGAGTTCCTCGGACGCCTGGAGGGCGTGCTGCGCACGGCCTACGCCGGCGGCACGCCGCCGGTCCTGCTGGTGCCGACGCCCATCCGGATCTTCGTCAAGCGGCTCGTCGAGCCGACGTACCCCAACCTGGCGGTCATGGGCTACACCGAGGTCGGTTCCTCGGCGTCGATCGTGTCGGCCGGAACGGTGGTGACCCATGGCAACCGGCTCGAGCAGCAGGCGCACGCCTGACCAGGGCCCGGTCGTGATCGCCGCGCCTTCGCTGGCAACGGCCCATCGGCGCATCCGCGAGCGCTACGGCGACGACGCGGTGATCCTCAGCACGCGGTCGGTCGCCCGCCGCCACGAACTGGGCCTGGGCCAGGAGCGCGGCGTCGAGGTGGTGGTCCAGCCGCCCGGCGCCCTCGCGCGCGCCGGGCGCGGCCCCGCTCCGTCGTTCGCGCCGGGCGCGGACGCGGCCATCCCGGCGGAGCTGCTGCTGGAGATCGAGCGCATCGAGTCCCTGGTCGAGGAGGTCGCCGCCGGCTACGAGCGCGGCCGCGCCGACGAGGCCTGGCTGGCCCGGGATCCGGGCGCCGGCGCGCTGCTCGCGGCCGGCGTCTCGCCGGCCGTGGTGCGCCGCCTGCAGGCCCGCTGCGCGGCCGCCCTCGGGCGCGCGGCGCGCGACCCGGACGAGCTGCGCGCCTGGCTGGCGACGCACCTGCGGGCCAGCAACTGCGACTGGGACGGCTTCTACGGCTGCCACGCCTTCCTGGGTGACAGCGGGTGCGGGCGCTCGGACCTGGTGCTGGCGGCCGCGGCGCGGCTGCAGTCCCGCGGGCGGCGGACGCTGGTCCTGGCCGCGCTGCCCGCCGACCCGGGCCATGTCCACCGACTGCAGGAGGTCGCCTCGGCCGGCGGCTACGACGCCGCCGTGGTCAACGACGCGCGGCACCTGACGGGCGCCGAGCCCCACTTCGCCGACTACGACGCCGTGCTGATCGAGCTGCCGCGGCTGGACGACCCGGCCATGGCCCTGGGCGGGACGCTCCACGCCTGGCTGGCGCCCCATGTCGGCTTCCACCGCCACCTCGTGGTGGCCGCGGACCGCGACCCCGCCGACCAGCCCGACCTGGCGGCGCAGGCGCGCGACTGGAACTGCGACTGGGTGGCCTTCTCGCGGCTGGACCGCACCCGGCGCCCGGGCAAGCTGCTGGACGTGCTGGAGGCCGTGCCGCTGGCGGTGTCCCTGGTCGGTCGCGATCCGCTCCATGGCGGGGAGCTGGCCGTCGGCGCCTCCGCCGCGCTGGCCGAGCTTCTGCTGCCGGCGGCCGCGCCGGCCGCCGCCCGGCTCGACCGCGGGGTCCGCCGGTGATGGCGCACCTGGTCCAGGCGGTGGCCGCCGGCGCCGCGGGCTGCGTCCTGGCCGTCGGCCTGTGGCAGGGCTGGGGGACGCTGGCGGTGCTCCGGCGGGCGGCGATCGCCTATCTCGGCTTCTTCCTGCTGGGTTCGCTGCTCCTGTTGCTGGTGCGGTCGGGCGCCCTCGTCCCGCGCGAACGGAGTGAAGGCGAGTGATCATCTCGTCATGGCATGGATTCTGCTGCCCGGACGGCGGAACCGCTTCCAGAAAGGCTCCCGCATGACCGAGACCCTCCAGACGATCCCGCATCTGGACGTGTGGCGCGTCTACCGGCGCGACAACTGCCAGGACGCCCGCCGCCGACTCGTCGATCTCCACGCCCGCATCGTCAAGTACGTGGCCGGGCGCATGGCGGTGGGCCTGCCGCACTACGTCGAGTTCAACGACCTGGTCTCGGCCGGCCTGCTCGGCCTGCTGCAGGCCATCGACAACTTCGACCCGGAGCGCGGCATCAAGTTCGAGACCTACGCGATCCCGCGGATCCGCGGCGCCATCCTCGACGAGCTGCGCAGCCAGGACTGGTTTCCCCGTTCGCTGCGGCGCAAGGCGAAGCTGCTGGAGGAGGCCTACGGCACGCTCGAGGTCCAGCTGGGGCGCCCGGCCACCGACGCCGAGGTCGCCAAGCGACTGGCGATCGACATCGGGGAGCTGGACGGCATGCTGGGCGAGGTGGCCGTGGCCACCATCGTCTCGCTCGACGCCGAGTCGTCGGCCGAGGACAGCGACAACAGCACCAGCCTGGGCGACTACCTGGCCGACTCGCGGACCGAGGACATCGAAAAGGTGATCGCGCGCCGCGAGATGAAGGAGCTGATCGGCGCCCGCATGGCGGAGCTGCCCGAGAAGGAGCAGCTCGTCCTGGTGCTCTACTACTCCGAGGAGCTGACCCTCAAGGAGATCGGCGAGATCCTCGACGTGACCGAGAGCCGCGTCTGCCAGATCCACACGCGGGCGATCCTGCGCCTGAAGGGCAAGATCGACCGCCACGAGGGCAAGAGATCGATCGGCCAGATCACGCGCCAGATCCGCCAGCGGCAGGAGCAGACCGACCAGCCCACCGACGAGTCGCCGGTGCCGGCCGCCGGACGCGCCGCGCGCCCGGAGTTCGAGCCGGTGAACGTGATGGCCTGCCTGTCGCTGTTCCAGCTGGCCTCCTGTCTGGAGTGGCTGGCCCGCAGCGGCAACTGGCCGACCTCGCGCCGGCCGGCGCGAGGCCGGCCTCGGCGCGGCGGCGAAGGAGAGCGCATGCCCGGAGACGGAGTGTCCCTGCCCACGACGCTGGCGCAGATGGGGAACGTCGCCAAGGCCCAGGCGCGCGCCGCCAACACCCCGCAGCCGGCCACGCCGTTCGCCGAGCTGCAGGAGCAGAAGGGTGAACTCAAGGCCCGCCGCGTGCAGGAGCCCGGGTCGGCGCAGCCGGACCGTCGGGTGGACGGCGACGGGGACGGCTTGGACAAGCGCCAGCGCCGCCGGCAGCGTCGCCAGGCGCGCAGCGGTCCCGAACCGCCGGCGCCTGCGGGACCCGCGGCCGAGCCGGACGCCTCGCCGCTGGGCCAGCTGGTGGACCTGCGCGCCTGAGGGCGCCGAAGGAGAGATGTCATGATGGAGCAACTCAGCCGGGTCTTCGACGGCCATGACCCCCTGCTCTGGGCGGCGGCGGCCGCGGCCGCCCTCGGCGCCTCGCTGCTGGCGGCCGCCCTGGCGCTCCGCCTGCGGCGCCGGCCCGCGTCGCGGCGGCC
>CAYNPY010000086.1:0-13553 GCA_964399195.1 uncultured Fibrobacteraceae bacterium
CTTCCGGCAGCGCGTCTGGCAGGCCGAGAACACGGCGTGGGGCGATCGGCGCCTGCGTCTGCGGGCGAGCGCGGCCGACTTCTACGCCGCCCACCTGCCGGCGATCATCATGGTCATCGTGGCGATGGTCGCGCTGTTCGGCATCATCGGGCTGACGTACGCGGGCGCCGGCGAGGCGGATGCCGTGCCGCCCGCGTTCTGGGCTGCCATGGCCGTCCTCTACGCGCTGGTCCTGTTCGCCACCCTCGTGACCCACGCCGCCGTCACGCGCGCGACCCTCGACAACCTCTGGGTCGGCGACGCGGCGCGCGTGACCTGCCGGATCGACCCGCTGCGCTACGCCTGGATCCTGGCCTCGAACACCGTCTGCACGCTGGCCACCCTGGGCCTGCTGCATCCGTGGGGCGAGATCCGCCGCTTGCGCTACCTGGCCGCCTGCACGAGCGTGACGGGCGTGGAGACGTTCGAAGGGGTCACCGGATCGCGCGCGGCCGCCGGCTCGGCGGCGGGCGAGGAGATCGCTGATGCGTTCGACATCGAGCTCGGGTTCTGACGGGGGCGGCGCGGGCGAAGCGGCCGTTGTCCACGGCAGCTGGTTCGCGGCCGGCGCGGCGCGGCGCCACGACGGCACACTCACGTTGGCCGCCGGTGGGTTCCACGTCCTGGCCGCCGACGGCGCCACCGCGGACTGCCCCGTCGCCGAGGCGCGCGTGTCCGACTTCGGCGACGCGCTGACGGTCGAGTTCCCCGACGGCAGCGCCTTCGTGGTGGCCTCCGGCCAGGCGGACACGGCCCGCCTGCGGGCCGCCTCGCGGGGACAGGCTCGACTCGTGACGCGGCTGGAGCGCCGCTGGCAGGCGGTGCTGGCGGCCGTCGTGGCGACGGTCGTCCTCTGCGCGCTGCTGCTGTTCGTGGTGCTGCCGGCCATGACGGCGCCGCTGGCGGGTCTGGTCCCGCCCGCCTGGTCGCAGGTGATCGACGAGCAGTCGCTGCCGCTGCTCGACCGCCTGGTGCTGGCGCCCAGCGCCCTGCCGCAGGCCCGGCGCGACAGCATCGCCGCCGGCTTCGGCGCGCTGGTCGACGGCCTGGACCTGGACGCCGCCCGCTACAACCTCGTGTTCCGCGGCGGCGGACAGGTCGGCGCCAACGCCTTCGCGCTGCCCGGCGGCACCATCGTCGTGACCGACCGCATGGCCGAGATCACGACGCCGGCCGAGCTGGACGCCGTCCTGGCCCACGAGATCGCCCACGTGGAATTGCGCCACGGCCTGCAGCAGATCCTGCGCAAGTCGACCCTCGCCATCATCCTGGTGCTGGTGGGGCCGGACGCCGGCACCATCTCCGAGCTGGCCCAGGGCCTGCCGGCGGTGCTGCTGGACAGCGGCTACTCGCGCGCCTTCGAGCGCGAGGCCCCCGCCTCCGCCGGCGGGGCGCTGCAGCGGCGGGGCCGCCCCCCGGGGGCGCGGCCCCCCGGCCTCCCGCGGCCCGCCGCCGAGCAGCCGGAGGCCGCCGCCGTCCACGCCTGGGTCTCGTCCCACCCGGAAACGGACGAGCGGATCGAGGCGATCCGCTCGTGCCGTCCCGCCGCGCCGTAACCCGGCGGCCGGCGACCCGCCTCAGCTGGTGGCCGCGGTCGTGGCCGTCGTCGTCGCGATGATCGCCGCCATCGCGGCCGCCTGCGCCGCGCGCGCCGCCGCCACGGCCTCGCCGGCCGCGGCCGCGCCGGCGCCCCGCGTGGCTTCGCCCTCGGCCAGCTGCTTGAGGCGGGCCTTGCGGGTCTTGAGCAGCTTCTTGTCGATCGCCTGCGGGAGCAGTTCGGTGGCCTGCGCGATGACGGCCACGACCATCGTGCGCGGCTCGACGCGGTCGGTGTCCGTCAGCACCGCCTCGCGCAGCCGCGTGACCAGTTCGTGCTCCGGGCCGCCGTCGCGGGCGGGGTACTTCCGGCGCGTGAACAGGCCCAGCACCTTGTCGGTCTCCTCGTTCAGCACGCCCCTGGCCACCAGGCCGCGCGCCACCCGGTTCTTGAGATCCTTGAGGCCGGCGAACTTCAGGACCCAGTCGGAGCCCTTCCGCCGGCGCTTGGCCGTCCGCACCAGCTGCAGGCATTCCGCCAGCAGCGGGTCGGCCACGGTGAACCCCGGCTCGGCGTCGACCAGCTTCTTCTTGTCCTCGCCGATGCGCACGGCGCCCAGCAGCGCCAGTTCGGCCAGGATCGCGCCGCCCATTGCAGTCGCGTGCCAGGCGCTCATGCCGGTGGTGCCCTTGCGGTCGTCCAGGGCCAGCAGCAGCAGTTCCTCGTACATCGTCAGGCGGGCGCGGGCGGGCATGTCCACTCCTTGCGGTCGGGGTCTGGGGCGCGGGCCACGTCAGTATACACGGGAACGGCGTGGATTGTTCGGCGCCGAGACGCCCTCCCGAACAGCGTCGATCCCCCGGTCCGGCGACCGGGGGATCGTGCGAGCGCCGCCGGGTCGGGCCCCGGCTATTCGACCATCATGAGCCGCTGCGTCGACTGCTCGCCGCCCGCGCTCAGGCGCGCCAGGTACATGCCCGAGGGCAGCCGCTGGCCGCGGTCGTCGGCGCCGTCCCAGGTGAACTCGCTGGCGCCGGCGGGCAGGGAGTTGGCGCTGATCACGCGCACGCGCCGGCCCGCGACGTCGAAGATCTCCAGCTCGGCCGCCGCCACCGCCCGCGGCAGCTCGAACGAGAGCGTCACCTGCGGGTTGAAGGGGTTGGGCCGCGGCGCGTGAAGCACCAGGCGCTCGGGCAGTGCGCCGGGCGCCGAGGAGATGTAGCCGGGCTGCACGGTCAGCGTCGCCGCGTTGCTGAAGACCTCGCCGCAGTCCTTGGTGATCCGGCACCGGTACTGGCCGGCGGTGGCTTCCGTCACGCTCAGAAGCGAGAGCGAGGCTGTCGTGGCGCCGCTGACGCGCCCGGCGGTGTCTCCGATGTTCACCCACTGCCCGCTCGAGAACTTCTGCCAGCGGTAGGTCGCCGCGCCCGCGCCCAGGGGCGTGACGGAGAACGCCGCGTCGCCGCCCGCCGTGACCGTCGTGCTCGTCGGATGCCCGGCGATGCCCACCGCGCAGGCGTCGTCCCAGGTCTCCAGGGCCTCGCGGATCTGCTCGCGCAGGATCTCCTCGGAAGCGGGGTACGCCACCGTGGCCCCGGGATCGGCGCCGCCGTCGACGAAGGTGGTGAACGCGTACTCGCGCCGGCTCTCCAGCCACTGGCCCAGGAAGTTGACCTTGAACGGGATGCTGGCCCAGCCGGCCGACGAACGCCACCGCTCTTCGCCGCAACCGTAGGAACCGCCCTTGACCGCGTAGCGCAGCGCCTCGCGGAACTGCTGCCGCTCGGCGGCGGTGAGGCTCGTCTGGGCCGCCTCCTGGTTGATGACCTGCCCCAGCGTGTAGAACGCGAATTCGGGCGTGCTGCTGTAGCCCCAGTCCGTTGTGTTCGCCATCAGCCCATAGAGTTCCTCCTCCCACGTGCTGTTGAAGAACGAGCCGTCGGCGATCTGCTCGTAGAAGCTCACCATGTCGGCGGCGGTCGTCGTGTTCGGCGTGTTGCCGCACAGGCAACCCAGGGTGTGGTTGATCTGCGTGTTGCTCAGGCCGGCCGTGTTGTCGGCGAAGCTGTTGAGCGTGGTCCGCGTGAACAGTTCCTCGAGCGTGCGGGTGCGCCCGTTGTGGGAGTTCTGCAGCATGCGCTGGATGGTCGTCGACAGGTTCTCCTGGCCGGAGTTGCAGTTGTAGTCGTCCTCGGGGCACACGTTGTTGTTGTACTCGTCGGTGCACCGGTTCGGCACGTCGATCAGGCCCCAGAGGTCGCGGTTGCCCAGCGCGCACTCGCGGATCGCGTAGGCGCCGTGCAGGATCTTCATCGTGCTGGCCGGCTCGAAGACGCGGTTCTCGTTCAGCGACGCGAGCACGTCGCCGCCGACGCGCTTGAGCTTGAAGCCGTAGGCGCCGGCCGTGGCCTGGGCCGCCATGTAGTCGCGCACGCGCCGCGTCTGGGGGTTGGCGTTGTCGACCAGGCTGGCGGCGAACCGCAGCGAGCCCAGCGAGTTCGTGTAGCGGTGCAGGCCGGTCAGGCGGCCGCCGGTCTGGCCGATGACCTCGCCCAGCTGCGCCTCGGTCAGGGCGCCGTAGTACCAGCCGGCGCCGGGGTTCTGGGCGACCATCACGCAGGCGAACCGCGCCGGCGCGAACAGAGTGGCGGCGGTCTCCAGCTCGACGTCCACCAGCCGCGCTCCGTTCTGCGTCAGCAGGTCGGCGATCTCCTGCGGGGTCTTGTCGAAGTACCACCACCAGCCCTGGTACTGCGCGCCGCTGTTGATCACCGCCACGGCCGCATAGTACTTCTGGCCGCCGACGGAGTAGATCGACAGGTCGAGGATCCGCAGCGCGGGCGAAGAGTTCGCCACCCAGTCGACGATCTGCTGGCGCGTCTGGCCCACCAGCCAGCCCCAACCGGCGGCGGCGCCGCCGGTGTTGGGAATCGAGATGGCGGTGGCCCGCGTGGCGCCGGACACCTCGTAGCAGTCCAGGCTCACCAGGCGCCGGTTCGTCAGGTCGTTGCCCAGCTGCGTGATCGTGCGGTCGTAGTGCATGTTGCCGGTGCCGAAGCCCGAAACGGCGTAATCGCCGGAATTCTGGACCGTGACGACGTCGTAGAGCCCGGCGCCCGCGCGCTGGATACTGAACGGGCGCAGGCCGGCGTTGATGTCGGCGGTGATCGTCGTCGACGAGACGCCGTAGCGGTAGGTCCAGCCGGCGGGCGTGTCCAGGATCTCCTCCACCTGGGCGCGGGCGGGGCCGGCGACGGTCGCGGCCGCGAGGACCAGACCGGCGGCGAGCGCGATCAGGGCGCTCTCCCGGCGGGTTCGGATGCGGGTGCAAGGGGACATGTCGGGAGTCCTCCGTCGGGCGTTCGTGTCGGCAGTCGAGGAGCGCGGCGCCGGGCCGGCGCCGCGCCATCGGTGTTCAATCGCTTATCGCAGAAATACGACCAAATGGGTCAGCTAACCACTCGCCGCCGCCGCTTTTCACGTATATTCTTCTTTACCAATATGTTAATGATCCCCGCGCTGGCGGGCGTCCCGGGCAGCGTGCGACCGTCCTCCGCGGTCCCCTTGGCCGGACCGCGCCGCGGCGCCACCCGGATCCCCGCTTGCCCGCCCGCGGAGGGTGGACCATGATACCGGTCAAGAAAAGTCGCTGACCGCCGATCCCGCGCGGGTCGCGCGGTGACCGGCCGCGTCGACCGACGCTCCGGAAGGGATGCTTCCGCCCGTGTCCACGACCCGCGCCACCCTGCGCCACGCCATCGTCTACAGCGGGGCGGCCCTCGCCAGCCGGGCGATCGGGCTGCTGATGCTGCCGCTGTACGCCCACGCCCTGCGCGGGCACGGCTACGCGGTCATCGGCATGCTCGACGTCGGTCTGAGCTTCCTGGCCAGCCTGCTGGCCTTCGGCCTGCAGGGCGCCATCGTGCGCCTTTACCACGACGAGAAGGACCCGGCGCGCAAGCCGGTCGTCGTCAGCACCGGCACCATCCTGATCGGGGCGGCCACCGGCGTCCTGGTCCTGCCGATGATGCTGCTGTCGAAGCCGCTGGCGTCGCTGCTGATCGCCGACGCCGCCCTGGCGCACCTGGTCATCCTGGCGCTGATCAGCTTCCTGATCGACATGGTCGGGCAGGCCGCGGCCGCCTGGCTGCTGATCCGCAGCCGCTCGCAGCTGATGGGCGTGATCAGCCTGGCGAAGCTGCTGCTGGGCGTGGCCCTGAACATCGAGCTGATCCTGCGGCGGGGCCTGGGGCTGGACGGCTATTTCGTCGCCGGCCTGCTCGTCAATCTGGCCGGAGCGATCGTGTTCGTCGCCCTGGCGGTGCGCGACTGCGGGACCCGTTACGACCGCGAGATCTCCGGGCGCATCCGCAGCCTGATGCTGCCGCTGGTGCCGGGCGCCCTGGCCGGCTGGCTCGGGCGACAGGCCGAGCGCGTGCTCGCCCGCGGCCTGATCAGCCTCGAGTCGGTGGGCATCCTCGAGATGGCCTACCGCTTCCCGGTGATGATCTCGCTGGTGATCACCACGCCGTTCATCCAGTCGTGGGACACGCGGCGGTTCGAGATCGCCGACCAGCCCGACGCGCCGCAGACCATCGCCCGCATGTTCACCTGGTTCACGTTCATCATCGTGTGGGTCGGCCTGGTCATGGCTGTCGTGATCCAGCCCGTGCTCGAACTGCTGACGCCGCCGGAATTCCACATGGCCTACCGGATCGCGCGCATCGAGATCATCACCACGATCCTGCAGGGGATGCATGCCCACCTGGTGTTCGGCCTGTTCTACGCGAAGGCCACGGCGACGATCTCGAAGCTGCGCATCATCACCACCGTCGCCAAGCTGCTGCTCTCGTGGGTATTCATCGCGAGCTGGGGCATCAATGGGGCGGCCCTGTCGGCCGCCGTGATGGGGCTGATCGCCCTCTCGCTGGACTTCCATTTCTCGCAGAAGCACTACCGGCTGCCGATGGAATGGCGCAAGCTCGGCGTGATCATCGGGGTGGCCCTTGCCGTCTTCTTCGTGCTCGCCAACTGGGACGTAAAGGCCACGGCGCTCTTCGGCTGGATCGACGGCTCGCTGATGCCCCGCCTGCAGGATGCTCTGGCCGGCACCCCGCTGGCCGAGTGGCGCGACGGACGTCTGGTCCGCGCGCTGCGCGACAACAGCGAGCCGCTGACCGGCATCCTGCTCAAGGGCGTGATCGCGGCCTGCTTCGGCGCCCTGCTGCCGTTCGTGCACCGGCCCCTGCGGGACAAGTGGCTGGCGGCGGCCCGGCGCCTGGTCGTTCGCCGCACGGCCGCCTGACGTCGGCGCGGCTCAGCGCCCGTCCGCCGCCTGCTTCTGGCGGTCCCGGTACAGCGCCAGCGACTGCTCCAGCACGGCCGCCTGCGCCGGGTCCAGCTTGCGCAGTTCGGCCAGTTCGGCCTCGGCTTCCTCGACGCGCCCCAGCGCCAGGTAGGTCTCGCCCCGGTACTCGCGCGCCTGCGCGAACCGCGGATCGATCTCGATCGCCTTGCCGTACGAGGCCAGTGAGTGCTCCAGCTTGCCGACCCGCCGGTAGCAGTAGCCCAGGTAGTTGTGGGATTCCTTGTGGTCCGGCTTGAGCGACACGGCCCGCGCGAAGTCGGCGATGGCCGCCTCGTATTCGCGCAGCGCCTTTCCGTCCGGCTTCGCCGAGTAATCGAAGGCGTACACCTTCGAGGCGCCGGCGCCCAGCGCGTCGGCCTTCTTCACCTTGGCGATGCCTTCGTTGTAGGCCGCGATCGCCTTCACCGCATTGGCGTCGGCCTTGGCGGCGGGGGCCTGGGGCGGCGAGCTGCCGGCCAGGGCCGCGGTCGGAAGCAGCAGGGCCGCGGCCGTGAGCAGGATCGCGAGCGGGTGGATGGATATGCGCATGGCTTCTCCGTTCGTCGCGTGTGGACGCGCCCGACTTCGGCCCGGCCACGTTAGCCGCGCCGCCGACGGACCGCCACGAACGCGCCCTGCCGGCCTACGAGGACAGCAGCACGATCCCGCCCACGGTCAACAGCATGCCCAGGGCGGTCTTGAGCGTGAGCGCCTCGCCCCCGATCGCGATCGCCAGCAGCGCCCCGAACAGCGGCGACGTGAACGCGATCGGCATCACCTTCGTCAGCGGCGCCTGCTTGAGCGCCGCGTAGAAGCAGAGCATGCCCAGCGAGCCGGCCACCAGCCCGCCGCCGACGATCATGTACAGCAGCGAGCGCGGCCCCGCCTGCGCGACGAGCTTCCACTGCGGCGCGCTGACGGCCGCCAGCACCGCCAGCGCGGTGGCCGTGCGGATGGTGATGCCCAGCTGCGGCGGCAGGTTGCCCAGCGCCAGGCCGCGCTTCTCGAAGTAGCCGCCCAGGCCCCAGGCGGCGGCGGTCAGCAGGGCCAGCAGTTGCGGTTTCATGTCCAGTGTTCGCTCCCGGTTGCTCGCCGCGCGTCCGGCGATGATCCACGGCCGCCGGCCAGCATCCCAGAGCGCCCATTCGACGTCAATCGGCGGCGTCAATCGGCGCGGTCAATCGGCAGCGGTGGCGGTCGCCGGGCGGCGCGGCGAGATTGTGCGACTGAGTCTCATTCGCGGCGCCCCGGCCCCCGGGGCCCCGAGACCGGGAGAAACCGCCATCACGCGCGGAGGGATCGGACCCATGACCATGGTCCTGTTCAACTACGGCCACTACCTGGGCCTGGCGGCGTTCACCGCGGCGCTGGCCGTCGAGCTGACCCTGTTTCGCCGCCGCGTCGACGGCCGCACCGCGCGGCGCCTGGCCATGGCCGACCTGGTCTACGGCCTGGCGGCGGCCCTCGTCATCGGCACCGGGCTGCTCAAGCTGTTCGCCGGCGACAAGCCCGCCGCCTACTACGGGCACAACGCCTTCTTCCACGTGAAGCTGACGGTGTTCCTGCTCGTCTTCCTGGCGTCGATCTACCCCACCGTCCAGTTCGTCCGCAACCGGCGCGCCGCCGACGGCGACGTGGTCGAGTACCCCGCCCTGGTCGGCACGCTGCTGAAGGTGGAGTTGGCCGCCACCGCGCTGCTGCCGCTGCTGGCTGTGCTGATGGCGAGGGGGTTCGGGGCGGGGGGCTGAGGCGCGACCCCGCGCCGCCTACGGCCCGCTCGCGGCCGCGCCGTCGCCGCCGATCAGCTCCCGATGCACGCGCTCCCGCTCGCGCTCGACCTGCTCCGGCGTGGCGCCCAGGTGCTGCAGCGTGGCCCCCACCAGCGCCAGCGCGACCTCGCCCTCGCCCGAGAACACCTCGTCCGCTCCCGCCGCCCGCGCCGTGCGCAGATCGCGCAGGGTGGCCGTGCGCGCCAGCACGTGCAGCTCCCGGTTCAGGCCGCGGGCCACGCGGATGACCTCGCGGCTGTCCGGCAGGTCGGCGGTGATCACCAGCGTGCCCGCCGTGCCGACGCCGGCAGCCTGGAGCGTCTCCGGGCGCGACGCGTCGCCGTAGACCGCCGACAGACCCCGGGCCTTCAGCGCGCGCACCGTCTCCAGGTTCATCTCGACGATCGTCGGCTCGACGTTGTTGCTGCGCAGCAGGTCGGCCACTGTGCTGCCGGTCGGTCCGTAGCCGATGATGACGGCGCGGAACGCCTCGCGTTCGTCGGCGGGCACCTCCGGCTCCGCGCCGACGCCGGTCGTCCGTCGCCAAACCGGCACGTTCAGCCGTTCGAGCGCCCGCTCCGCCGGCCCGATCGTGCGGAAGAGGACCGGGTTGAGGACGATGGAAATGATCGCGGTCGCCACCACGACGTTCAGCATCGCCGCGTCGGCCACGCCGAGTTGGATGCCCAGGGCGACCAGGATGAAGGAGAACTCGCCGATCTGCGCCAGCGCGACCGCCACGATCAGCGCCGTGCGCAAGGGATAGCGCAGCAGGAGCGTGACCACGAATGCGATGAGCGGCTTGCCGACCAGGACCACCGCGAGCGCCGCGACGATGACCCACGGCTCCTGCACCACGTAGCCGGGATCCAGCAGCATGCCCACCGACACGAAGAAGAGCACGGCGAAGGCGTCGCGCATCGGCAGCGCATCGGACGCGGCGCGCAGGCCGAACTCCGAGCGCGCGACGACCAGCCCGGCCAGGAAGGCGCCCAGCGCCATCGACACCCCGAACAGCTTGGCCGAGCCGACGGCCACGCCCAGCGCGACGACGAGCACCGTCAGGGTGAACAGCTCGCGCGAGCCCGTCCCCGCCGCGCGGTTCATCAGCCAGCGCACGGCTTTCTCGCCCGCCAGCGCGATCACCGCGACCAGGGCGGCCACCTTCACCAGCGCGAGCGCCAGCGCGCGCGCGATCGCCTCCGCATCGGCCCCGGCGCCCAGGATCGCCGGCACCAGGACCAGCGCGACCACCACCAGCAGGTCCTCCACCACGAGCCAGCCCACGGCGATGTGCCCGGCCGGCGTGTGCAGCGCCCGGTTGTCCGACAGCACGCGCACCAGGACGACGGTGCTGGCCACGGCCAGCGAGAGGCCCAGCAGGAAGCTGGCCGCCGGACTCCAGCCCAGCGCGCCGGCCAACGTCGCGCCCAGCGCCATGGCCACGGCGCTTTGGGCGATGGCGCCCGGAATGGCCACCCGCCGCACGGCCAGCAGCTCCCGGATATGGAACTGCAGGCCCACGCCGAACATCAGCAGGATCACGCCGATCTCCGCCAGTTGTTCGGCCAGCTTCAGGTCGGCGACGAAGCCGGGCGTGTGCGGACCGATCAGCACGCCGCCCAAGAGGTAGCCCACGATCGGCGACAGCCGCAGCTTTTGCGTCAGGGAACCGAACACCAGGGCCACCGTCAGGCCCCCGGTCAGGGTCAGGATCAGGTCGTAGCTGTGCATGCATCTCCATCCGGCGCCGGCGCGCCCGCGGGGCGCGCTCCGGCGGCAGCTTCACGGAAAGGGGCCGGCAGCTAGCGCCCGCCGGCCCCGAACACAGCGAACCTGTCAGCGCGCGGCTCTCAACCGCCCGCCATCGCCCGGATGCCGGCGTCCGCCAGGTCCTTGAATGAGCCGAAGAACAGGCCCAGCGCCAGCGTGGGCACGGCCAGGCAGGCCAGCACCGCGTACTGCAGCCAGTGCAGGCGCAGCGGCGACGCGTCGGCGCCCGGCTCCGGCCGCGACAGGATCATCACCTTCGCGACGCGGAAGTAGTAGTACAGGCTCACCACCGAGTTCAGCGCGGCCAGGATGACCAGCCAGAACCACTGTCGATCCATGACGGCCATGAAAAGGTACAGCTTCCCGACGAATCCCGCGAACGGCGGCAGCCCCGTCAGCGAGGACAGGAAGACGACCATCATCACGCCGGCCGACCAGTGCATGCGCCAGAACAGGCCCTTGTAGTCGCCCAGCTCCTCGCTCTTGAGGTGGTTGTTGACCGCCACCACGAAGAAGAAGGCGCCCAGATTCATCAGGGTGTAGACCAGCAGGTAGAACAGGATCGCCGCCAGGCCGGCGTCGCTCAGCAGCACGAAGCCCATCAGCAGGTAACCCACGTGGGCGATGCTCGAGTAGGCCAGCATGCGCTTGACGTTGTCCTGACGAAGCGCCACCAGGTTGCCGAAGGTCATCGTGACGGCCGAGATGGCGGCCACCAGCAGCGGCCAGTTGATGGCGTCGATCAGCGCGACGCTCGCCGCGGGATTGGTGCCGACGGCCAGCGTCGAGTAGAAGAAGCGGATCATCAAGGCGAAGCCGGCCGCCTTCGGGCCCACGCTGAACAGGGCGGCCACCGGCGTCGGCGCGCCCTCGTACACGTCCGGGCACCAGAAGTGGAACGGCACCGCGGCGATCTTGTAGCTCATGCCCGCCAGGATCAGCACCACCGCCACCAGCAGGCCGAACGGGTCCACCCCGCCGGCCAGCAGCGCCTCGCGGATGCCGTCGAAGCGCAGCGAACCGGTCAGCCCGTAGAGCAGCGACAGGCCGTAGAGCATGATCGCGCTGCTGACGGCGCCGAAGATCACGTATTTCAGCGACGCCTCCGTGCTGCGCAGGCTGGTGCGCATGTAGCCCGCCATGACGTAGCTGGCCAGGCCCACGCCCTCCATCGACAGGTAGAGCATCAGCACGTCGCGCGCTTCGGCCATGACCATCATCGCCACGGTCATGAGCACGGTCAGGGCGTAGAACTCGCCCTTGTTCTCGCGCCGCCGGCCCATGATCTCCTCGGAGGTCCAGGCGAACAGCACGGTGGCCAGGCCGGCGAACAGGAACAGGAGGCGGAAGAACACCGCCAGCCCGTCCACCACGACCAGGTCGCCCATGATCGCGCGGCCACCGGCCGGCATCGCGGCGCCGATGTCGGCCACGGCCAGCGCGCCGGCCGCGAGCAGGCCCAGCACCGAGATCGCGAACGGCACCGCCGGGCGCCGGCCGCGCGCCAGCAGGTCGCCGATCAGCGCCAGGAGGAACGTGAGGCAGAGCACGAGCTCGGGCAGCCACCACTGCAGGTCGGCCCAGCTCGGGATCTTCAGCTGCAGGAATTCCATGCCGGAAAGCTCCTCGCGCGGGGCCGGCTCAGCCGGCCACCACCTTGACCAGGTTGTTCAGGGTGACCTTCATCAGGTCGAGCACCGGCATCGGGTACACGCCCAGCAGCAGCACGATGAGGCCGATCGGCACCAGCGTGAACATCTCGCGGCCGTTGATGTCCGGCAGGCTGTCCCACTTGTCGTTCTTGGGGCCCAGGAACACGCGCTGCAGCATCCACAAGACGTAGGCCGCGCCGACGATGATGCCCAGGGCGCTGATGATCGTGATCGTGCGGAAGGCCGGGAAGGCGCCGATGAAGATCATGGCCTCGCTGACGAAGCCGCTCAGGCCGGGCAGGCCCAGGGCCGCGAAGAGGGCGAAGCTGAAGACCGAGAAGTAGAGCGGCATCTGCAGGCCAAGGCCGCCGAAGCCGTTGATCTCGCGGGTATGGGCGCGGTCGTAGACGACGCCCACGCAGAGGAACATCATGGCCGTGATCGTGCCGTGGTTGAACATCTGCAGCACGGCCCCGTTCATGCCGGCGCTGTTCATCGCCGCCATGCCCAGCAGCACGTACCCCATGTGGCTGACCGACGAGTAGGCGACCAGCTTCTTCATGTCCTTCTGGGCCATGGCGCAGTAGGCGCCGTAGAGGATGTTGATGGCGCCCAGCACCGCCAGCGTCCAGCGGAACCACATCGCCTGGTCCGGAAGCATCGGGTAGCTGATGCGCAGCAGGCCGTAGGTGCCCATCTTCAGCAGCACGCCGGCCAGGATCACGGACACGGCCGTGGGCGCCTCGACGTGGGCATCGGGCAACCAGGTGTGGAACGGGAAGATCGGCACCTTGATCGCAAATCCGATGAACAGCGCGATCCACAGCAGGTGCCGCACGTTGGTCGCCTGCAGCCAGGGGCTGTGGTTGTTCTGGTCGAACATGTGGACCATGTTGAACGTGTGGCCGCCGGTGACGGGGTCGGCCGTGTTCAGGTAGAAGGCGATCATCGCCAGCAGCATCAGCACCGAGCCGGCCAGCGTGTAGAGGAAGAACTTGATGGCGGCGTATTCGCGCCGCGGGCCGCCCCAGATGCCGATCAGGAAGTACATCGGCAGCAGCATCACTTCCCAGAACACGTAGAAGAGGAAGAAGTCCAGCGCGCAGAACACGCCGAACATGCCCGTCTCGAGAATGAGGAACATCGCGAAGTAGCCCTTGACCGCCTTCTCGATGTTCCAGGAGGCGAAGATGCAGAGGAACGAGAGCAGCGCCGTCAGCAGCATCATCGGCACGCTCAGGCCGTCGACGGCCATGAAGTACTCGATGTTGAAGCTCTTGATCCAGCTGTAGTGTTCCACGAACTGGAGCGCGGACGAGCCGCGGTCGAATTCCAGGAACAACTGCACGGCCAGGATCAGCGGCACGGCCGCGGCCGCCGCCGCCACCGTCCTGATGACCGTCTTTTTCCCGCTCGGGATGAAAGCGATCACGGCC
>CAYNPY010000086.1:13563-14249 GCA_964399195.1 uncultured Fibrobacteraceae bacterium
ACGATAGAATGTGCTCGCCCATTGCGTGGCGCTCCTCTCGGATGTTCTCTCGTCGTTCCCTACAGGACCCGGTAGATCACGATCAGCAGCAGCACCGAGGCGCTGACGTAGACCAGATAAGTCTGCACGCGGCCGGTCTGGATGCGGCGCAGGCCCTCGCCCGCGCCCTGCAACACGGCCGCCACCCCGTTGACGGCGCCGTCAACGAAGTAGCGGTCGAACAGGCCGGAGACCCACGAAACCAGCCGCGTCAGGTAGCCCGTGCCGTTGACGATGCCGTCGATCACGACGCGGTCGAACGCCGCGCACACGGCGGACCACCACAGCGTGAAGCGGTACACCGTGGCGGCGTACAGCTCGTCGAAGAAGTACTGCCCCTGCAGCACCTTGTGGGCGCCCGGCAGGCGCGCCTGCACCGCCGCCGGGTTCACCCGCCGGCGATGGTAGGTCCACCACGAGGCGCCGATGCCCAGCGTCGCCACGAGGATCGACATGATCATGGCGCGGATGTGGGCCGCGTGCTTGACGTGGGCGGCGTGCTCGTCGTGGGCGTCGTGGGCCGCGTGGGCGTCGCCGTGCGCGGCCGGGGAGCCGTGGTCCGCGGCGCCGTGCGCATCCTGCGCGACCGCCGCGCCGTGGCCGGCCTCGCCGTGCCCGTCATCGACCGGCGCCGGCTCGGCGTGCGC
>CAYNPY010000087.1:0-14010 GCA_964399195.1 uncultured Fibrobacteraceae bacterium
CCAGCACTCCGGCGTCCTTCGCGATTACGATGCCCGCCACCACGTCGGTGTGCCCGTTGATGAACTTGGTCATGCTGTGCAGCACGATGTCCGCGCCCTGCTGCAGCGGGTTCTGCAGGTACGGCGAGGCGAACGTGTTGTCGACCACGACCAGCGCGCCGCCCCGGTGGGCGATCGCAGCGCAGGCCTCCAGGTCCGTCAGCTTGAGCGTGGGGTTGGCCGGCGTCTCCAGGTACACCAGCTTGGTGTCCGGGCGCATGGCCTTGGCCACGTTCGCGGGATCAGCGCTGTCCACGAACGACGCCGCCACGCCGAAGCGGTGGTACTCGTTCTCCAGGATCGTGCGGCTGGGGCCGTACAGGGCGTCGGTGGCCACGATGTGCGTGCCCTGGCCCAGGAACGCCAGGTAGACCATGTTGACCGCGGCCATGCCGCTGGCCGCGGCCAGGGCGCCGCAGCCGCCCTCCAGCTGGGCGATGTTCGCCTCCAGCGCCTCGATCGTCGGGTTGCCCAGGCGCGTGTACTTGTAGCCGGGCTCGCCGCGGAAGCAGGCGGCGCCGTGATCGGCGTCCTTGAACGCGAAGGTCGAGGTCTGGTAGATGGGCGTCGAGACGGCGCCGGTGGCCGGGTCCGCGTGCTGGCCCGCGTGGATGATGCGGGTCATCAGGCCCCGCTTGCCCATGTCCTTCATCGCCGTGCCCTTCGTTGCGTGGCGCCGGCGCGTGGCCGCCGCCTCCGTTCATCTGTCATCGGCGCCGGGCCGCGGGGCCCGGGCCGCCTTCATGCCGCACCCGCCCAATATCGCCCGCCGGGCGGGCCAAATCCACCTCAGCCGCGCGCGGCGCCGGCCAGGATCTCCTGCAATTGCGCCATGTGTTGTCGCCGGTCCGCATGCTGTTCGGCCCAGCGGCGGGCGGCCGCGCGCGCTTCTTCCGGCAGGGCGCAGGCGCGCAGCAGGCCGGCCAGGATCGCCGGCGGGTCGCCCGGCGGCACGATCACGCCCGTGACCCCGTCCTGCACCAGTTCGGGGATGCCGCCGATGCCCGAGCCGACCACCGGCACGCCGGCGGCCAGCGACTCCAGCGCGGCCATGGGTCCGTTTTCGTACCACACCGACGGCAGCACGCTGAAGCGCGAACGCGCCAGCGCCTGCCGCAGCGCCGGGCCGTCCAGCGGCCCCAGGATGCGCGCGGTCTTCAGGCCCAGCTGCGCCGCGCGCGCGCGCAGGTTGCCGTCGCAGGGCCCGCTGCCGGCAATGAGCAGTTCCAGCGGCGGCTCGGCGATGGCGCCGTCCCGGTGGCCCTGCTCCCAGAGCCGTTGCGCCTCGAGCACGTGGCGCAGCCCCTTCTCCTGCGAGATGCGCCCGAAGTAGAGGTACGCGTCGCGCGCCGGGGCGGCCGGCAGCGACTCGGGCCGCCAGGCCTGCAGGTCCACGAAATTCATCAGGTGGCGCAGCTTCGCGCGCGGAAAGCCCCACTCGGCGTACTTCTCCAGGTAGAAACGGCTGGGGCAGAGGAAGACGTCGACGTTGTCCTCGTACAGCCGGCGCCAGCGCTGGTGCGCCGTCTCGACCGCGGCCAGCAGCGAGGCGCCGCGCGAGTCCTTCACGCAGCGCCCACGCACCGCCTCGTGGAAGCGGCCGCCCTTGCACCGCTCGCAGACCTCGCCGCCGCGCAACATGTGGATGGCCGGGCACAGAAGGCGCAGATCGTGCAGCGTCATCACCACAGGCACGCGGTGGCGGCGCAGCACCGGCAGGATCGACGGGCTCAGGTGGTGGTAGATGTTGTGCAGGTGGGCCACGTCCGGCCGCGAGGCGCGGATCAGGTCGTCAACCCGGCGGGCGGCCTCGCGGTTCCACAGCAGGGACGCCGCGTCGCCCAGGCCGCCGCCCCGCAGCCGGGGGCGGCTGTAGTCGCGGGCGCGCACGAAGTGGCCGCTCCAGGGGCTGGGCCGCGCGTCGGGGTCCGCCATCGCGAACGGGATCACGTCCCAGCCGGCGGCGGCCAGGTCCTGCTCTTCCTGGACCAGGTAGCGACCGACGCCCCCGGCAGGGCCCACGTCGTGGTAGAACTTGTTGATCAGCAACAGCTTGCGCTGTGACATCCGGCATGGCTCCCGCTCGGCGGCCTGCGGCGGGCCGGCGCGCGGCGCGGCCCCTGCGGTCATCTTTAACCCCTTGTAAAAGAGAGGTCAATCTCCGGGCGGGCATGACGATAACCCGCTTGCAAGGAACGTCGCCCGCCCGCGGCTATCGCCCGCCGCGCCTGGAGCGCCGTTCCGGGAACGGAGCCCTCGCTTGAGTCCCGCGTCAAACCCGTTCACCGAGCAGACCCGGTGGCGCATCGTTCTGCGCGTGGTGCCGGCGGCCTGCCTGGCGGTGGGCCTGCTGGCCGCCGCTGCCTGGCTGCTGTTCGCCGACCAGTCGCTGCGCGAGTACGCCGTGCGCCTGCAGCGCGAGAGTACGGATACGCTGCACCAGGTGCGGCAGCGCGCGGTCGGCGTGGCGCTGGCGCTGGACGCGCGCCGCAACGAGCTGGCTGCGCGCGGTGGCGCGACGGCGGCCGACGGCTGGGCCGCCGAGCTGCTGGACCTGGACCTGCTGGGCGCGGTGGCCGTCTGCCGTCCGGGCGCGACGCCGGCGCCCGACGGCGGACCGGAGCTGCTGCTGGCGGAGCCGCTGCGCCTGGGGGACAACGAGCACGAGATCTCCCTCTGGCTGTCGGGGCACGCGCCGCTGGCGGCGGCCGAGTTCGCCATGGCGGCGCCGCGGGCCCGCCAGCGCGTGCTGGACGACAATCCCTGGCACCCGGTGCTGGTCTATCCGCCCGTGCAGGTGCAGCGCCGCCACGACCACGGCGGACCGGTCACGCTGTCGCTCTTGCCGGTGGTGGTGCGGCAGGACCCGGCGCTGTCGGCGGCGCCGCCGGCGGTGTACTTCCTGGACCTGGACGAACTGGTGCGGCGCCACGCCCCTCCGTCGTCGTGGTGCCTGCTGGACGGCGACGGGCTGGTGCTGGCCTCGTCGCGGCGCGACCTGCGCGTGGGGCGGCCGCTGTCCGGCTACGCGTTCCTGCTGCCGGGCTCGGACCGCCCGGTCGCGGGCTGGCGCCTGGGCGGGCTGGCCCGCTCGGGCGGCACCCTGATCGACCGCGCCGCCGGGCTGACCCGCGCGCCGCTGGTGGCGGCCGCCGCGCGCGACGCCGCGATGCCGCTGACGGTCGTCGTTGCCGCGCGCCATGAGGGCCTGCGCGCGGCCAGCACGCAGTTCGCGCTGCTGGTGCTGGTGGTGCTGGCCGTGGCCCTGGTGGCGCCCCTGATCGGCGTCTTCCAGGTGCTGGTGGAGCAGGAACGCCGCCACCAGTTGCTGGCGCAGAACCTGGAGGCCATCGCCCGCGGCGATTTCGCGCGGCGCCTGGATCCGGGACGCCCCGACGAGGTGGGCCGCGTCGTGGCCGGGTTCAACGTCATGGCCGAGGGGCTGGAAGAGGCCCGCCGCGAGGCCCACGACAAGGGCCAGCGCCTGGAGTCGGCGCTGGACCACCTGCGGCTGGCCGACAAGGCCAAGGACGACTTCCTGGTCCTCATCTCGCACGAGGTGCGCACGCCGCTGACGTCGCTGATGGGCGGCGTCGAGTTCATGCGCTCGGCGCTGGAGAAGGCCGACCCCGCGCAGCGGCAGGCGGTCGACGCGCTGCACCTGCCGGAGATCGTCGACATCGTGGCCAGCAGCGGCCGCCGCCTGTCCGGGTTCATGAACGACGCCATCCAGATGACCGCCGTGCAGAGCCACGAGCGCGAGCTGGACCTCAAGCCGGTGCCCATCGAGAGCCTGCTCGAGGTGGGCCTGTGCGGCGTGCGCGAGCGCGCGCGCCTGCGCGACATCACCGTCGTCAACGAATTCGCCGGCCAGGACGAGTGGTCGGTGCTCTGCGACCTCAGCGTGCTCAAGCTGGCGCTCGAGCGCATCCTGTCCAACGCCGTCGTGCACAACCGCGACGGCGGCCGCGTCGTCATCCGGCGCGCGGACGCCATCCCCGGCCTGCCGGCCACGTTGGCGCTGCCCGACGCGGAGATGGTGCGGCGCCTGCAGTCGCAGCCGTCGTTCCGCGCCTACGAGAAGGTGCCCGTCAACTGGCTGCTGATCGAGGTCTTCAACACCGGCGCGCCGATTCCCGAGGACCGGCGCCGCGCGCTCTTCGGCAAGTTCGAGCTGGTGGGCCGCATCGCGCACCATCAAAAGGGGTCGGGGCTGAGCCTGCCCATCGCGCAGGCGGCCATCGAGCACCATGGCGGGCGCATCTTCCTGGACAGCTCCGGCCTCGACGGCAACTCGTTCTTCCTGCTGCTGCCGTGCGTGCCGGCAGGGGTGCGCGCGCCGCGCGGCGCGGCCAACCTATGGAACCAGGCCGGGCAGGGTCTCGGCGGCGTCGCCGGGCACGAAGAGGTCGGCCAGGTGCGTGACGCCGCCCGGCTCGAGGTTGAACTCCAGCACGCGGGCGCCCGCGCGCCGCGCGACTGAGACCAGGCCCGCGGCCGGATACACGGCGCCCGCCGTGCCCACCACCACCATCAGTTCGCTGGCGGCTGCCGCGGCCTGCGCCCGCGCCGCCGCCTCCGGGTCGATGCCCTCGCCGAACCAGACCACGCCCGGACGCAGCAGGGCCGAGCAGCGCCCGCACCGGGGCGGGATCGGCAGCGGCACGCGGCGGTCGTCCTGCTGGTGGCCGCAGCCGGTGCAGCGCAGCGTCCAGATGGATCCGTGGTACTCGACCACGCCGCGGCTGCCGGCGCGCTGGTGCAGGCCGTCCACGTTTTGCGTGATCAGCGTCAGGTCCGTCTTGTCCTGCAGCGCGGCCAGGGCGCGGTGCGCCGCGTTCGGCTCGGCCGCGGCGATCAGGCCGCGCCGCCAGTCGTACCAGCGCCAGACCAGCTCCGGGTCGCGGGCGAAGGCCGCAGGCGTGGCCAGATCCTCCGGGCGGTAGCGGGCCCACAGCGCGTCGGCAGCGCCGCGGAAGGTGGGGATGCCGCTGCCGGCCGAGATGCCGGCGCCGGTCAGCGCGGCGACCCGCGTCCCCGGCCGCAGCCCCTCGCGCACGGCGGCCAGTTCGCGATGGTGATCAGTCCGGTCGGACATGCCGCCCTCCCCGCCGGTTGCTTGCCGCCGCTGCGCTGCCGTCGTTGTCGCCTGCCGCCGCCCGTGCGATCATGGGCGATCCCAGCCGCCGCGGAGCATACCGCGCCGCGCGGCCGGCCACCAGCCTGCCGGCGCCGCGGCGCCGGCGGCGTCGCCCCCGGAGCCTCGCGTGTCCTTGGTCTGCCATCGCCGTCACCTTTCGACGGCGGCCCTGTGCCTGCTGGGCGTGCTGGCGATCGGCCCTTGCGCCGCTGCGGCGCCTGAGCAGGCGGACACCGGCGCCGGGCGCGGCCTGCCCGTGGTCGCCTTCCAGGTCGAGGACGAGCCGGGGCGCCTGGCCGCCCGGGACTGCGCCGCCGCCTGGACCGAGGGGGCGCCCGCCCTGGCCGCGGCCCTCGGCATCGGCCCGGCGGCGCCCGGGGCGGCGCCCGACACCGTCGCCTGCCTGATCCTGGACACGGCGGCGTTCGGACGGCTGTTCGGCGGCGCGCTGCCGGACTGGGGCGTGGGCGTGGCGCTGCCCGGCGGGCGCATCATTGCGATCGACCACGAGCGCCTGCCGGCAGTCGGGCGCGGCATCCGCGAGGTCTTCCTGCACGAGATGACGCACGCGCTGCTGATGCGCGAGTCCGGCGGCGCCGACCTGCCGTCCTGGCTGCACGAGGGCCTGGCCATGCGCCTGTCCGGCGAGTGGCGGTTCACCGACACGGTGTCCCTCGCGCTGGAGGGCCGCGTGCCCGACCTGTGGGACCTGCGCGGCCCGTTTCCCGGCACTTCCGGGCGCGCGCACCGCGCCTACCTGACCAGCCAGCTGGCGGTCGGCCGCCTGCTGGACGAGCACGGCCCGGACGTGGTGCCGCGCCTGCTGGCGGCGGTCCGCCGCAGCGGCGACGTGCGCGCCGCGTTCGAGCAGGCCACCGGCGCGCCGCTGGAGGTCTTCGAGGACCGCTTCCGGCGCGCGATGGAGCTGCGCTTCGGCTGGCTGGTGCTGCTGACCCGCTGGCCCGCGCTCTTCGTGCTGCTGGCCGTGGTGCTGGCCGTCGGCGCGGTGGCCCGCCTGTTCCGCAACCGCCGCCGCCTGGCCGCCATGGCCGACGACGACGGCCCGCCGCCGCCCGTTGCAGGATGCCCGCCCGGCGAAGGCTGATTCTTGCCGGTGCCCTGCGCTTCCCTGATGAACCCTCGGGCGCCCTCACAAGTCGTTGCCGTCATTGATGATTGCCGATCAGTCCGCCGGGCCGCCGGCCGGCTCGCGGTGGCACCCCGATTGCAAACCCTGCCCGCGGCGTGCCCGCAGCGACGCAATTGCAACATCGGCAGGAGGCGCCCTTCGTGAGCAGGCACTGGCATCGGCACCTGATTCTGGTCTGCATGGCGCTGGGCGCCCTGGCCGCCGGCGGTCCGGCCGCCGCGCAGAACGTCGCCATGGACTTCCACTGGGCGCCCTGCGCCCTGGAGGTCGACGGCGTTCCCAAGCCGGCGGCGGTCTTCTACGAGGTCTTCGTGCTGCGCGGGGCCGACGGCGAAGCGTTCGCCGCCACCGTCACCGACACCGTGTGGACGCTCCTGGCCGAGCCCGACGTGATGCAGCGCATCTGCGTGCGCGGCGTGGATGCGCAGGGCAACCCGTCGCCGTTCAGCGAGTGGTCCGACCCGGTCTACTTCGAAGGCCAGGGCATCGACGGGCCGGTGCCGCCCGCGCCCGAGCTGCCGCCCAACTATCCCAATCCCTTCAACCCCGAGACGCGCATCGTCTACGGCGTGCCCGAGAACCTGGGCGAGGCCGCGCCGCTGCGGCTGGAGATCTTCACCGTCGACGGCCGTCGGGTCAGGACCTTCCCCGTGGACCGGTCCGCGGGCTGGCACGAAGTCACCTGGGACGGGCGCGACGACCATGGCCAGTTGTCCGCTGCCGGGACCTACATCACGCGCTATGCCGCCGGAACCATGATCAAGACCACGAAGATGACGATGGTCAAATGACCGGGACGGTCTCTCCCCCGGCCGCATAACCGGCCTGTTGCCATAGGATTGCCGCCGCCGCCCCGCCGCCAGCCGGGGCGGCGGCGGCGTGTTCGGGCGCGGGCCGCGCGCCGGCCTTTCGCCGCCGCGCCTCATCGCTTACCTTGGGACGCTCGCATTTTTCAGGACCGTGACGAGACCGAGGGGTACGATGAGCGAAGACCAGACCGCCGGACCTTCCCTGATCAAGCTCGGCAAGCTTGCCAACGCGCGCGACTTCGACAAGCTCGAGGCGCTGTGGCCGGACGCCCTGACCAGCGGCGACTATTCGTGGCGCGAACTGGCGCCCATCGCCGGTCAGGTCGGCCGCCAGAACGCGCCGGCGCGCGCCGAGCGGATGCTCACGGCGCTGGTGGAGTGGGTCGAGGCGCAGAAGGGCCTCGAGGCGGCGCTGCCCGCGGTCCGCGAGGCGGCGGTGCAGCTGCCGACGGCCGCCGGCCTGGCCAAGCTGGCGCGCCGACTCTACCTGGCGCAGTTCCCCGCCTTCGCCGCGCTGCCGGATCTGCTGGACCTGCTGCTGGAGCGCGAATCGAAGCTGGACGCCGCGCTCGTGCTGGTCGATCTCTACACGCGCCTGCAGCCGGGCGCGTTCGCGCTGGACCGCACGTTCCTGGTGCCGGGATTGGTCGAAAAGGTGGAGGCACGCAGCGGCCGCCTGACGCTCGTCTTCCAGGACCGCCGCGCCGAGTACGGTCCCGAGACGGTGCTCAAGCTCTCGCCGCGCCCGGCGGACGACTTCGGGGCCATGCTGCTCTACGTGCCCGACAAGCTGCGCGCGATGGCGGCCGAGGATCCGGCCGCCTTCGTCAAGCTGGCCCTGCGCTCGAGTCGCGAGGGCCGCGTGATGTACAAGGACCTCAAGGGCTACCTGGTGCAGCTGCTGGACGAGAAGGGCTGGAAGGACTGGTGGAACACCGCCAAGCCCGCCCTCAAGCGCGACCCCATGATCGGCATGTCGGACGGCTCGCAGCCCAGCTTCCGCCTCCTGCGCCAGGCCGACCGCTTCGAGGACCGCATGCGGCGCGAGTTCGACTTCGCCAAGACGCCGCACGAGAAGCTGCTGAAGGTGCTGGGCCTGCTGGACGAGCTGAACCGGGGCGAGCGCAGCGGCGAGACCGCCGCCGTCGACGAGTCGCTGCTGGTCCACCTGGGCAACGGCGCCGCCAAGGTGGCCGTCGGAGTGCTGGGCGAGAGTCCGGGCCTGGCGCTGGCGGGCCTGGCGCTGCACGCGGAGATCGCCGCGCGCGGCGTCGCCGTGGCCACCCCGAACCCGCGGGCGGCGCGGCAGGTCCTCGAGCGCGTGGGCGATCCGGGACAGCTCTGCCAGGAGCTGCCGGAGAACCTGCTGCTGCGCGTCCTGCAGTACCTGCGCGAGGCGATGCCGGAGGACTGGGGCTCGGTCTGGGCCTCCGTGCTGATGCGCACCGGGCGGCGACTGTGCGACTTCATCACGCGCGCCCTGCTCGAGGCCGGCCAGCAGGAAGTCCTGGCCGCGGCGCTGCAGCAGGCGCTGGAGAAGCCGACGGCCAGCCCCGAGCTGCTCTGCTGGGCCTGGCGCTCGATGCACGGGGGCGGCGCCGCGGCGGGCTTCCTGGGCACCCAGGCCGGGCTGCCGGTCGCCCGCGTGGCCGACGCCATGTTCGCCCTGCTGGACGGCAGCGGCCGGCTCTACGGCATGTCGATGGAGGAAAAGCACCTCAAGGTGCTGGAGAACGCGCGCGCCTCGTTCGCCGTGCAGGGCAACCGGCCGCTGCTGGCGCTGCTGGAGCAGGCCGACCGCGCCGGCGCGCTGCGCCTCAAGCGCGTCATCGAGGAGAACGCCGGCCTGAGTCCCGCGCAGCGCACGCAGCTGCTGGGCTTCCTGCGCTCCCGCTACGCGGACATCTTCATCGAGGCCACGCGCGAGTGGCAGGACGCCACGGCCATTTACACCACCGAGGCCGGGCTGCGCAAGCTGGAGGCGGCCTTCCAGCACATCGTCCAGGTCGAGCTGCCGGAGGTGGCGCGCCAGATCGGCGAGGCGGCCTCGCACGGCGACCTGAGCGAGAACTCGGAGTACACGGCGGCGCTGGAGAAGCGCGACCAGCTGGCCAGCCGCGCCGCCCGCCTGGAGAGCGAACTGGCCGTGGCCCGCGTCATCAACCACGACATGTCGGTCACCGGCTTCGTCAACGTCGGCACCCGCGTCACGGTGCAGCAGATCGAGTCGGGCGCCGACGAGGTCTACACGTTCCTGGGGCCCTGGGACACCGACGTGGAGAACCGCGTGCTGAACTACCAGGCGCCGCTGGCGCAGGCGTTCATGGGCGCGCGGATCGGCGACACGGTCAGCTACGGGGAAGAGGGCGCGCGCCGCTCGTGGAAGATCCTCGGGATCGACTCGGCGCTGTAGACGTCCGACGCTCCGGCCTTCGCGGCGGCGGGTCCCGGCGGGGCCCGCCGCCGCTCGTTGCCGCGCCGGTCCTTCCCGCCGGACCGCTGGCCATTCCCTGACCCGCCCGGATCGCTTCTGGTCGCCGGGGCGGCGCCGCGCTGCGTGGGATCGCGATCCCCCTACAGACCGCGCGTAGCCTTTCGGCGGGCCGCCGTCGGCAATCAAACACATACATGACAATACTTTATCTTCGTCGGCACCCCGCCGGGGACGACGGTCGTCGCCGTCCGGGCCGCTCCCGCCGCCGGCGGGGAGCCGGAACGCCTCTTGCGTTGCGGCCCGCGGCAGGACCGCGGCAGCTGCGGCCCAAGGAGGGGGTATGCGACGAACGGATACGGCTTCATGAGCATCGCCACGTCCAGCCCGGCGCGGACCAAGCGCCTGGGGCAGATCCTCGTCGAGTCGGGCGCCTTGACGCCGGAGAAGCTCGACCTGGCGCTGCGCGAGCAGAAGCAGACGGGCGAGAAGCTGGGCGTCGTGCTCCAGCGCCTGGGCATCTGCTCGGAGCGCGAGGTCTCGCGCGTGCTGGCCGGACAGGCCGGCGTCGAGTGCGTCGACCTGACGCGGCTGGAGGTCGACCGCGCGGTCGTGCGCCACGTCGAGCGCGACTACGCCGAAGCGAAATCGCTCCTTCCGCTGAAGCTGCGCGGCAGCACGCTGCAGGTGGCGATGGCCAACCCCCTGGACCTGGCCACGGCCGACGAACTGGCGCGGATGACCGGCAAGTACATCGAGGTGGTCCACGCCCCCGAGAGCGAGATCAAGGACGCCATCATCCGCCACTTCGGCGGGCAGAGCGGCGCCGGCGACGACATCCCGCAGCTGGTGGAGGCGGCGCGGCGCGCGCTGGCGGCCGGCGGCTCGCAGGCCCAGGAGGACTCGCCGTACATCCGCCTGGTCGACGCGCTGCTGCGGCAGGGCGTGGCCGAAGGCGCCACCGACATCCACATCGAGCCCGAGGAGAAGGTGCTCCGCTGCCGCTACCGCATCGACGGGCGGCTGGTGCAGGGCGCGGTGCTGCCGCAGGAACTGCTGCCGATCGTCGTGACGCGCGTGAAGATCATGGCGGAGATGAACATCTCCGAGACGCGCGTGCCGCAGGACGGGCGCATCTTCTTCGACGCCGGCCGCAAGAAGGTGGACATGCGCGTGTCCACGTTCCCGACCGTGCACGGCGAGACCATCGTCTGCCGCATCCTGGACAAGGAAGCGCTGATCGTCGGCCTGGACCGCCTGCGGATGCCGGCGCCGATGCTCGAGCAGTTCAAGCGCGACATCACGCGGCCCAACGGGATCATCCTGGTGACCGGGCCCACGGGCTCCGGCAAGATCATTATGCTCTATTTGGCGCTCACGTTCCTGAACCGGCCGGACACGAAGATCATCACGCTGGAGGATCCGGTCGAGTACGAGCTGCCGGTCATCAACCAGGCGCAGGTGAACAACGCCAAGGGCTTCACCTTCGCCAAGGGCCTGCGCGCGATCCTGCGCCAGGACCCGGACATCCTGCTGGTGGGCGAGATCCGCGACGTGGAGACGGCCCAACTGGCCATCCGCGCGGCGCTGACCGGCCACCTGGTCTTCAGCACCCTGCACACCAACAGCGCCGCGGGCGCCGTGCCGCGGCTTCTCGACATGGGCGTCGAGCCGTTCCTGCTCTCGGCCACGCTGGTGGCCGTGGTGGCGCAGCGCCTGGTGCGCCAGGTCTGCGACGGCTGCGGCGAGCCCGTGACGCCGGACCCGGCGCAGGTCGAGCAGCTGGGGCTGACGGCCGCGGACCTGGAGGGCGCGGCGCCGCGCGCCGGCCGCGGCTGCGGCCTCTGCCGCCAGACCGGCTACCGCGGCCGCCTGGCCGTCTTCGAGTACCTGGGCGTCGACGCGACGCTGCGCCGGCGCGTCGCCGAACGAAGCGACGTGGCCGATCTGGAGCGCGCCGCGCGCGACGCCGGCCAGACATTCCTGCGCCAGGACGCGCTGACCAAGTTCCGCGAGGGCCGCACCACGCTGTCCGAGGTGTTGAGGGTCGTCACATGAGGGAGTTCCGCTACAGCGCGCTGACGGCCTCCGGCGTCACGATCACCGGGCTGCGCCGCGCCGCCAGCGCCGATCAGCTGGCCGGCGCCCTGCTGGAGCAGGGACTGGTGCTGCTGTCCAGCCGGCCCACGCTGGGCGATCTGGGCGGCGCCTGGTCGCCGGCGCGCCGCGCCGCGCGCAGGCACCTGCGCTCGTTCACGCAGCACATGGCCACCAGCCTGACCGCCGGCGTGCCGGCGGTGACCGCTCTGCGCGACTACGAGCAGCAATGCGAGGGACCCTTCGCCGACCTGATGGCCGACCTGCGGGCAGCCGTCACCAGCGGCTCGCAGCTGGACGAGGCGCTGGCCCGCCATCCGCACGTCTTCTCGCCGGTCTATCTGGCGCTGGTGTCGGCCGGGCAGAACACCGGCGGCCTGGACGGCGCTTTCAACGAACTGACGGCCTATCTGGAATGGCAGGAGGACCTGCGCGGCCAGACCACGCAGGCGCTCATCTATCCGGCCATGCTGCTGGTGGGCGTCGTGGGCCTGTTCCTGCTGATGGTGCTGTTCGTGATGCCGCGCTTCGAGGGGCTGTTCCGCGATTCCGGGATGGACCTGCCGGCCATGACCCGCGCGATGCTGGCCCTGGGCGACTTCTGCGGGCGCTGGTGGTGGGCCCTGCTGCTGGCGGGCGCGGCGCTGGTCGCGGCCTTCAGGCTGGCCGTCGCGACGCGCCGCGGCGCCTACGCGCGCGACAAGCTGCTGCTGCGGCTCCCGGTCGTGGGCACGTTCCTGGGCAAGCTGGCCCTCTCGCGCTTCGCCAAGACGTTCGCCGTCATCTTCGCCTCCGGGGTAGACCTGCTGCGCCTGCTGGACCTGCTGCGCGGGGTCGTCGGCAACCGCGTCATGGCCGCACAGCTGGGGACCGTCCGCGCCCAGGTCGCCAGCGGCCTGTCGCTGACGGAGGCCTTCGCGGCCGCCGACACGTTCCCGCCCCTGGTGCAGCGCATGATCGCCGTGGGCGAGCGCACCGGCTCGCTGGACAAGTCGCTGCTGACGGTCTCCGGCCACCTGGACAAGGAGCTGCCGCGCGACCTGAAGAAGGCCTTCACCGTGTTCGAGGGACTGGTTCTGGTGCTGCTGGGCGCCATGGTCTGCCTGGCCGCGCTGTCGCTGCTGATGCCGATCATGTCGATCCGCTCGGCGCTGCACTAGGAGGGGAGGATGCCCGTGCGTTGCCGCAAGTCCGCCGCCGTGAACCCGCCCGCGCGCGGGGGCTTCACGCTGGTCGAGATCGTGGTGGCCGTCGCCATCGTCGCGATCATGGCGGCCGCCGTCACGCCGCTGGCGTTCCGCGAGATCACCCGCGCCCGCGAGGAGTCCACGCTGGACGAGCTGGCGGGCCTGCGGCAGGGCCTGCTCAAGTTCTACGAGGACACGGGCCGCTTTCCGACCGAAGCCGAGGGCCTGGGCGCGCTGCTGGCCGACCCGGGCGCGACCGGGTGGCAAGGCCCGTACGTGGGCGGCGGCAGCGGCGGCACGCCGCTCGTCGAGGCGACGACCGACGCCTGGGGCGAGCCCTACCTGTACGACCTGCGGCCGACCACGGCGCCCGCCGGCGCGGCGGATCTCATCATAGCCAGCGCCGGCATCGACGGCGTCTTCACGCTGGGCGCCGTGGGCGGCACCTGGACCGTCGACGGCGCCGGGGACGACCTGCTGTCCCTGGTCGCGGCCGGGCCGGTCAACCGCGACAAGCTGGAGGACTGCGAAGCGGAGCTGAAGGCCATCGCCGAGGCGGCCCGCCGCTACTTCGAGGACCGCGCGGCGTTCCCGACCGACGCGGCCGACCTGGTGGACGGCTACCTCGACGCCGGCATCGACGGCGACGCGCTGGTCGATCCCTGGCGGCGCGCCTACGTGGTCGAGATCGACGTCACCGGCGCCAATCCGCCCGACTTCATCGCGCGCAGCTGGGGACCCGACCGCGGCGATGACGGCGGCGGCGACGACGACATCAGCCTGAACGTCTCGAGCCTGCCGCCGGCCCGCAAGTCCACGCTCTACAAGCTGGAGATCGCGCAGGCGGCTCTCAACCTGGACGCCGCGCTGGCCTTGACCGGCAACTGGACGGCCGTGGACCGCCCGGCCCTGGACCTGGCGGAGGCGTTCGACACCGACGGCTGGGGGAGGCCCTTCGAGGTCAACGCGAGCTCGCGCGCGGTCTATTCGACCGGGGCCGACGGCGATGCCGCGACGATCGACGACAACCTGCCGGCCGGCGTCGGGCCGTCCTCAGGCGGCGGCGGCGGTGGCGGTGGTGGCGGCAACGGCGGCGGCAACGGCGGCGGGAACGGCGGCGGGACCGGCGGCGGGAATGGCGGCGGCAACGGCGGCGG
>CAYNPY010000088.1:0-13989 GCA_964399195.1 uncultured Fibrobacteraceae bacterium
CTGGGGCTGGCGGTGATGGCCCATGCCGGCGCCGAACTGGGCTGGAAACTCGGGACCGACTTCGGTGTTACGGACCTGTTGGCGCTGGCGGTGCTGGCCCCGGGCGCGGCCCTGGTCTACCTGGGCGTGTTCCTGGCCATCACGACGGTCAGCTTCTGGTTCGAGGACAAGATGGGGCTGGCCCCGCCGGTCTACAACCTGATCCGGTTCAGCCGGTACCCCATCACGATCTACAGCCTGCCGGTGCGGGTCTTCTTGACCTTCGTCCTGCCGTTCGCCTGGGTGGCGTTCTATCCGGCGGCGTGGTTCGTGGGCGGGCCCGAATTGGCCAAGGTGGCGCTGCTGACGCCCCTGGTGGGCGCGGTCGTGTTCGCGGGCGCGGCGCTGCTGTGGCGGCGCGGCGTGCGCAACTACGTGAGCACGGGCAGCTGAGGCCGCCCGCCGGCGCGGCGGGCGCGCTCGAAAGGACAGGGATGAAGCACGTGAACTGCTTGGCGCTGGCGGGCGCCGTCCTGTGGCTGGGGACGGCGGCCGCGCCGGCCGGGGCGTCGGAGTGGTGCGGCGAGAACGGCCTGGTGCGGTTCTCGTTCGCGGCCGGCGATTCGCTGGTCGAGACGACGCAGACCGGCGAGCCGGAAGGCGGCGTCACCATCGTCGACGTCTACGCCTGGCTGACGGACATGGAACCGGTCGCCCGGCGCGGCGACGCGTTCCTGCGCCTGGGCGGCGCCGAGCTGAAGCTGCAGGTGACCGGAGCGGAGGCCAGCGTCATCGCGCAGGAATTCCCCGACCCCAAGGCGCTCAACGTGAGCTCCGAGCCCGGCACGCTGGCCGTCGGTTTCCACCCGGGCCTGCGCGTGCAACAGGGGCGCGTGCTGCTGGTGCATTGGAAGCTGCTGTTCCAGGGGCGCCCCCAGGACGTGCGCCTGGGCCTGGACCCTTCGCAACTGCGGTCCTGCGCGACCCTGCCGGGCTGTCCGGAGGCGGGCACGCAGGCGCTCTACGCGGGCGCCGACGCCGCCAACCAGCTGGACAGCCTGTTCGGGGCCGGCTACGTCCCGGCCTGGATCAACCCCGCGGGCGAGCCCGACCGGACGCCGGTGACCGGCAGGGTCGGCTGGCGGGAGGCGGGCGTCTACCAGGCGCGCTGAGGCGCGCTCCGGCCGCTCAGGCCGGCCCCGGGCCGCAGATCTCCAGCAGCACGCCGCCGGTCGCCTTGGGGTGCACGAAGGCGATCTGCTTGCCGCCGGCGCCCAGGCGGGGCTGCTGGTCGATCAGCGCCAGACCCGCCTGCCGGCAGCGCTCCAGCACCAGCGGCACGTCGCGGGCCGCCACCGCCACGTGGTGCAGGCCGGGCCCGCGCTTGGCGATGAACGCGGCGATGGCGCCGGCCTCCGACATGGGGGCCAGCAGTTCCAGGTGTCCCGGACCGCCCTGGCGGTCCAGCTTGAGGAAGGCCACGCGGACGTTCTCCTGCGGCACCTCCTCGAGGCGCTCCAGCTCCAGCCCCAGCAGGTCGCGGTAGAGCACCAGCGCCTGGTCCAGGTCCGCCACCGCCACCCCGATATGGTCGACGTGGCCGGCCGTGCCGGCGGGCAGCGCCCCCAGCGCGTCCCTCAATGCGTCGTTCGACATTCCGTCTCCGTTTCCGGCGGGCGGCCGTTGCGCGCCCTGCCCCGTCCGGGCTAAGATGGCACCTCCAACCCCGGGAGGAAAGCATGGACCCCCGCAACACGAAGCTGGCCGAGCAGCTGATCACGTACTCCGTGAAACTGCAGCCCGGCGAGAAGATCTACATCGAGGTCAAGGGCCTCGAGGCCCTCGAGCTGGGCCGCGAACTGGTGCGCGTGGCCACCGTCCACGGCGGCGTCCCGTTCTGGTACTACAACGACGAGACGGTCAGCCGCGGCTTCATCAAGCACGCCTCGCAGCCGCAGTTCGAGGCCTGGGGCGCGTTCCACCGCCCGATCATGGAGGCGGTCGACGCCTACATCGGCGTGCGCGGGAGCACCAATCCGTTCGACCTGGCGGACGTCGACGCGGACCGCCAGAAGTGGCACGACCAGGCCTACTGGGGTCAGGTGCACATCCCGGTGCGCCTGAACAAGAAGTGGTGCGTGCTGCGCTACCCGAACCCGGCGATGGCGCAGGCGGCCGAACGGCCCACCGAGGAGTTCGCGGACTTCTACTACCGCGTCTGCCTGTTGGACTACGCGCGCATGAGCCGGGCGATGGACCCGCTGCACGCGCTGCTGGAGGCCACCGACCGCGTGCACCTCAAGGGCCCGGGCACGGACCTGCGTTTCAGCATCAAGGGCCTGCCCGCGGTCAAGTGCGACGGCGGACGCAACATCCCCGACGGCGAGGTCTACATCGCGCCGGTGCGCGACTCCGTGAACGGCGTGATCCAGTACAACACGAAGACGCGGCAGGGCGGCTCGGTGCTGTCCAACGTGCGCTTCGTGGTCAAGGACGGCCGCATCGTGGAAGCCGCCTGCGAGGGCGACCAGTCCAAGCTGCAGCGCGCGCTGGACACCGACGAGGGCGCCCGCTACTTCGGCGAGTTCGCCCTCGGCGTCAACCCGCACATCACGACGCCGATGCTGGACACGCTCTTCGACGAGAAGATCAGCGGCAGCTTCCACCTGACGCCGGGCAACGCCTACGCGAAGTCCGACAACGGCAACAAATCGGCGCTGCACTGGGACATCGTGATGATGCAGGCGCCGGAGTGGGGCGGTGGCGAGATCTGGTTCGACGACCGGCTGGTGCGCAAGGACGGCCGCTTCGTGGTGCCGGAGCTGGAGGGTCTCAATCCGGAGAACCTCGCCTGAGGTCGGCGCGGCCGCGGGTCGGTGACAACGCAGGCGCCGCGTTCCCGGGGAGGAGCGCGGCGCCTGCTTCGTTCCGCGGCGCTATTCGTTGCCCGTGCCCGAGTCGTGGTGGCCGCCGTGGGCGTCGCCCATCCCCGACAGCATCCCGTTCAGTTCACCGCCGTGCATCTGCGCGGCCAGTCGCAGCAGCGTGGTCAGGTCCAGGTCGCCCACCACGTTGATGAAGGTGGCGCTGTCGCCCGGCTCGTAGGTCAGGACCATCAGCCCGGCCAGCTGCCCCCCGTGGCTGAGGGTGCTGACGGTGACCGTCTCCTCGCCGTCCTTCATGTAGACCAGGCGCTGCCAGGTGCCCTTCGCCAGCCGGTCCTGCAGCTTCTTGACGTCGGCCGCGACGGACGACTCGTTGACGCCGGCCAGCGAGAACGATTTCACGCGGACCGACTTGACCATCGCCAGAGCCTGGTTCAGCGCCGGGTCGGCGTCGCCGCCGCCGGCCGCCAGGCCGGCGAGCACCGGGTCCAGGACGATGTCCTGCACTTCGGTGGCCCCGTCGGGAATCGAGATCCAGTCCAGGTCCACGTAGCCGGGCAGCTTCGCGATATCCTCGGCCAGCGCCGGCGCGGCCAGGAGCGCGGCGAGGACGAGCAGCGGGAGCAGGTTGCGGGTCTTCATGGTCAGCCTCCTCGGGCAGGGTCGTCCAGCGGGCGCAGGGAGCCCGCCACCGCGGCGGGCAGGCGCTCGCTGAACACGTCGGAAATCGTCTGGCGCCCGGTGCGGTCCAGGACCGCGGCGGCCAGCGCCACGGTGCGGATCAGGTCGCGCCGGGCCGCGGCGACCTGCTCGGGGGTGTAGCCCGCCGCCGCGACGGCCGCCGCGTGCGCTGCGGGGTCGAAAGAAGGGGCCGGCGGCGGCGGCGCTTCCTCCCGCAAACGGCCTTGCTCGAGGCTGGCCACCGGAGTCGGGGCGTCGGCCGGGCCTCCCGGCCGCAGCAGCAGGGCCGCCGCCAGGGTCGCTGCGGCCAGCGCGCCGCCGGCGCCCAGCCACGCGCGCCGGCGCCGGACGCGCGCCTGCTCCGCGGCGATGACGCCGAGCACGCGGTCGGTGACCGCCGGCGGGCACGTCGCCCCGGGCAGGCCGGCCAGCGTCGCGCGCAGGGCCAGCTCCCGGTCCAGCTCGAGCCGGCAGGCGGGGCAGTCGGCCAGGTGGGCGGCGACCGCTTCGCGCAGGCCGGGCTCCAGTTCGCCGGCGGCCCAGGCCGCCAGCTCGGGTCCGCAGTTCGCGCAGTGGAGGTTCATGCCAGTCCCTTCCGCCGGGCCGCCGCCTCGGCGTCCGCCAGGACCAGGCGCAGGGCATGCCGCGCGCGGTGGACCTGGACCTTCACCGCGCTGAGCGACTTGCCCAGGGCGGCGGCGATGTCGGCCAGTTTCCGGCCCTCGTAGTAGTGCATGAGCATGACGTCGCGCGTTTCGGCGGGCAGCGTCTGCAGGGCGTCCAGCAGCTGGCGCTGGCGGTCGTCCAGTTCCAGGTCCCGCAGCGGGTCGTCGCCGGCGCCCTCCTCGACGGGCAGCCCTTCGAGGGCGTCGGGGTCGGGCACGCCCAGGTGGCGGCGGGCCGCGGCGCGCCGCCGCGAGTGGTCGATGCACAGGTTGCGCGTGACGTGCGCCAGCCAGGGGCCGACGCGGTCGGCCGGCACCTCGCCGCCCTGGCGCCACAGGCGCAGGAAGGCCTCCTGGGTGACGTCCTCGGCGTCGCGCGCGTCGCGCAGGCTGTACAGGGCCCGGGTGTAGACCCGGTCCCGGTGCGCGGCGAGCAGTTCGTTGAAGGCTGCGTGTCTCATGTCACGGGCATAGACGCGCCAGTGGCCGCGGGGTTACAGCGGGCGCGCGGATTCCGGACCGTCAGGGAGCGGGCGTGACCACGACCAGGATGTCGCCGGGGTTGACCGACTGGCCCACCGCGACGGCGATCCGCTCCACCTCGCCGTCGAGGCCGGCCGTCAACTCGTTCTGCATCTTCATCGCTTCGACGACGATCAAGGGTTCGCCCCGGCGCACGGCCTGGCCCGTCTTGACGCGGATCTCGACCACCAGCCCCGGGATGTCGGCCGTCAGCGTGCCGCTGCCGGCGCCGGCCTCGACGTCCCGCAGGGCCAGGGCGCGCAGCTCGTCCAGCGCGGCCAGGCGCACCGGGCGCCCGCCCACGGTCGCCCGCAGGCCGCCGGCCGCGTCGGCGGCCGACAGGTGGACCAGGCGGCGGCCGGCGCCGACCTCCACCAGCAGCGCCCGGCCGCCCAGCACCGGCAGGGCGCGCACGGGCGCCGGTCCGGCGCCGTCGATCGTCAGCTCGAACGCCTGGCCGTCCCCGGCCAGCTCGGCCCGGTGGCGCCGGCCGTCCACGTCCACCGCGTAGGTCTTCCTGGGCAGCACGTCGGATCCTCCCTGTCTGCCGGGTCCCGGGACCGCGCGCGGCGTCCGGACCGGCGTCGTCCGTCAGCGGTGTCCGGTCATGGCGCGGCGGGCCGCCCGCCGCCAATTGTCCCCGCCCGCGCCGGCGGCTGCGGAGGCCGGGGGAGCCGCGCGCCGGCCGCTCTCGTGAAGCGCTGCCGCCGCCACCAGCGCCTCGCGGTCGGCCGCCGCCAGCTCGGGCAGCATGTCGTCGCCGCGGAACGCGTCCTCGACGAAGTGCGTCGTGTAGCTGCCGTCGTTGAACGCCGGCTGCGCCAGGGCCCACTGGTGGAACGGCAGGTTGTGCGTCGGCCCGTGCAGGACGAACTCGCCCAGCACGCGCCGGGCGCGCGCGATCGCCCGCGGGCGGTCCTGGGCCCAGACGATGAGCTTGGCCAGCAGCGGGTCGTAGTGGACGGGCACGTCGAAGCCCTCGTAGACGCCGGTGTCCAGCCGCACGCCCGGCCCCAGCGGCACCGAGAGCAGGTCGATGCGGCCGATGCTGGGCGCGAAATTGCGCGCGGGATCCTCGGCGCAGACGCGGAATTCCAGCGCCCAGCCGCGCTGCGCGATGTCCCGCTGCCGGAGGCCGAGGCCCTCGCCGCGCGCGATCCTCACCTGCGCGTGCACCAGGTCGACGCCCGTGACCAGTTCGGTCACCGGGTGCTCGACCTGCAGGCGGGTGTTCATCTCCAGGAAGTAGAACTCGCCGCCCGGGGCCAGGATGAACTCCACCGTGCCCGCGCCGCGGTAGTCGACGGCGCGGGCGGTCTGCACCGCGGCCTCGCAGATGCGCGCGCGCAGGTCCTCCGTCAGCGAGGGGGAGGGGCTCTCCTCGATCAGCTTCTGGTGGCGCCGTTGCACCGAGCACTCGCGCTCGAAAAGGTGCACGACCTCGCCTCTGCCGTCGCCCAGCACCTGGACCTCGACGTGCTTGGGATCCTCGATGTACTTCTCCACGAAGATGGCGTCGTTGCCGAACGACTTGCCCGCCTCGCCCATCGTCTGGCGCAGGGCGGCCGCCATCTCGGCGGCCGAGCGCACGATGCGCATGCCCTTGCCGCCGCCGCCCGCCGACGCCTTGAGCAGCACCGGGAAGCCGATGCGCTCGGCGATCTCGCCGGCGATGCGCGGGTCGCGGACCGCCTCCTCCGTCCCCGGCACCACGGGCACCCCGCTCGCCAGCATCTTCCGCCGCGAGGAGAGCTTGTCGCCCATGATCTCCATCGATTCGGGGGTCGGTCCGATGAACACCAGGCCGGCGTCCTCGACCAGGCGCGCAAAGGCGGCGTTCTCCGACAGGAACCCGTAGCCGGGGTGGATGGCGCCGGCGCCGGTGGCCAGCGCCGCCTCGACCAGGCGGCTGCCGACCAGGTAGCTCTCGCTGGAGGGGGCCGGGCCGATCGCGACCGCCTCGTCGGCGACCAATGCGTGCAGCGCGGTCCGGTCGGCCTCGGAGTAGACCGCGACCGTGCCCAGGCCCAGTTCGCGGAGGCCCTGGACGACGCGCACGGCGATCTCGCCGCGGTTGGCCACCAGGACCTTGTCGAAGGGCCGCGCGCGATCGCCGGCCGCCGGGTGCTTCCTGCTCACGCGTGACTCCTACAGCGGGATGTTGCCGTGCTTCTTCGGCGGCAGCGTCTGCTTCTTGTTGCGCAGGCTGTTCAACGCGGCCACCAGGTGCCGCCGCGTGTCGGCCGGCTCGATCACGTCGTCCAGGTAGCCGAGTCCCGCCGCGATGAAGGGGTTCGCGTAGGTTTCGTTGTACTCGTCGACCAGCCGCTTGCGCTCGGCGGCGGGGTCCGCGCTGTCGGCGATCGACTGGCGGTAGAGGATGTTGACCGCGCCCTCCGGGCCCATCACGGCCAGCTCGGCGCCGGGCCAGGCCACGTTGTAGTCGGCGCGGATGTGCTTGCTGTTCATCACGTCGTAGGCGCCGCCGTAGGCCTTGCGCGTGATGACGGTCAGCTTCGGCACCGTCGCCTCGCAGAACGCGTAGAGCAGCTTGGCGCCGTGCTTGATGATGCCGCCGAACTCCTGCTCGGTGCCGGGCAGGAAGCCGGGCACGTCCTCGAACACCACCAGAGGCACGTTGAAGCAGTCGCACGTGCGCACGAAGCGGGCGCCCTTCAGGCTGGCGTTGATGTCCAGCACGCCGGCCTGGTACCGGGGCTGGTTGGCGACGATGCCGACCGCCTGCCCGTCCAGGCGGGCGAAGCCGCAGATCAGGTTCTGCGCGTGCCGCGGCTGCACCTCCAGGAAGTCGCCGTCGTCGACCACCAGCTTGATCACCTCGAGCATGTCGTACGGCTTGCGGCTGTCGTCGGGCACGATCGCGTTCAGGCGCTCCTCGCGGCGGTCCGGCGCGTCGCCGGGCACGACGCGCGGCGGATCCTCGAGGTTGTTCTGGGGCAGGAAGCCCAGCAGGCGGCGCGTCAGCAGCAGGCAGTCGGCATCCGAGGCGGCCATGAAATGGCAGACGCCGCTCTTCGTGGAATGCGTGTTGGCGCCGCCCAGCTCCTCGAACGTCACGTCCTCGTTGGTCACCATCTTGATCACGTTCGGCCCGGTCACGAACATGTAGCTGGTGCGGTCCACCATCAGCGTGAAGTCGGTGATCGCCGGCGAGTACACGGCGCCGCCGGCGCAGGGGCCCATGATGGCGGAGATCTGCGGGATCACGCCCGAGGCCATCGTGTTGCGCCAGAAGATCTCGGCGTAGCCGGCCAGCGAGCGCACGCCCTCCTGGATCCGGGCGCCGCCGCTGTCGTTCAGGCCGATCACGGGGCACCCGTTCTCGAGCGCCTGGTCCATCAGGCGGCAGATCTTCAGGGCGTTGGCCTCGCTCATCGAGCCGCCGAACACGGTGAAGTCCTGCGCGAAGACGTAGACCTGCCGGCCGTCGATGCGGCCCACGCCGGTGACCATGCCGTCGCCGACCGGGCGGTTGCGGTCCATGCCCATCTCGTGGCTGCGATGGCGCACGAAGACGCCCGTCTCCTGGAAGCTGCCCTCGTCCAGCAGCAGGTCCACGCGCTCGCGGGCGGTCAGGCGGCCCGAGTCGTGGATCTTCGCGATCTTGTCGGGGCCGCCGCCTTCGAGGGTCTGGCGGCGCAGGGCGCGCAGGCGGGCGAGCTTCTCCTCGAACGAATGCGGCATGGCGTCCTCTCGGGCGGTGCTCCCGGAACGGGTGGGTGGTCGAACGGGCGGCGGTCAGGATACCAGATCGGGCAGGCCGGACCTAGCCGGAATCGGCGGGGGGAAGGAGCTCAGCCGCGGCCTTCCATGCGCTTGAGGACCAGCCGGTCGACGACCGCGGCCAGCGCCCGGTGGCTGGTGGGCTTGAGGATGAAGTCGGCCACGCCGGCCTCGCGCGCCTGCTGCTCGTTGAAGCTGTCGCGGAAGCCGGTGCAGAGGGCGACCGGGATGTCGGGCCGCACCTCGTGGATGCGCTGCGCCAGGCGCACGCCGGACAGGTGCGGCATGATCTGGTCGGTGATGACGATGTCGAACAGCGCGGGCGTCTGGGTGAAGTCGGCCAGGGCGGTGCGCGCATCCAGGTGCGTCACCACGCGGTAGCCCAGACGGCGCAGGCCGCGGGCCAGGACCTGGGCCACCATTTCCTCGTCGTCGACCAGCAGGATGGTGGCGCGGGGCGGGCCGGCGGCCGCCGGCGCCTCGGCCTCGACGGGCTCAGGCTCGGCCGGAGCCGCCGATGCGCGCGACACGGTGGTGACGGCGGTGTCCGCGCCGGCGGCCACGCGCCAGGCGATCAGAGGGAACCACAGCTCGCACGCGAGGCGGTCGGGCCGGCCGGCCGCCGGCAGGACGAGCGCGCCCTGGCCTTCGAGCTCGTGGCAGAGCGCGGCCAGCGTCGCGCCCTCGAGCGGCAGCGTCGCGCCGCGTTCAGCCGTCTCGACCTCGAAGCCGAGTCGTGCGTACGCCCCCGGTTCCAGCGTCGTCCCGACGCCTTCGCGCGCGTGCCCGAGGCGCTGTTCGTCCAGCCGGATCGTGACCCGCCCGCCGCCGCTTCCGAGCGCCTGGACGAACGCGCTGCCGAGGCTGACGATGGTCTGCTGCACGCCGGCCCGCGTCGCCAGCACCGGCCCGCATTGGCGCAGGTCGGCCCGCACCGCGACCGATGTGGGCACGATGTCCTGGAGCAGCTTGACCGTGTCGCGCGTCACCGGCAGCAGGTCCTGCGGGCGCCGCGCCTGGTCGGCGTCGCGGTAGAAGTCGCCCAGCTCGCGGACCAGGTCGGCGGCCTGGTGGCCGGCCTTGAGCAGGCGGTCCAGCTCCTGGCGCGCGGGGGCGGGCACGCCCGCCTCGTGGCTCGCCAGCCGCGCGCTGCCGAGCATCGCCGCCAGGAGATTGTTCAGGTTGTTGACGATGCCGCCGGCCAGGACGCCGACGGCCTCCAGGCGCCGCGCATCCAGCAGCTGCTGCCGCAGGCGCTCGATCTCCGCGTTGCGGCGGGCGATACGCGCGGTGGACTGCCGGTTCCGGCGTCGCTCGCGGGCGTAGAGGAATCCGGCGACCACGCTCGCGGCCGCAGTCAGGCCCGCAAGGGCCAGCAGCGTCGATGTCGGGCCGCCCGGCATGGTCTGCCTGCCTGTGGTTCGCCCCCTGGAGGCGGGCGGGGTCGGGACCAGCGCCCGTTGAAACTCCGACTCACAGGATACGCGCAAATCCGACCGCCGTCATCAGCATAAATGCCCCGTCCAGCCCCGGCTCGGCGCTCCCGAAACAGGCGGGGGCGGCCGCAAGGCCGCCCCCGCTCCACGGGCGGAACCGGACGCTTACAACCGGCAGGTCGCCGTCAGGCTGCCGAGGCTGACGCCCTCGACGTCCACCGAGCAGTTCACCAGGGCGATCCCGTCGACGAAGGGCTCGAACACGAAGGTCCCGCACTGGTCGTGCAGGATGCCGGTCGCGTTGTTGTAGCACTGGCCCTCGGCGACGCTGCCGAACGGGTACCAGAAGTTGCCGAACACCAGGTCCGTGCCGTCAAGGGCGTCGACGGCCCAGGTGCCGCCGCCGAGGTCGAAGCCGGCGGGGACCGTCATGCCGTCGATGATCATGATCGTGACGCTCTCCCACTGCTCGGGAGACGCCATCAGATCGGCGGCGGTGATGTAGTTCACCGGGGGCACCGGCGCGGTGCCGACCTTCAGGACGTAGCCGTAGATGCCGCCGGCGGGGATGTCGATGGTCGACAGGCCGCAGACTTCCTTGAACACGCCGCAGATGCTGACCAGGTCGCCCGGCACGAAGGTGTGGCCCGGGTAATAGATCCAGATCGCGTCCCAGGCGCCGTGGGGGGCCTGCGACACATAGAAGCCGCTCGCGCGGACCGCGGTCACGACCACGTTGCACGGCGTCACCAGCGTGTTCAGCCCGGCGGGCGAGTTCATCTGGAGGACCTGGATGTCGGTGGCCGTCGGGCAACCCTGCTGGGCAGTGGCGACGCCCGCTGCCAGCACGCTGACGGCCAGAAGAGCGAGAGCAAATTTCCTCATCGTGATCCCCCTGGTTGTCGTTCCGGCGGCGGCGCCGCCCTTCGCTTCGGAATTCTATGGGTGCCGGAAGCCCCTTAACCGCGCGCGGTTCGTGGGGTGTCATCACGTGGGCGCCGGATGACGTTCAATGCCTTCACTGAGGGCGACGATACCACCGGATATGGGGAGTGTCCAGCCAAAAAAAAGCCGGAAGTGCGCTTTTTTCCGACCCGAGCGGTGAAGATCCGGCAAGAACTCTTCCGGTTCGGTGCCGAATTTGATGCCATGTCGGGGGGCGGCCGGGGCGTTTTTCGCGCAACGATATTCTTTACAATGACTTGTGGCATTCGTGCGGTGCCGGCGGCGGCGGTTCGCGGCTCGGGGTGGACCGGGGCGCCGCCGGCGCGGTATAGTGCCCGCGAACCGGCGCCGGCGCCGGGCCACCCCCCAACCCACGGGACACCGCCATGACCTTCGAGAACCTGCTTTGCGACGTGAACGACGGGGTCGCCACCGTCACCGTCAACCGCCCGGACAAGCTCAACGCGCTCAACGCGGCGACCATCGGCGAGCTCGAGGCCTGCCTGGGGCGTCTGGCCGCCGACGACGGCGCGCGCGTCGTGATCCTGACCGGCGCCGGACCGAAGGCCTTCGTCGCCGGCGCCGACATCGCCGAGCTGGCTGCGCTGGGGGCCGCCGACGCGCAGGCGCTGGCGCGGCGAGGGCAGGCGCTCATGGACCTCGTCGCGCACCTGGGCAAGCCGGTCATCGCCCAAGTGAACGGCTTCGCGCTGGGCGGCGGCTGCGAGCTGGCGCTGGCCTGCTCGTTCCGCTGGGCGGCCGACACCGCGAAGCTCGGCTTGCCAGAGACGGGCCTGGGCCTGATTCCCGGCTACGGCGGCACGCAGCGCCTGGCGCGGCTGGTCGGTCGCGGGCGCGCCCTCGAACTGATCCTGCGGGGCAACATGGTCACCGCCGCCGAGGCGCAGGCGATGGGCTTGGTCAACCGCGTGCTGCCGGCGGCGGAACTGGCCGCGGCGGTGGCGCAGGTGGCGCGCGAGATCGCCGCGCGCTCGCGGCTGACGCTGCGCTGCGCGCTGGAGGCCGTCGACGGCGGCCTCGGGACCGACCTGGCGGCCGGTCTGCGGCTGGAGGCCGGGCTGTTCGGCGTGGTGGCCGCCTCCGACGACGGACACGAGGGCTGCCGCGCGTTCCTCGAGAAGCGCGCGCCCCGGTTCACCGACCGCTGAGCCGGCTGAGCGGCGGGGCGCGGCGGCTTCGCGGCGGCCGCGCCCGCTGCGCGATGCGCGCAATCATGACCTGTCGCGTCCGGTAAGCCGCGGCGGAACAATTCCTTTGGCCGCCCACACGCCCCGACTATCTTTGCCGCACGACGACCCCGCGCCTCCGCAACCCGCGACCCAGAGGTGGGATCCCATGAACGAGAACACGGCGCTCGACGTCCCCTTCATGGAGGTCAACGCCGAGCTGTGCAAGGGCTGCCAGCTGTGTCTGGCCGTCTGCCCGAAGAGCGTGATCGCGATCAGCGAGAAGCTCAACAGCGCGAGCTATCACCCCGCGTATTACACCGGCGCCGACTGCACCGGTTGCGGGCTGTGCTTCTACGCGTGCCCCGAGCCGGGGGCCATCCGCGTCTTCAAACCGTAGGCCGGTCGCCGAGCCGGCGGGCGTCGGCGCGCGCCGCGAGGGAACGGACCGCACGCAGGAAACGAGGAGTCATGGCCAGACAATTCATGAAGGGGAACGACGCCATCGTCGTCGGCGCGCTCGCCGCCGGGTGCCGCGCCTACTACGGCTACCCGATCACCCCCGCCAGCGAGATCGCTCACGCCGCCGCTCTGCACTTCCCCGCGCTCGGCGGCGTCTTCATCCAGGCCGAGAGCGAAGTGGCCGCGATGAACATGGTCTACGGCTCGGCGGGCATGGGCGTGCGCACGATGACCGCCTCGTCCAGCCCCGGCTTCAGCCTCAAGCAGGAGGGGCTGTCGTACTGCGCCGGCGCCGAGCTGCCGTGCGTGGTGGTCAACATCGTGCGCGGCGGTCCCGGTCTGGGCAACATCGCGCCCGAGCAGGCCGACTACTTCCAGATCACCAAGGGCGGCGGCCACGGCAACTACCGGCTGATCGCCCTGGCGCCGAACGGCGCCCAGGAGATGTGCGACCTGACCATGCTGGCCTTCGACCTGGCCGACAAGTACCGCAACCCGGCCTGCATCATGGCCGACGGCATCACCGGCCAGATGATGGAAGTGGTCGAGATCCCGGCCGCGAAGACGGCCCTGGCCGACCATTCGTCCTGGGCCGTGGACGGCACGCCGGCCACGGCGGGCAACCTGATCAGCAGCATCACGCTCGAGCCCGAGAATCTCGAGCTGCACAACCTGAAGCTCGACGCGAAGTACAAGCGCATCGAGGCCGAGGAGGTGCGGCTGGAGAAGTACCACGTCGACGACGCCGACCTGGTGGTCGTGGCGTACGGCGTGGTCAGCCGCATCGTCTACTCCGCGGTCGACCAGGCGCGGGCCGAGGGCCTCAAGGTCGGCCTGCTGCGGCCCGTCACGCTGTGGCCGTTCCCCACGCGGGCGATCGCGGAGCTGTGCGCGACGGCGAAGGCGTTCCTGGCCGTCGAACTGTCGACGGGCCAGATGGTCGAGGACGTCCGGCTGGCCGTCGAGGGCCGCCGGCCGGTGCACTTCTACGGGCGCTGCGGCGGCATGGTGCCGGGCGGCGCGGAACTGCTGGCGGAATTCCGGCGCGTCCTGGGCGGAGGTGCCCGCTGATGAAGACCTTCGAAAAGTCCGCGGGTTTCTTCCCCACCTTCGAGCGCAAGAGCGGCCCCGCGAAGGAGGCCACGCACTACTGCCCGGGCTGCGGGCACGGCAACGTCCACAAGATGATCGCCGAGGCGCTGCACGACCTGGGCCTGACCGGTCGCGCCGTCTTCGTGTCGCCGGTCGGCTGCTCCGTGTTCGGCTACTACTACTTCAACTGCGGCAACTACCAGGCGGCGCACGGGCGCGCCGCGGCCGTGGCGACGGCGGTCAAGCGCACGAACCCCGACTCGATCGTCATCTCGTACCAGGGCGACGGCGACCTGGCCGCCATCGGCACGGCCGAGACGATCCACGCCGCCAACCGCGGCGAGAACATCACGGTCTTCTTCGTCAACAACGCCATTTACGGCATGACCGG
>CAYNPY010000089.1:0-10782 GCA_964399195.1 uncultured Fibrobacteraceae bacterium
GCCATCGGCCTGCTGCTCGTCGTGGGCGCCACCGGCAAGTCGGCGCAGATCCCGCTCTACATCTGGCTGCCGGACGCGATGGCCGGCCCGACGCCCGTCAGCGCGCTCATCCACGCCGCGACGATGGTCACCGCCGGCGTCTACATGCTGGCGCGCATGAACTTCGTCTACGTCCTGGCGCCGACCGCCATGGAGGTCGTGACCATCGTCGGCGCGGCCACGGCCGTGCTGGCGGCGACCATCGCCACCACCCAGAACGACATCAAGCGGGTCCTGGCCTACTCGACGGTCAGCCAGCTGGGCTACATGGTCATGGCCTGCGGCCTGGGGGCGTTCGCGGCCGGCATCTTCCACGTGATGACCCACGCCTTCTTCAAGGCGCTGCTGTTCCTCGGCTCGGGCTCGGTCATCCATGCCATGAGCGGCGAGCAGGACATGCGCGTGATGGGCGGGCTGGCGAAGAAGCTGCCGATCACGTTCTGGACGTTCCTGGCCGGGACCTTCGCCATCGCCGGCGTCTTCCCGCTGGCCGGCTTCTTCTCCAAGGACGAGATCCTCTGGAAGGCGTTCAGCAGCGACGGCGGCGGCGTCGCCCTGTGGCTGGTGGCCTTCCTGGTGGCCGGCCTGACCGCGTTCTACATGATGCGCCTGGTCGTGCTGACGTTCCACGGCACCAACCGCGCCAGCCAGGAGGTCCGGCACCACATCCACGAGTCGCCGCTGACGATGACCGCGCCGCTGGTGGCGCTGGCGGTGCTGTCGGTGGTCGGGGGCTGGGTCGGGTGGCCCGCGTTCCTGGGCGGCAGCAACCACTTCGAGCACTGGCTGGCGCCGGTGTTCGCGGGCGGCGGGCACGAGGCCGCGGCCGCGGCGGCGCAGCACGGCGGGGAGGCGCTGGCCCACGGGGCCGAGGCCGCCCACGGCGCGGCCGCCCACGCGGGCGGTCACGGGCACGTGGCGCTGGAGCGGGGCCTGGCCGCGGCGTCGCTGGCCTGGGGCCTGCTGGGCCTGGCGCTGGGCTACCTGGTCTACTCGCGGCGCATCAAGGTCGCCGACACCATGCGCGACCTGGCGGGCGGCTGGCCGTACCGCATCCTGCTGAACAAGTACTACGTGGACGAGGCCTACGAGGGCGCCATCATCCGGCCGGGCTACCGCCTGTCGAAGACGGTGCTGTGGAAGGGCGTGGATGCCGGCGTGATCGACGGCCTCCTGGTCAACGGATCGGCGCTGGTGGTGGCGGTGGTCGGCTCGCTGCTGCGCCTGCTGCAGAACGGCCTGGTCCGGTTCTACGCCTGGTCCTTCACCGTGGGCGTGGCGGTGTTCGTCGTCTACCTGAGCCTGAAGGGCTAGGAGGAAAGCGCTTTGCCGTTCATCACCGACCACATCCTGTCCTGGGTGACGTTCCTGCCGCTGGTCGGGGCCGTGCTCCTGTGGACCGTCGTGCGCCGGGAAGGCCCAGCGCGGTGGCTGGCCCTGGGCGTGGCGCTGGCCGACTTCGTGCTCTCGCTGCACCTGTGGTTCCACTTCGACGCCGCCAGCGGCGCCGACCAGTTCGTCGAGCACGCCGCCTGGCTGGCCGACGGTCGCATCGCCTATCGGATGGGCATGGACGGCATCAGCCTGATGCTGGCGATGCTGACGACGTTCCTGGGGCCCCTGGTCGTGCTGTCGACCTGGCGCGCGATCACCGAGCGCGTGGCCGAGTTCATGGGCTTCCTCCTGCTGCTGCAGGCGGCCATGCTGGGCACCTTCTTCGCCCGCGACATGCTCCTGTTCTACGTGTTCTGGGAGGCGATGCTGATCCCGATGTACTTCATCATCGGGGTCTGGGGCGGCCAGCGGCGCCTGTACGCGGCCGTGAAGTTCTTCATCTTCACGATGGTCGGCTCGGTCTTCATGCTGGTCGGCATCCTCTGGCTCTACTTCCAGTCCGGGAGCATGGACCTGGCCGCGTTCCTCTCGCTGCACCTGCCGCGGCAGGCGCAATTGTGGCTGTTCGCGGCCTTCTTCCTGGCCTTCGCCATCAAGGTGCCGCTGTGGCCCCTGCACACCTGGCTGCCGGACGCGCACGTCGAGGCGCCGACGGCGGGCTCGGTCATCCTGGCCGGCGTGCTGCTGAAGATGGGCACCTACGGCATGCTGCGCTTCGCGATGCCGCTGTTCCCGGAGGCGGTGACCGCGTTCGCGCCGGCAATCAACGTGCTGGCGGTGATCGGCATCATCTACGGCGCGCTGGTGGCCCTGGTGCAGCCGGACGTCAAGAAGCTGGTGGCCTACTCGTCGGTCAGCCACCTCGGATTCGCGGTGCTGGGCCTGTTCTCGCTGACGCCGCTGGGCGCGGCCGGCAGCCTCTACCAGATGCTGGCGCACGGCCTGTCCACCGGCGCGCTCTTCCTCCTGGTGGGCGTGATCTACGAGCGCCGACACACGCGCGAGATCGCCGAGTTCGGCGGCCTGGCCCACGGCATGCCCGTCTACGCGACGATCTTCCTGGTCACGACGCTGGCCAGCATCGGCCTGCCGGGCCTGGCCGGTTTCGTGGCGGAGTTCATGATCCTGTTCGGCACCTTCAACAGCGAAGCGCTGGCCCACGGCCGCCTGCTGGCGGTGCTGGCGGCCACCGGCGTGGTGCTGGGCGCCATCTACATGCTGTGGATGTACCAGCGCGTCTTCCTGGGCCGTCGCGAGAACCCGAAGAACGAGGGCCTGTCGGACCTGAGCGGGCGCGAACTGGCCGTGCTGCTGCCGCTGGTCGTGTTCATGGTCTGGCTGGGCGTGCGGCCGGGGCTGGTGCTGGACCGGGTGGAGGCGAGCATCGCGCGCGTGCTGGAGCCGCTGGGCGTCGAGGGCGCCGCCCCGGCCGGGCACGGCGCGGACCAGGGCCATGGCGCGCTCGAGATTCCCGCTGCCGGCCCGCAGGCGGGGCAGGTGCGGTTCGTGTTCCGTAACGCGGAGATGCGCTGATGAACGGATTTGTCGCGCCGCCGGTGGGCGGCCAACTGGACGTCCTGGCGCCGTACCTCGTCGTCGCGGTGGGCGGCCTGGCCATCATGCTGGTGGACGCCCTGGTGCGCACGCGGCGCCGGGACCACCTGTCGTTCCTGACGCTGCTGGTGCTGCTGGGTTCGGTCCTGGCGCAGCTGGCGGGCGGCGCCGGCGGCGAGCGCGAGGTCCTGGCCGGCATGATGACCGTGGGCGACTTCGCGCGGTTCTTCAACCTGCTGTTCGCCGGCTGCGGCGTGCTGACGACGGTCTTCGCCGGCGCGGCGCTCGAGCGGGGCGAACGCGGGCGCCCCGAATTCTACCCGCTGCTGCTGTTCTCCATCCTGGGCATGATGGTGCTGGCCGCGGCCTCGGACCTGCTGACGGTCTTCCTGGGCATCGAGACCATGAGCCTGGCGGTGTACGTGCTGGCCGGCGGCGTGCGCGGCAACGTCCGCAGCAGCGAGGCCGGCTTCAAGTACCTGCTGCTGGGCGGCTTCGCCTCGGCCTTCCTGCTGCTGGGCATGGCGCTCCTGTACGGGTTCGCCGGCGGCACCGCGTTCAGCGACGTCGCCGCGGCCCTGGCCCGGCGCGAAGGCGACCTGGGGCTGGCCATGCTGGGCGGCGGCCTGGTGCTGGTGGGCCTCGGCTTCAAGGTGGCCCTGGTGCCGTTCCACATGTGGACGCCCGACGTCTACGACGGCGCCCCGGCCTATGTCACCGGCTTCATGGCCACCGCGGTCAAGGCGGCCGGGTTCGCAATCCTGATCCGCTTCGCCTGGCTCATGCAGCCGCAGCTGGCCTTCGTCTGGTACCCGGTGCTGGCGGCGCTGGCCGTGCTGACGATGTCGGTGGGCAACCTCGTGGCTCTGGCGCAGAACAGCGTCAAGCGCCTGCTGGCCTGGTCCTCGATCGCGCACGCCGGCTACCTGATGCTCGGCGTCGTGACCTTGATCTCGCCCGCGACCGGCGGCAGCGCGCAGATGGTGCTGGGCCGGGAGGTGGGCGAGTCGGCCGGTTCGGCCCTGCTGTTCTACCTGCTGGCGTACAGCCTGATGAACCTGGCGGCGTTCGGCGTCGTGGGCGCCCTGGGCTCGCGCGACGGCGACGCCGACGACATCGAGCGCTACGCCGGGCTCAGCCGGCGGCGGCCCGTGGCGGCGGCCGTGCTGGCGGTGGCCATGCTGTCGCTGGCGGGCATCCCGCCGCTGGTCGGCTTCATGTCGAAGTTCTACCTGTTCTCGGCCGTCGTGCGCGCCGGGCTGGTGCCGCTGGCGGTCATCGGCGTGATCAACTCGCTGGTCTCGGTGTACTACTACCTGCGCCTGCTGGTGGTCATGTACATGAAGCAGCCCGAGGCGGATGGTTATGACGGCCACGAGCCGCTGACCGTCGGCGCCGCGGCGGTGCTGGCGGGACTGGTCGTGCTGCTGGGCGTGATGCCGGACGCCGTGCACCGCGCGGCGCTGGTGGTGTTCCGGCAGATCTCGTTCTGAGGCCGGGCGCCGCCCGGGCGGCCGCCGAGCGGGGCCGCCGGCGCCGGCGGCCGCGGAGGGCGCGATGGGTGTGGTGACGGTCAACCCCGCCACGGGTGAGAAGCTTGCCGAGTATCGCCGTCAGGATGCTGCGGAGGTGGCCGCGGTCTTGGCGCGGGCGGTCGCCGCGGGGCGCAGCTGGGGGCGGCGGCCGGTCGCTGAACGCGCGGCGCTGCTGCCGGCGCTGGCGGCCAGGTTGCGCGCCCGCGCCCCGGAGCTGGCGCGGCTGATGAGCCTGGAGATGGGCAAGCCCGTCACCGAGGCGCGCGCCGAGGTCGAGAAGTGCGCCTGGCTGTGCGAGGTCTACGCCGAGCGCAGCGCTGAGTGGCTGGCCGACACGCCCATGCAGGCGGACGGCCTGCGCCACGCCGTGGCCTACCAGCCGCTGGGCGTCATCCTGTCGATCATGCCCTGGAACTACCCGCTGTGGCAGGCGCTGCGCTTCGGCGTGCCCACCCTGACCGCCGGCAACACGAGCCTGCTCAAGCACGCCTCCAACGTCACCGGCTGCGGCCTGGTCATCGCCGAACTGTTCGCCGAGGCCGGCTACCCCGAGGGCTGCTTCCAGACGATCGTCGCCGACCACGCCGTGGTCTCGGGGCTGATCGCGCACGACGACGTGCGCGGCCTGTCGTTGACCGGCTCGGTGGAGGCCGGCCGCCGCGTGGCCGAACTGGCGGGCAGGCACCTCAAGAAGGTGGTGCTGGAGCTGGGGGGCAGCGACCCGTTCCTCGTGCTGGAGGACGCGGACCTCGAGGCCGCCGTGCGCGGCGCCGTCACCGGGCGCATGCTCTGCACCGGACAGAGCTGCATCGCGGCCAAGCGGTTCATCGTGGCGCGTCCGGTGGCCGAGGAATTCACCGCCCGCTTTGCCGCCGCGATGGCCGCTCTGCCGGTGGGCGACCCGCTGGACGAGGCCACGCGCGTGGGTGCCATCGTCAACGAGGACGAGATGCGGGTGCTGGCCGAGCAGTGCGCCGACGCGCTGCGCAAGGGCGCCCGCCTGCTGACCGGCGGCCGGCGCCTGGAACGCCCGGGCTGCTTCTTCCCGCCGACGGTGCTCGGCGGGGTGACGACCGACATGGCGGTCTGGCGCGACGAGGTCTTCGGGCCCATCGCCCCGGTGCTGGCCGTGGCCGACGACGAGGAGGCGGTGCGCGTGGCCAACGACTCGGTGTTCGGCCTTGGCGGCAGCGTGTGGACGCGCGACCTGGACCGCGGCGAGCGTCTGGCGCGGCGCCTGGAGGCGGGAACGGTCTTCGTCAACTCGATCGTCAAGAGCGACCCGCGCATGCCGTTCGGCGGGGTCAAGCAGAGCGGGCTGGGTCGGGAGCTGTCCTGGCACGGGCTGCGCGAGTTCACCAACGTGCAGGGCGTGAACGTCTACCGGGCGTGAACCCGGCGCCGGCACGCGCCAGTCAGATCTGCTCGACCCGCAGCACCTCGGGGATGCGCGCCTTCAGGCGGGCCTCGACGCCCTGCTTCAGCGTGACCATGCTCATGGGGCAGGAACCGCAGGCCCCGCGCAGGCGCACCACGACCACGCCCTCGTTGAAGTCGATGAACTCGATGTCGCCGCCGTCGGCCTGCAGGGTGGGCCGGATCTCGTCGAGCACCGCCAGGATCCTGTCCTTCATGGCTACGTCCTTGGTGGGGGTCGGGCCGCGGCTGAGGCGGCCGCCGGCTGCCTCACCAAGCTAGGCCAGCGGGGCCGGAAGTTCAACCCCGCCTGAGCGCTTGTCCGGCGGCGCCCCGTCCCCTACCATGCGGGCGGCGCCGCGCCCGGTCGCGCGGACCGCCGCACCCCGGGGGAGCACGCGTGGACGAACACCTGGCGGAACAGCTCGCCCGCCTGCGGGAACTGGTCCTGGCGGCCGGCGAACTGGCCCTCGACAGCTACGGCCGCGCCGCGCGCGTGCAGGCCAAGAGCGCCACCGAGATCGTCACCGACACGGACCACCGCGTGGAGGAACTGCTGCTGGCGGGCCTGACGCGCGACTTCCCGGACGACCACGTGCTGGCCGAGGAGTCGGGCCGGCGCGACGGCGCCGCCGGCGGCCGCACCTGGTACCTGGACCCGCTCGACGGGACGACGAACTTCGCGCACGGCTACGCGTTCTTCGCCGTCTCGGCGGGCTGCGCCGGTCCGGGGGGTCTGGAACTGGGGGCCGTCCACGTCCCGTACCTGGACGAACTGTACCTGGCCCGTCGCGGCGGCGGCGCCGTCCTGGAGCGGCCGCGGCACGGCGAGCGGCGGGCGCTGGCGCCGCGCGGGCCGGTGCCGCTCGAGCGCGCGCTGCTGGCCACCGGCTTCCCGTACGTGCGCGACGCGGTGGTGGACCGCACGCTGGCCGCGGTCGGCGCCTTCCTGAAGGCGCCCTGCCACGGCATCCGGCGCGGCGGCAGCGCGGCGACCGACCTCGTCCACGTGGCGGCGGGAAAGCTGGACGGCTACTTCGAGCTGCGCCTGCGCCCGTGGGACACCGCCGCCGGCACGCTGATCGCGCGCGAAGCCGGCGTCATCGTCACCGACCTGGCCGGCGCGCAGGTGGCGGTCCCGGACCTCGGCGTCGTCGCCGCGGCGCCGCTGCTGCACGCGCGCCTGCTGGAGATCCTGGCCGCCACGGCCGGACCGGAGGCTTCATGAGCGCGGGCGAACTGCTGATCCTGGCCACCACCTTTCCCGACCGCGAGACGGCCGAGCGCGTCGTCGGCCTGCTGGTCGACGGCGGCCTGGCCGCGTGCGGACAGGTCGGCGCCGACCTGGTCTCGTTCTACCGCTGGGAGGGCGAACTCTGCCGCGCCGCCGAGGTGGCGGCCGTCCTGAAGGTGCTGCCGGACCGGTTCGACCTCTGCGTGGGCGAGCTCAAGCTGCAGCACCCGTACGACGTCCCGCAGATCGTGGCCTGGCCGTCGACGTTCGTCTCGCGCGAGTACCTGGCCTGGGCGCAGGGGGCCGGGCGATGAGCCGGGCGCCGCGCCGCGACGTCACCGGCCGCCGGATCGGGCGCGCCCGCCCGGAGGCTTTGCCTTGAGCGGCCTGGTGACGCTGCTGACGGACTTCGGCCTGCGCGATCCCTGGGTCGCGGAGGTCAAGGGCGCCCTGCACGCGGCCTGGGCGCGCCACCCGGCGGGGCGGCCGGCGCCCGCGATCGTCGACCTGGGGCACGACCTGCCGCCGGGCGACATCGCCGCCGCGGCCTGGTTCCTGCGGCGGGCGGCGGCGACGTTCCCGCCCGGCACCGTGCACCTGGCCGTGGTGGACCCCGGCGTCGGCTCGGCGCGGCCGGCCGTCGCCTGCGCCGCCGGCGGCCAGTTCTACGTGGGGCCGGGCAACGGCCTGCTGGCGTTCCTGCGCACCGAGCCCGACCTGCTGATCGTGCGCCTGGAGGAGTGCTGCGGGCGCGGCCATCCCCGCACCGGACAGGTCAGCGCCACGTTCCACGGGCGGGACCTCTTCGCGCCGGCGGCGGCGCGCCTGGCGCTGGGCGAACCGCCCGCGCTGCTGGGCCCTCTCGCCGAGCCCGGCGCGCTGGGCGCCCTGCCGCCGGCCGGGCCGGGGCCGCGCCTGGTCTGGGTCGACCGCTTCGGCAACGGGATCAGCGACCTGGCGGCCGACGGCGACGACGCCGCGCGCCTGGCCGCCGGCGCGCGCCTGCTGGTCGGCGGCACGGCGGTGCCGGGCCCGTTCGCCTGCTACGCCGACGCGCCGCCGGGCCGCCCGTTCTGGTACTGGGGCAGCGGCGGCACGCTGGAGATCGCCGTGCCGGGCGGCAGCGCCGCCGCCGCGCTCGGGCTGCGCCCGGGGCTGGCCCTGGCGGTGGCGGCTCCGTAACTTGGGGGGACGCCGTTCGCGAACCGCCCCGCGTGGAGGAGACGATGAGACGATTTCCGACCCCGGCCAGGGCGATCCTGGTGCTGCCCGTGCTGGCGCTCGCGCTGGCGGGCTGCGGCACGCAGAAGATGACCTTCCTCTACCCGGACGAGCGCGTGGACATGGCGCTGCTGGGCGCGCGCACACCCGCCATCTACATCGATTCGGTGACCGACCTGCGGCCCGCCGTGCAGCGCGAGGGGCAGGGCCACTTCTTCCGCATCACCTTCCCGAAGGACAAGGCCTGGGAGGCGCCGGTCACGCGCATCTACGCCGACGCCCTGGCGCAGGACCTCGAGCAGACCGGGCTGATCGAACTGGTGCCGCTGCCCTCGCAGGCCGACTACGTGCTCTCGGCGGACCTGCTGTCGTTCACCTGCGAGCTGCAGCGGACGGCGATGTCCTACCTGCTGACGGGATTGATCGGCGGCGCGGCGGGTTTTGCCCTGGGCGACGACGCCTCGCACCGGGCCAAGCTGGGCGCGGCGACGGCCATTGCGGGCATGATGGCGATCCCGGTGCCCACCAACCACCGCGCCGAGGCCGAGGTGCGGCTGACGCTGCGCGACCGCGACGGCCAGGTGGTCTGGCAGCGCGCCTGCCTGGGCGAGGTGACCGACCGCTCGCACATCACGCCGACGGCGCGGCCGGACCAGGAGCTGGTCACGCGCAACCTGACGCGCGCCACCAAGCGCGCGAATGCCTGCCTGTTCGGGCAGCTGCGGCAGTTCCTGCAGGAGCAGGCGGACGCCGCCCCGGCCGCCGACTGACGGCCGGGTGGCGGCGGTCCGGCGGCGTCAGAGCAGCTCGGCGGCCAGCGAGGCCAACTCGCTGCGCTCGCTCTTGGCCAGCGTGATGTGCCCGTGGATCGGGTGCTGCTTGAAGCGCTCGACCACGTACGTCAGGCCGTTGGACGACGCGTCCAGGTACGGGTTGTCGATCTGGTAGGCATCGCCCGTCAGGATCACCTTCGAGTCCTCGCCCGCCCGGCTGACCACCGTCTTGACTTCGTGCGGGGTCAGGTTCTGGGCCTCGTCGATGATGATGAACACCTTCGGCAGGCTGCGCCCGCGGATGTAGGTGACGGCCTCGGCCTCGACGACGCCTGTGTCGTACAGGTACTGCACCTTGTCGCCGGCGTGCTCGAGCTTCGGATCGACCAGGAACTGCAGGTTGTCCGAGACCGGCTGCATCCAGCTGGTGAGCTTCTCGTCCTTGGTGCCCGGCAGGTAGCCGATGTCCTTGCCCAGCGGCATGATCGGCCGCGAGACCATGATGCGCCGGTAGCGCTTCTCCTCGGCCACCAGCTGCAGGCCGACCGCCAGCGCCAGCAGCGTCTTGCCCGTGCCGGCCTGGCCCAGCATGGTGACCAGCCGGATGTCCTCGCGCATGAGCAGGTCCAGCGCGAACTGCTGCTGGAGGTTGCGCGCGCCCAGGCCCCAGGGACGGCTGTCGCCGTGCTGCAGCGGCTCGACCAGCCCCGAGTCGGCGCGGTAGATGCCGCGCGCGGTGTGCTTGGGGTTCGCCTCGGACTTGAGCAGCACGCCCTCGTTCGGGCACAGCGGCGCGTCCAGCTTGACCGGTCGCGCGGCGTAGAAATCGTTGACGAGCGCTTCGGGAACCGCGTGCTCGCTCCAGCCGGTGTAGAGCTCGTCGAAGTTGACGATGCGGTTGAGGAAGTCCTCGGCGCGGATGCCCAGGGCGTCCGCCTTGACGCGCGCGTTGATGTCCTTGGTCACGAAGGTGACGTTGGCGCCCGCCGCGTTCATGGCGACCGCGGCGGCCAGGATGCGGTTGTCCGGCTGGTTGCGGTCCATGCCGGTGGGCAGGTACTCGGTGAAGCTGCTGACCAGTATGCGCAAGGTGCCGCCGCCGGGCAGGGGCACGCCCTCGCTGAGGGACTTGCCGTCGCGCAGCGCGTCGATGTCGCGGATCACGCGCCGGGCGTTGCGGCCCTTCTCGTCGTTGCCGCGCTTGAAGCGGTCCAGCTCCTCCAGCACGTCGATCGTCAGGATGAGGTTGTGCTCCTCGAAGGCGTGCAGGCTGTCGGCGTCGTGCAGAAGGACGTTGGTGTCGAGCAGGAAACTGCGGCCGGCGGGGACGGGGATGCCGGCTTCCTCCCGGCGGTGACCGTTGCGGACGTCCACGGGGTCCCTCCCTGGTCTGGTGCCGCGGCGCCGGGGCGCGCCGCCTGGCTCTGCGCGGGCCGCTCCGGCGGCCCGTGACCATGGTAGCGCCGGGATCGCGCCTTGTCCCCTGCTCATTGCGGGTGCTAGAGTGCGGCGGTCGTCGCCGCCAATCCCGGTCGAGGAGCCGATGCGCGCGAACCCGAATCGTCATGTTCATCGGCCGCCCGCGCCGGGACTTGCCCTGATTCTGCTGGCGCTC
>CAYNPY010000089.1:10882-13889 GCA_964399195.1 uncultured Fibrobacteraceae bacterium
GAGGACGGCTGGATCGAGCGCGTGCGCGCGACGCCCGGCGGCTACGGGCGCGCGCTGTACCTGCGCGCCGCCGGCGGCCGGACCTACGTCTACGCGCACCTGGCGCGGTTCAGCGACGAGATCGAGCGTCTGGTCGCCGCCCGCCAGGCCGCCGACGGCCGCTACCGGGTCGATATCGAGCTGGCGCCGGGCGAGGCGCCGGTCGCGCGCGGCCAGGCCGTCGGCCTGACCGGCCAGAGCGGCACCGCCGGTCCCCACCTGCACTTCGAGGTGCGCGACGCGGCCGGCCGGCCGCTGGACCCGCTGGCGACGGGCTTCGCGGTGCGCGACACCATCGCCCCGGTGATCGGCCACGTGCGCGCGGTGGCCGCCGACGCTTCGGCGCGCCTGGCCGGCGGCGCCACCTCGGCGCGGCTGGCCGTGAACGGCGGCGCGGGCGCCGCGGCGGCGCCGCTGCGCGTGACCGGGCCGGTCGCCTTCAGCGCCGGCGTGGTGGAGGTCACCGACCCGGCCGGGCACCGGCTGGAGCCGTGGCGGCTGGAACTGTCGCTCGACGGCCGCGTCGTCTATCGGCGGGACAACGAGACCTTCGACTTCCTTGACAATGCGCAGCAGCGGCTCGAGTGGCTGGAGACCGGCGCCCTGCGCGAGCAGTGGCTGCACCGCCACCCGGCCGTGACCGTGCCCGGGCGTGAGGGCGACCTGTGGTATGCGGGCCCCGACGGCGCCGGGCTGCCGCCCGGGCGCCACCGCTTGGAGCTGCGGGCCGTCGACCGCGCCGGCAACCGGGCGCTGGCGGCCTGGGACCTGGAGGTGCTCTCGGCGGTGGAAGAGCCGGGGCCGGCCGGCGGCGGCTGGGAACCCCAGGACGTCCACCTGGAGGTGGACGTCAACGCCAGCGACACCATCGTCCTGGCGCCGCTCTTTGATGTGGTGCCCGAAGGCGCGCGGGAGTTCGTGACGCGTCTCGGGCCGGGGGGGATCGGCCAGCCGCTGCTGGCGGAAACAGCCCTGGCGACGGTGCCGGGCGATCGGCCGGACGCGGCGCAGACGGCCCAGGCCGCGCGCCAGGGCCTCGTGCCGCTCGGGCGGTGCGTGACCTGGGCGGCGGCGGCGTGGCCGGCAGCCGGGGACGTCGCGGTGGACCTGCCGCGCGGCGTCGCGCCGCCGGAAGCCGGCCTCGACGCGCGCCTCTACCGCTGGGACGGGGAGGCCTGGCTGCCGGCCGGGCCGCCGCTGGGCGTGTCCGCGCCCGGCGGCCCGGCCTGGTTCAAGCTCGGGCGGCCCGGCACCTACGCGGCGCTGGCGGACACGGCGGCGCCGGTGATCGACGGCAGCGCGCTGCGCGCGGGGCCGCACCCGGGCTGGGGAACGCCGGTGGCGGGACTGACGCCGCCGCGTTGGGAGACGCTCGCGGTGGCGGTGCGGGACGGCGGCGCCGGGGTGGATCCCGTCTCGCTGCGCGCGCTGTGGGACGGCCGCCCGCTCGTCGTCGAACCGGACCTGCCTCGCGACCGCGTCCTGGTGCACGTGCCCGACGACGCGGCCGCGGGCGCGCACCTGCTGGAGCTGGAGGTCGCCGACGCGGCCGGCCGCGGCGCGCGGCGCGCGATCGCGGTCGAGTGCGTTGCGGGTCCGCGCGCGCCGGGGCGCTGAGTCTCGCAACATGGCGGCAGGATCGCGCGGGGCTTAACCTGAGCAGGTTGTCCCGCTCCCGTCCGCGAACGACCGACTGAGGGAGTGCCGGCGCCCGCGGCCGGTTCCCGCCAGGAGCACGCATGCGCATCGCCTTCGTCGCGCAGCCGATCGACCCGGTCCTGCCGCCGCGCCAGAACTCGATCGGGCTGATCGTCCGGCACACGGCGCTGCGGCTGGTCGGTCGCCACGAGGTGACGATCTTCGTCAACGCGCGCCACAACCCGCGCGAGCGGCGCCCGGACGACGGCATCGACTACCGCTTCGTCGACGACTGGCCCGACACGCCGCTGCTGAACCTGCTGGCGAAGTATCCGAACCGCGTGCCGCAGGACCGCATCGTGCGCTCGGGACTGTACTACGGGGGCTACGCGCGGGCGGTGGCGCGCCAGCTGCGCGGCGGCCGGTTCGACTGGGTCCAGGTGCTGAACTTCAGCAACTTCTTGCCCGTGTTCCGGCAGGCCGCGCCGCGCGCGAAGTACGCGCTGGAGATGCAGTGCGAGTGGCTGACGCAGTTCCCGGCGACGGACGTGAGAAGGCGGCTGCGCGGGGTGGACCTGGTCACCGGCTCGAGCGGTTACATCGCCGACCTGATCCGCCGCGCGCATCCGCAGGTGGAAGGACGCTGCGTGCCGCTGTACAACGGCTTCGAGCCGGAGCGCTTCACGGCGGCCGCCGACGCCGGGCGCGGGGACCGGCGGCCGTCGACGGTGATCTTCGTCGGTCGCCTCTCGCCGGAGAAGGGGATCCACACGCTGCTCGAGGCGATGGACCGCGTCTGCCGCGAGCGGCCCGACGCGCGGCTGCGGCTGGTGGGCCCGCAGGCGACGCTGCCGCTGGAGTACATCGTCGGCATCAGCGCGGACCCGCGCGTGCGCCAGCTGCAGGCCTACTACGACGGCACGGTCTGCAGCGACTACCAGGGTTTTCTTCGCGAGCGCGCCGGGCAGGGCGCCCTGGCCGGCCGCGTCGAATTCGTCGGCTCCGTGCCCCAGGCCGAGCTGCCGGGTCTCTACGCCGCGGCCGACGTGCTGGCCAACCCTTCGTTCAGCGAGTCGTTCGGCATGAGCCTGGTCGAGGCGATGGCCACCGGCCTGCCGGTGGTGGCGACGCGCATCGGCGGCATGCCCGAGATCGTGGTGCCGGGCGCGACCGGCTTTCTGCGCGAGGCCGGGGATGTCGAGGGCCTGGCGGCCGACCTGCTGGAGTGCCTCGGCTCGCCGGCCAGGCGGGACGAGCTGGGAGCGGCCGGACGCCAGCGGGCGCTCTCGGTGTTCACCTGGGAGGCGCGGGCGCGGCGGCTCGAGGGCCT
>CAYNPY010000090.1:0-13811 GCA_964399195.1 uncultured Fibrobacteraceae bacterium
GAGGACGCGCCGCGATGATGCGGCGGTCCCGCCGCGCTTGGTTGAGCGGGCCTTCCCGCACTTGGAGAGAATGTCTTGAAGAAACTGTACATCGGTAACCTGCCCTTCACCGCGACCGAAGACGAGCTGCGTCAGCTGTTCGGCCAGCACGGCACCGTGCACTCGGTGGCCCTGATCAACGATCGCGAGACGGGCCGTCCGCGCGGCTTCGGCTTCATCGAGATGGACGACGACGCCATCACGGGCGCGATCCAGGCTCTCGACGGCAAGGAGCTGGGTGGCCGCGCCCTGCGGGTGAACCAGGCCGAGGACAAGCCCCGTGGCGCCGGCGGCGGCGGCGGTGGCGGCCGTGGCGGCTACGGCGGTGGCCGCAGCGGCGGCGGCGGCGGGAGCCGGTGGTAATCGACTGAGGCAGGGTCGGCCTGCGGGCTGACTTTGTGTGAGGCCCCGCTGCTCGAAAGGGTGGCGGGGCTTTCTTGTCGGCAAGCCCAGCGCAGGTTCCTAATCAAGATCATTTCAGTTGACTTTAAGTGACCGGGTGGGGGATACTCGCGCATCTCCCGCACCCCGGCAGGCGGGTCGCCCTTCCCCTCGCCGGGAGTGCGCGGCGAGCCCTCGATGCCCCCTCCCAGCCGGAGGTTCCCATGCGTCCGCTGCGCGTTGCGCTGCTCCTGGCGGTTCTCCTTTCGTCGGCCGGCCGGGCCCTTGCCCAGTGCGAGGACTGGCTTCCCGGGGTGTTGGAAGACAGCGATGTCGGCGTCGGGGCTGACGGAAGCGTCGAGGCGCTGATCTCGTGGGATCCCGACGGCGCGGGGCCGCTCCTGGCCCGGCTGGTGGCCGGCGGCTCGTTCGGCTCCATCGGCGGCGTGGCGACCGGGAGCATCGCCTACCTCGATCCCGCGACGGGGCAGTGGCAGGCGTTTGCCGCGCCCATCGGCTATTCGCGCGTGGACGCGCTGGCTGTCTTCGGCAACCAGCTGATCGCCGGCAACAGCGGGGTCGGCGGTGACGGCACCTCCGGCGCCAAGGTCTGGTCGGGCACCTCCTGGGTGCCCATGGGCGTGTACGGTTGCCGCGACGGGTTCGCCAATATGCTTCCCAGCGAAGTCGGTGTGTTCGCCGCCTACGACGGCCGGCTGGTCGGGGCCGGGGCGTTCGCGTCGTTCGCGGAGTCGAGTCCTTCCCCGTGCACCGGCCAGGGCGGCCGCTTGCTCGGGGCCTGGCAGGGCGACGGCCACTGGCGCGAGGACTTCGGTCCCGCCTCGGGCTCGATCCAGGCGATGGCGGCCTACGGCGCGCGGCTGTTCGTCGGCGGCAGTTCGTTCAGCTGGGCCGGCGGCACCGCCAGGCTCGCGGCCTGGGACGGTGCGGCGTGGTCGGCGAGCGGGCTCGGCGCGAACAACACCGTGCTGGCGCTCCAGCCCTGGAACGGCGGACTTGCCGCCTGCGGCGCGTTCACCGAGATCGGCGGGCTGCCGGCCAACCGGGTGGCGTTCTGGAACGGCGCCTCGTGGCAGGCCCTCGGCAGCGGCGTCACCGCGCAGGCATCCTCGATGACGGTCTACCAGGGCGAGCTCATCGTCTCGGGCGGCTTCCTCACCGCCGGCGGCCAGGACGTCAACTACATCGCAAGCTGGGACGGCGTCTCGTGGAAGCCGCTCGGGACGGGTCTCGGCGGCAGCGCCTTCGCGATGACCGTCCACAACGGCGAGCTCGTCGTGGGCGGCGGCTTCCTGACGGCCGGCGGCCGGACCGTCAACCGCCTCGCGCGCTGGGACGGCACGCGCTGGTCCGGCTTCGGGGGCGGTACGGTGGGCGGCGTCCGCGCGATCACGACCTTCGGCACGCGCCTGGTGCTGGGCGGCGACTTCGACCAGTCCACGCGCACGGCGCAGAACGCGGTCAACATCGCGTCGTGGGACGGCACGGGGCTGTCGGCCTTCGGCGCCGGCTTCGACGGCGCGGTGCAGGCGCTCGAGGCGTTCAAGTACCCGGGGATCAACGGAGCCTTCGAGCTCATCGCCGGCGGCGGCTTCTTCACCGCCGGCGGCCTCGCGGCGAACCGCGTCGCGCGCTGGGTCGAATCGCCGCTCGGCGGGCCGCCGCCGGCCTGGGCCGCCATGGGGCCCGGGTTCAGCGGCACGGTCTACGCCCTCGAGCGCCACGCGAGCGCGACGTACGCGGGCGGCATCTTCACGAGCAGCGGCACGGGAACCCCCCTCCTGGGAGTGGCCCGCTGGAACGAGACCACCGACCTCTGGGAAGCGGTGGGCGGCGGGGTGAACGGCACGGTCCGCGCGCTCAAGTCCTTCGGCGGGCAGCTCTACGTCGGCGGCACGTTCACCACGGCGGGCGGCGCGCCCACCGGCGGGCTGGCGCGCTGGAACGGCTCGTCGTGGAGCGCGGTCGGCGGGTCGTTCACGGGCAGCGTCTACGCGCTGGAAGTGCACGACGGCAAGCTGGTCATCGGCGGCACGTTCTCGGGCTTCCCCGGCTCGCCCAATATCGTCGCGTGGGATGGAGCGTCGTTCTCGAGCCTCGGCACCGGCGGCACCAACCAGGCGGTCAACGCGCTGTACTCGGACGGGTCGCGGCTCTACGTGGGCGGGGCGTTCACCAGCGCGGGCGGCGTGTCCGTCTCGCGGCTGGCCTACTGGGACGGGGCGTGGCACGACGTGCCCGGCGGGCCGTCCGCCACCGTCGAGGCTCTGTTCGGCTTCCGCGGCGAGCTCAACGCGGGCGGCGTCTTCGACGACGTGGAGTCAGGCGCGCTGGCCTCGCCGGGGTGGGCGCGCTTCGCGCCGGGCGGCGCGCCGTGGTTCGCCACGAGCCCGGCCTCGCGCACGGTGGACGCGCAGACCGACGTCTCGTTCAACGCCGAGCTGGCGGTCGGCTACGAGAGCGCCACGCTGCGGTGGCACAAGGACGGAGCGCCGCTGCAGGACGGGCAGCTGCCCAACGGCGCGACGATCGTGGGCGCCGCCACCAAGACGCTCACCATCCAGCACGTCGCGCCGTCCGACGCGGGGGTCTACCGGCTCGACGCCACGTCTCCCTGCGGCACGGCCTCGAGCCTGGGCGCGACCCTCACCGTCAACTACACGGTGGGCGTGGGCGACCCCGTCGCGGCCGTGACGCGGTTCGAGTCCATCGGGCCCAATCCCGCGCGGGGGCCGACGCAGCTGTCGTTCTCGCTCGAGCGCGCGGCGTCGGTGCGGCTCTCGATGTACGACGTGGCCGGGCGGCTCGTGCGCCGCCTCGACCTCGGCCCGCTGGGGGCCGGGCTGCACCAGGCGTCGTGGGACGGGCGCGGTGAGCACGGCGCGACCGTGCCCGCCGGCCTCTATCTGGTCCGCTTCGACGTCGATGGCCGCTACCACGGCACGCGGCGCCTGATGATGCTGCGGTGAGGATACGTCGCGAACCGAGCAGCAGATCCACCACCCACAGACCCGAAGGACGCGCCATGCCATTCCAGCCGCGCCGCCTCGCCACCCTGCTCCGCTCGGCCGCGCTCAGCGCCCTGGCGCTCGCGGCCGGCACCGCGGCGTTCGCGCAGATCACCGTCACCAACGCCACCTTCCCGGCCGCGGGCGACACGCTGCGCATGGCGGTCGACTATTCGCCCTCGGTCATCAACGTCGTCTACACCCCGCCGGGGTTCGGCCTGACCTGGGACCTGAGCGGGCTGCAGGCCGCCGAGATGAGAAGCTTCGTCTACCGGCCCGCGGCCGCGGGGCTCGTCGGCGGCCAGGTGCCCGGCGCCGAGCTGGTGATGACCTCGCCGCCGAATCCCGCGGAGTACTACTACAACGTCACCGGCACGGAATTCGCGCTGCAGGCGTACCACGGCATCGCGCCGTACGACGTCACCACCAGCCAGGTGTTCGCGTACCTGCCGCCCCTGCGCGAGCGCGCGGCGCCGCTGAACTTCTTCGACATCCGCGCCTCGTCGTCGGGGATCCTGAAATACCTGCTGCCCTCCGACTTCCCGCCGGCGCTCATCGCCGGGCTGCCCTTCACCGCGGATTCGCTCCGCTACCGGGTGGCGGTAAACAGCCTAGAGAGCGTGGACGCTTACGGCACGATGACCATCCCGGACGGCAGCTACAGCGTGCTGCGGCAGAAGCGGACCGCCTACCGGGAGACCCGCCTGGACGCCAAGGTTCCGCCGCTGGGCTGGCTGGACGTCACGGACATCGCGTTGCAGTACGGCTTCGCCGGGCTCGGCGTCGACACCACCGTCACCTTCGACTTCTACAACGACGCGCAGAAGACGCCCATCGCGAGCGTGCAGCTCAATGCCGCGCAGAACGCGGCGGTCAGGACGCTGTACAAGCACTCCCCGCCGTGGGTGGCGGACGCCGGGTCCGCGCCGTCGGCGCGCGTGCACTTGCGCCAGAACCAGCCGAACCCGTTCAACCCGCGCACGACGATCGGCTTCGACCTGCCGCAGGCGGGCCGGGTGCGCCTGGCCGTGTTCGACCTGGCCGGGCGGCTGGTGCGCACGCTGGTCGATGAGAGCCGGCCGCAGGGCTCGTTCGAGGCGGTGTGGGACGGGCGCGATGCGCAGGGGTGGGAAGTGGGCTCGGGGTCCTACCTGGCGCGGCTGGAGTTCGGGGGGAAGGTCGAAGTCGTCAGGATGGGGCTGGTGCGCTGAGGGCGACGGGGCGCCGTCGGGGGTGGTCCCTGGCCTGGCCGCGCCCATCAACCGCGCGCCTGCGCTCCCACGATCTCGCACATGGCGCGCAGCCCCACCATTTCGACGCCGTCGCCGCGCACATAGTGGTCTTCCCTCGCGCCGACGACGAACGTGCGCGACGCCGCCAAATCCTCGCGCGCCGCGTGAAACCCGCGGCCCAGCGCGGCCACCTGGCCGCGCTTGATCTCGATGGCCCAGGCGTCGCCGCCGGGCCATTCGAGGACGAGGTCCATCTCCGCGCCCGCGGCCGTGCGGTAGAAGCTCGCCTGCGCGCGACCGCCCGACAGACGCAGGATATTCTCGATCACGAAACCTTCCCAACTTGCGCCGTTCACCGGATGGCCCAGCAGCGCCTCGCGGTCGGCGATGCCGAGCAGTGCGTGCACGAGTCCGCTGTCGCGGACGTAGATGCGCGGCGACTTCACAAGGCGCTTGCCGACGTTCGCCTGCAGTGGCGGCAGGCGGCGCACCAGAAGCAGATCGACCAGCAAGTCCAGGTAGCGGGCAACCGTCTTGCCGTCGACGGCCAGCGAACGGGCGAACTGCGCCGCATTGAGCAGGCCGCCCTGCGCGTGCGCGAGCATGGTCCAGAAACGGCGCATCGTCTCGGCGGGAATGCGCGGGCCGAACATCGGCACATCGCGCTCAAGGTAGGTGCGCAGAAAGCTTTCGCGCCATTGCGCGCTGATGCGTTCCGCGGGCGACAGGAAGCTGTCGGGAAAGCCGCCGCGCACCCACAGTGCGTCGAGATCCTCAGGCGCGACCTCGGTCACGTCCAGCGGCTCGAGTTCGCACATGGCGATGCGTCCGGCCAGCGTCTCGCTGGTCTGCCGCAGCAGGTCCGGCGATGCCGACCCCAGCAGCAGGAACCGCCCGTGCCGGCGGCCCGCGCGCCGTCCTTCATCGATGAGGCCGCGCAACTCGCTGAACAGGTCGGGGACGCGCTGTACCTCGTCGAGCACGACGAGCTTGTCGGCGTGGGGCTCCAGATAGGCCCGCGGATCCTCGAGCCGGGCGCGGTCGGCGGCCGACTCCAGGTCGAGGTAGAGGCCCTCGCGCCCGGCGGCGACCTGCAGAGCCAGGGTGGTCTTGCCCACCTGGCGGGGGCCGAGCAGGGCTACGGCCGGGAACTGGTCGAGACGGTCCGTGAGGATCTGGGTGGCGCGACGTTGAATCATGCCTGCAATATCGTCATAGAATTCCACGAATGCAAGAATAAAATCCAAGTTGCCCGCATGCGTCCAGCGGCTGCCGGTCGCTGAATTCGCGCCGGCGCGAATTCGCGGGCGCCCACGAAGCACCGGCGATCCGGGCGCCCGTCGCCGATTGCAAAGGCCCCGGCCGTTGCCGGCCGGGGCCCTCGGAGAACCAGGTTCTCAGTTGACTGACCGCTGCCCCTACTTCAGCAGCATCATCCTCCCGGACTCCACCAGCGATCCCGCGGACAGCCGGTAGATGTACACGCCCGACGGCACGCGGTTGCCCTGGGCGTCGGTGCCGTGCCACTGGACGGCATGGTCGCCGGCGGCCAGGGTCTGGGCGAGCAGGCGGTCGACCAGGCGGCCGCTGATGTCGAAGATCGCCACTTCGACCTGGCGGGTGTCCGTCAGGTGGAAGGAGATCGTCGTGCTGGGATTGAACGGGTTCGGCGCGGCCCCGAGCAGCCCGTCGACGCGCGCGGGCGCGGGCGCCGCGATCTCCGTCGCGGTCTGCGCCGGGGCGTCGCCGCCGGCGCCGTTGTCGCCGCTGACGGCGCGCAGCGTGGTGATGAGGCTGTCGAGATCCAGCTCGGTGCGCGCCAGATCCGTCAGATCCATGACCAGGAACCGGCCCGGCGCGGTCTCGAGCACCATCACCGGTTCGCCGTCCTCCACGGTAGAGGCCTGCGCCAGGGCTTCCAGAGCGCCGCGGTCGAACGAGACCAGGACGTCGCGGTACCGGTCGCCGTCCACGTCGTCGACGAAGAACGCCGACGTGGGCACGTAGCCGGCGGTGTTGCCGATGAACGCCGACACCGGGTCGATGGTGCGCGTCTCGCCGGTGAGCGGGTCGAGGGCGACCGGGTCCTCCGGCGCCCGCGGCGACCGCACGGAGGCGCCGGGGATCAGGTAGGCGACTTCGGTCCTGGCCGCCGGCGCGCTGCCGCCCGCCAGGATGGTGCCGATGTCGCTCTTGCTGTGCGGCACGTACACGACGACCGAAGCCGAGGCCGAATTACCCGAGCAATCCGTGACCTCGAAGGTGGCCGTGTACTCGCGGCCCGTGCCCGTGCCGGAGCGCTCGGCGCGCAGCCGGACCGAGGTGTCGGCCGTGCCGAGATCCTCGCCCTGGATGTCGTCCGCGGTGTCGCCGTCGCCCAGCCCGTTGTCGGGCTCGTTGCTGGTCAGGCTCACCAGCTGCCAGGTCACGGCGTCGTCGCAGATGTCGCTGACGGTGACCGTGTATTCCACGGTGACCAGCTTGTGGTTGGGCGGCCACAGCACCTGCGGGGCGACGGTGACCTCGATCTCGGGCGCGGTGGTGTCGACGACGGTCACCGTCGCCGAGCACTGCGCGGAGTTGCCGGCGTCGTCGACGGCGGTCCAGGTCACCAGGGTGACGCCGCCGCCCGGCTCGCAGGGGCCGGGCAGCAGCGCGGGCGCGTCGTTGGAGATGGTCAGGTCCGCGTCGCAGTTGTCCACGGCGCTGAAGCCCGCGAAGAAGGCGGTCAGCTGGGGATCGTCGGCGGGCACGCCGCCGGCGACCGAGCACTCCACCTGGATGTTGGCGGGACAGGCCACCGTGGGCGGCGTCACGTCGACGACGGTGACGACGGCGCTGCACGAGTCCGACTCGCCCTTGTCGTCGGTGACGGTCAAGGTCACGTTGGTCGCGCCCAGCGCGTAGGGCGGCGGCGGATCCAGGGTCAGGGTGAGCGGATCGCCGTCGGGATCGGACGAGCCGTTGTCCACCATCGCGGGCGTCACCTGGCCCTCGCAGTCGGCGTCGGCGTCGACCTGCACGTTCTGGCAGACCGCTTCGGGCGGACGGTTGCCGAACGTGGCGGTCATCGTCGCGGCGCAGGCCCCGGTCAGCACCTTCAGGCGGAAGTCCGACGAGTCGCCGTTGTAGTACCGCGTGTGCGGGGTGGAGGTGTCGTCCCACAGCGTGTTGTTCGTGGAGCCCGGGAAGGGATCGCCGGCATCGCCGCGATCGCCGGGGCTGTCCAGCTCGTTCAGGCCGTCGGCTTCCTCCAGGTCCACCAGGCGGTGCGAGCCGGCGGTGTGGCCCTGGTTGCGGTTGTTGGTCATGGCCTCGTCGATGTGCCAGACCAGCAGCCCGCAGCCGTCGAGGCCGACGTCGAAACCGGTGCGCTGGCGGTTCTCCACCAGGAAGTACTCGCCGCTGCCGCCGGGCCAGTCGTCAGGGCCGCCGGGGTTGGAGCCGAGTTGGACCGCGAACGAGTTGGTGGCGGCCGCGGGAATCGCCTGCGCCACCGAGGAGCCCGTCAGGTCCGTGGGGCTCAGCCAGCCGAGGACCGACTTGCACCAGGCGCTCATGTGCGACGGCGCCTCGCCGTTCTCGCTGCCCGGCACGTTGCTGCACCAGCTGCCCGTGCTCATGAGGCACCAGTGGCCGATGCCTTCGCTGTCGTTCGGCGCGTCGTCCGTGTCGTACAGGTCGGGCAGGCCGAGCTTGTGCCCGAACTCGTGGGCGTAGACGCCGATCGTCCGCAACCGGGGCGAGGCGTTGAGCAGCTCGGGCGAGATGTAGTAGGTCTGCGCGTTGATGCCGTCCACGGCCACCGGCGCGGCCAGGCTGGAGGCGTGGGGCCACAGGCTGTTCTCGTCCGGGTCGGCCCCGTCGTAGCCGCCGTTGTCCGGCCCGTTGCCGGCGTACATGACGGCCACGTTGTCCACCCAGCCGTTGCCGTCGTTGTCGAAGTCGTTGAAGTCGACGTCCGGGTCGGCCAGCGCGATGGCCTCGGCGACCATCGCCTTCGCGTCGAGCGGGCCGTCGTCGTAGTCGTCCTTGTCGTTGGCCAGCGTGTAGGGCCCGACCACGGTCCCGATCAGGTTCAGGGCGCCGTACGAAACTTCGTTGTAGTAGTCGGTCATGTTGCCCGGGCCCGTCGCGGTGCCGCCGAACAGGTTCGCCGACGCCTGGGCCGCGGTGAACGAGGCCGGCACCGCCGGCCGGGCGCCGTCGGGATCGCCGGCGTCGGCGGGGAACTGCACCATGATGATCAGCACGTTCGTGTTGCCGGTGGCCCAGGGCGGGGCGGCCTTGTCGGCCGCGCTGCGGGGCTCCGGATTGTCGCCCAGCTCGCGGTAGCGGGGCTCCAGCCAGCCGGCCGAAGGCCGCAGGTGCGGGCGCTCGACCGGCGCGTCGATGCCGGCGCGCGCGGTGGACTCGGTCAGGCCGCCGTTCTCGTCCAGCACGGCGTAGACCCAGTAGCCGGTCCGCTCGTCGAAGCGGACGGTGTAGCCGTCGGCGGTCTCCCAGCCGTTGGCGAACTCGTCGCCCCACAGGTGCAGCTCCAGCGGCGTGCCGTCGGGCTGGGTGATGGTCTTGTCGTACCGCATGGCGGGATTCGCCAGAGCTTGCGGTGCGGTCAGCAGGATGGGAGTGATCAGCAGGATGGCGAGGAATATCGTGACGGTCGTCCCCGGTCGGGGAATCGCCGTTGGCCCGTGATGTGTCATGATTGACCCTCCTGGGTTCTTCGTCCCCGTCGCCGGAGCGGCGAGGGCATCACGCGGGTGATGGAGGAGGCGTCCGGAGTTTCTGCGAAGAGGAACCCCCGCGCGGGCAATGGCGAGGCGCCGCCCGGGTGGCGTCCGCGGCGAGGGCCGCCGGGACATCGGAATCGCTTCCCCCAACCCGAGACTATCACAGAATCGGGATTAAACAAGTCCTCTATTATTATTGATATGGCGTCTCGATTGTTTTGTTGTTCTGTGCGCATATTTGCCCAGTAGCTCTGCGTTCACATCTTCGGCAAGGGCCGAATCCAGGTTGTCCAGCAGAGGGCCCGCCGGCGCTGCGCCGGCGCAAGCGCGGCATCAGCGCACCAGATGCAGCTTCAGCGCCGGATATACCTGGCGTCCCGACTGCACCAGCCGGCAGAAGTAGGCGCCGCTCGGCAGCGCGCGGCCCGCGTCGTCGGCGCCGTCCCACTGCGCGACGTGGAGCCCGGGGCCGCGCGTGCCCAGGGGGATCGACCGCACCAGCGCGCCCCGCAGATCGAAGAAGCGCAGTTCCGCCACGTCCGTCTCCGGCAGCGTGAAGCGGATCGTCGCGCGCGGGTTCAGCGGGTTGGGCCAGCTCTCCCAGACGGGGACGCCCGCGCCCGGCGGGTCGTCGTCGACCGCGCTCGCGGCCAGCACCAGCATCGAGATCGTGATCGGCGTCGCCTGGGCGCCGAGCACACCGAACTGCGCCGTGTAGAACCCGGGGCTCAGCCCCGAGGCGTCGCAGGCGTACGGCATCGCCGCGATCTCGCCCGGCGGGACGGGCAGCGGTTCGGCGGGGAGCTCCAGCCAGTCGCCGCCGGACAGCTGCTGGGCGGTCAGGACGCCTTCCCAGTCGCCGGTGTTCCGGAAGAGCACGGTGCTGTCCCGCCGCGCGCCGCTGTGGATCATGAAGAACGCGGAGGTGACATCGGTGGTGACATGCGGCCGCGGCAGATCGACGACGAGGGTCGCGGCGGTGCGGTTGCGGTACTCGTCGATCGCGGTCACGATCACCTGCACGCTGACGCCCGCGGGCAGGCCGACGATCATGGCGTCATGGACCGCGCCGGGACCGCCCGGAGCCGGCACGGCAAGGATCGGCGTCAGCGGGGAGTCGCCGATCCGGTAGTCCAGCGCGAAATGATCGAGCAGGCCCGTGGCGCCGTCCTCGCCGGGCTCGGTCCAGCGGAACGCGACGGACGTATCGGTCCACAGGGTGACGGCCAGGTCCGTGACGGCGCCCGGCGGGACCAGGTCCGGCTCGGCCAGCGCGCGGTAGAGGTTCAGGCGGCGGCCGCCGATCACGTAGGGCGCGTTGTCGGGCGTGGCCTCCGCGCGCTCGTAAAGCAGCGCAAGCGCCCCTTCCGGATAGGGCACGCTCGCGTGATGCGCCTTGATCATGGCGACGACGCCGCCGACCAGCGCCGCCGCCGCTGACGTCCCGCTGATCGTGCGGTAGTCCGGGCCGCGGCTCTCGCTGACCCAGGTGGTCTGGACGGGGAAGCCCGGCGCCGCGATCTCGACGGTCTGGTCCCCGTGGGCCGAGGCCCGCGGCTGCACGATGCCGTCGATGTTGACGCAGGCCACCGTCACCACGTTGGCGAACTCGAAGCTGGCCGGGTAGCGCGCGTTCACCGGAATATCCAGGTCGAGCGCGTCGTTGCCGGCCGAGGCGACGATGACGATGCCGGCATCGCTGGCGGCCTTGAAGGAGCGGTAGAACTGGCTGGTCGGGGAGACGTCGAGCCCCGCCGCCGGATAGTGGAAGGCGCAGACGATGACGTCGACGCCGGCGGCGACGGCGCGGTCGACGGCCGCCGCCGTGGCCACGGAACCCGAGTAGTAGGGCGAGCCGTCGCGGTGGTGCTTGAGCGGCATGACGTCGACGTCCCAGCAGACGCCGGCGACGCCGAGGCCGTTGTCGCCGATCGCCGCGATCAACCCGGCCACGGCGGTGCCGTGCGTGTAGTAGGTCCCGCCGGCGTCGGGCGAGGGATCGCTGTCGTTGTCGCCGCAGTCCCAGCCGGGCACGAGGTTGGCCGCCAGGTCGGGGTGCGTCAGCAGGAAGCCGTCGTCGATCACCGCGACCTTGACGCCGGTCGCATCGTGTCGCAGGTCCCACGCCGGCTCTGCCTGCAGGTCCGCGTCCGGATAGATGTAGTTCCTCAGGTGCGGCTGGAGGGGGTAGTCGGGATCATCGGGCACCAGGTCGGGGATGCCCGGCACCTGCGTCTCGACGTGGGCGACGCGCGGGTCCGCCAGCCACGACTTGACGTCGCCGGCGTCGGCGGCCGGCAGGCGGATCCAGGCCGCGTTGCCGGTGTGGAACTCGTGCATCACGGCGGCGCCGCGCGCGCGCACCCAATCGTCCCGCTGGGATTTCGCAACGTCGTCGTTGAACCCCACGATGACGTCGACGGGCGGCGCGCCGGCCTGCGCGGAGGCGCACAGGACGATGCCGGCTGCGGCCAGCCACGCGGCGATGTGTGTGTGGCGCATGAGACCGGCTTTCTGGCGGGGGCTTCATGGGCTGCGATCGCGGCAGATCATAACACATTCGGCGGCGCGATGGAGAATCGAAGTTGCCGCGGACTCAGTCGGGTTGCGCCGGCGCAACAGGCGCCCCGTCCGCCGTCCGGTTCTCCCAGATCTCGAAGACGCGACCGGCCCCGCCGTAGTTCTTGCCGGCCAGGTCGATGTCGCCGTCGCCGCCCAGGTCGACCGCCCGCAGGTTGTGCGAGCCCGTGACGGCCAGCACCTGCTCGACCCACCCGGCTGCGTCCTGCAGGTAGACGAGCACCCGCCTGCCGCCGGTGTGCATCTCGGCGGTGGCCAGGTCCAGGCGTCCATCGCCGTCGAAGTCGGCCAGCTGCAGGCTGTGGGCCCCGGTGAGCACCAGTTCGCCCACGCGGCGCTCGGGCCACGACGGCTCGCGCGGGTCGGCCGGCGCGGCGAACCAGGCCACCGGCCCCTCGCCCTCCGAGGCGGTCAGGACCACGTCCAGGCGCCCGTCGCCGTCGAGGTCGCCGGTCTGCACGCGCGCATCCGGGCTCCAGTCCGGCGCGTAATCATGTCGCGACCAGGGTTCGCCCAGCGGAGCGGTCGGCGCCTCGAGCCAGAGTCCGCCCAGGACCAGGTCCAGGTCGCCGTCGCGGTCGAGATCGGCCAGATGGGTTCCTTCACCGTCGCGCTCGATGATGGTGCGGGACTGCCACGCACCGGGCGCCGTCTGCACGTGGATGCGCACGGCGAGCTTGTCGCAGGTGGCGATGTCGACGTCGCCGTCGCCGTCGATGTCGCCGACCTCGAGGTCATGAACGTAGCCGGCGGCGATCGCCTGCAGCGGCCAGTCGGCGGCGAGAGCGCCCGGGTTGCGCAGCCAGACCAGCCCGCGGTCGGCGTCGCCGACGACGATGTCGAGGCGTCCGTCGCCGTCGAGATCGGCAAGCTGCATGTCGGTGGTGAACTGGCCGGTCGCCAGCGGGCGCTTGTCCCAGCCCGGGTAGGCGTACCAGAAGAGCGCGGGGCCGTCGGCGTACTGGGCGCCGAGCACCAGGTCGGCGTCGCCGTCGCCGTCCAGATCGCCGGCCGCGCAGACGTCGGTACAGCAGTCCGCGCCGCCGGGCGGGGAGGCGTCGACGACGCGGTGCGTGAAGACGACGGGACCTTCCGTGCGCGGCGAGCTTGGCTGAGAGCTGCCGCCGCAGCCCGCCAGGCAGAGCGAGGCCGTCAGGGCCAAACGGGCCGCGGCTGCGGGGCGGTGATTCGGCATCGACGATGACCTCCTGCGCCGGCGGCGCGGGGCCCGGACGTGCAGCCTATTCCGCGCGGCGGAACAGCGCCTTGACCGCACCCCAGCTGGCCGCCTCGTCGCCCACATCCTCGGTGGCGCCGGTGCGGAACCAGAGGTCGCTGACCGACGGGTTGCCGAGCAGGATGACGCGGCCGGCGGCATAACCCGGCGCGTCGGCGCCGCAGACCATCGGGTTGCCGCCCCCGGGCACGACTCTCGCCTCGATGACGTAGGTGTTGCCCGCGGTCAGCGGGATCGGTGTCGCGAAGTCGAACCGCACGGCGGCGAAGAGCCCGTCCTCGACGCGCACGGCGGCGCTCTCGCCGAGGATGGCGCCGTCGATGGCGCCCTCGCGCACACGCACGAAGATGTCCGTGGGCGGCTGCGTGCCGGTATATCCGTGGTCGATCCACAGCTCGACGACGTTCAGCGGCGAGAGCGCGGGCACGAACTCCTGACCCACCGGACCCATGCCGGTGACGCTCCAGGAGCTGAAGATCTCCGGCGTGTGGCCCTGGTCCACGACCCAGGCGCGGGCGGGGACCGTCGCAACCAGAGCCATGACGAACAATGCGCAGCCCGAGGCGCGGCGCAGCGCGCG
>CAYNPY010000091.1:0-3591 GCA_964399195.1 uncultured Fibrobacteraceae bacterium
CGCGGTACTGCGCCAGGTCCAGGCGCAGCGAGCCGGCGACCTTTTTCATCGCCTTGGTCTGGGCCGAGCCGCCCACGCGCGACACCGAGATGCCGACGTTGATCGCGGGCCGGATGCCCTGGTAGAACAGGTCGTTCTCCAGGAAGATCTGGCCGTCGGTGATCGAGATCACGTTCGTCGGGATGTAGGCCGACACGTCCGAGGCCTGCGTCTCGATGATGGGCAGCGCGGTCAGCGAGCCGCCGCCGTTCTCGTCGGACAGCTTCACCGCGCGCTCGAGCAGGCGCGAATGCAGGTAGAAGACGTCGCCGGGATAGGCTTCGCGGCCGGGCGGGCGGCGCAGCAGCAGCGACATCTGGCGGTACGCGTTGGCCTGCTTCGAGAGGTCGTCGTACACCACGAGGGTGTCCTTGCCCTGCCACATCTGGTGCTCGGCCATGGTCACGCCGGTGTACGGCGCCAGGTAGAGCATCGGGGCCGGGTCGGAGGCATTGGCGGCGATGATGGTCGTGTAGGCCATCGCGCCGTGCTCCTTCAGCTTCTTGTGCACGGAGGCGACGGTCGACTGCTTCTGGCCGATGGCCACGTAGAAGCAGTACACGCCCTTGCCCTTCTGATTGATGATCGTGTCGATCGCGATGGCGGTCTTGCCGGTGCCGCGGTCGCCGATGATCAGCTCGCGCTGGCCGCGGCCGATCGGGATCATCGAGTCGACGGCCTTGATGCCGGTCGCCAGGGGCTGCTTCACCGGCTGGCGCGCCGTGACGCCGGGCGCCTTCAGCTCGATGTTGCGGGTCTGCGTGGAAGGCACGGGGCCCTCGCCGTCCAGCGGCTGGCCCACGGCGTTCAGCACGCGGCCGATGACGCCGTCGCCGACGGGCACCGAGGCGATGGTGCCGGTCCGCTTGACCTGGTCGCCTTCCTTGATCTTGGTGTCCGGGCCCATGATGGCGACGCCGACCGAATCCTCCTCGAGGTTCAGCACGATGCCGAAGATGTCCCCGGGGAACTCGACCATCTCGCCCGCCATGACGTCCTGCAACCCGTACACGCGGGCGATGCCGTCGCCCACCTGCAGGATCGTGCCGACGCTCTCGACGCCGAGGTTGCGGTCGTAGTTCTTCAGCTCCTGCGCCAGGACCGAGCTGATCTCTTCAGGCCTCAGTTTCACTTCCGGTCTCCTCGTTGAATCCCGCGTGGCGGGCCGTCAGCCCCGCACCTGTGCGGTGGCCAGCTTCTTGCGCAGGCTGTCCAGGTTGGTGCGCACCGTGCCGTCGATGATGCGGTCGCCCAGGGTGACGCACACGCCGCCCAGCACCGCAGGATCGACCTTCTTCTCCAGGACGACGTTCTTGCCCGTCACCTGCGCCAGCTTGTCCCGCAGCTTCGTCTCCAGGTCCGCCGGCAGCGCGATGGCCGTGACCACGCGCGCGCGCACCAGGCCCTGGTCGGCCTCGACCAGCTCGGCGAAGACCTCGCCGATGTCCCGCAGCAGCTCGATGCGGTTGCGGTCCAGCAGCAGGTTGAAGAAGTCCAGCAGCACCGGCTCGAGCCGCGGCCCGAACACCTTCTGCAGCACTTCCTTCTTCTCCTGCTCGCGCACCTGCGGGCTGTCCAGGAAGATCACCAGGTCGCGGTTGGCCGCCATGACCTCGAGCACGCCCGCGTACGACTCGGCGCACCCGGCCAGCGCGCCGGCCGGCTTGGCCGTGCGCAGCAGCGCCTCCGCGTACCGTCCGGCTACCCTGCGATCGCGCATCAGGCCCCGCTCCCGGTCTTGTCCAGCCCGTCGATGTACTCGACGATCAGCTTGCGGTGCATCGCGTCGTCCAGCTTGGTGCCGATGACCTTCTCGGCCGCGCCGATCGCCATCGCCACCACCGAGTCGCGCAGTTCGAGCTGGGCCTTGTGGGCCTCGATGTCGATGTCCTGCTCGGCCTTCGCGAGTGTCGCCTCGGCCTCGTGGCGCGCCTTGTCGACGATCCCGTCGGCGATGCCCTCGCCGCGCTTGACCGCCTCCTGCACGCGCTCGCGCTCGATCGACTTGATGTCGGCGAGCTTGCTCTCGAACTCACCCTTCAGCTGCTCCGCGTCGGCCAGGTTCTTCTCGGCCGCCGCGTAGTCGCCCTCGATCTTCTGGCGCCGCGCGTCCAGCAGGTTGAGGATCGGACCCCAGGCGAACTTGGCCAGCACCCACACGAAGAGGGCGAAGCCGACCGCCGTGGTCAGCAGGTTGGTGATGTTTGGTGTCACGTAATCCATGACGGGTACCTTCCGGTCGACGGCTGCTTACGCGCGCTGCCGCGGCTTCGAGGGGCGGCACAGCCGCCCCCCGCGATCACTGCCGCGCACGCAGGAACCGGCCCAGGTTGATCAACCCAGCTTGCCCATCAGGAGGATGGTGGCGATCAGGGCGTAGATCGTCAGAGCCTCGATGAAGGCGCAGCCGATGATCATGGCCGTCTGGATCTGGCCGATGGCCTCGGGCTGCCGGCCCATCGCGTTCATGCCGCCCTCGATGGCCTTGCCCAGGCCCAGGCCCGAGCCGATCGCCGCCATGCCCAGCCCGATGGGAAGAGCCAGTCCGAGAATGTTGCCGTCCATTGGGTCCTCCTTAACGCGTGCGCGCGTCTTCTTCTGTGCGCGGGTCGCCGCGCGTCCGTGGCGCGGGTCGCCCCGCGGTGGTCCCGGACCGCCGCCGGTCCGGTCATCCGGGCCCCTGCCCGAAATCGTGATCGCCGTCCGGCGCCGCCCTAGTGGTGGGCGTGGTGCGCCTCGGCGTGCTCGTCGCCGTGGTGCCCGTGCGGCAGCCACAGCGCGATGTAGACCGTGGCCAGCAGCGTGAACACCAGCGCCTGGATGGTGCTCGACAGCAGGCCCAGGAAGTAGAACGGGAAGTGCAGCGGCAGCCCGGGCACCAGCGCCATGCCGTCGGTCAGGCTGAACGTGATGCCCGCGCCCAGCAGCACCATCGTGGCCACCAGCGTCTCCTCGCCGAAGATGTTGCCGAACAGTCGCAGCGACAGCGAGATGGGCTTGATCAGTTCGCCCAGCAAGTGCAGCGGGAACAGCAGCAGCGAGAAGCCCCAGTCCATCTTCGTCTTCGGCGAGCCGGCCATGTGGTGCAGATAGCCGCCGAGGCCGTTCTCCTTCAGCGCGATGCCCTGCACGACCAGGAACGTCATCAGGCCCAGGGCGAACGTCGTGTCGGCGAAGCTGCTGGTCGAAGCGTGGCCGAGCGGGAGCAGGCCGAACAGGTTGTTGCAGTAGATGAACAGGAACAGCGAGCCGAGGAACGGCGTGTAGCGCCGCGCCGAGGGCCCGATGATCGTCGAGAACAGCGAGTAGAGGCCGCCCATGATCAGCTCGGCCGCCATCTGCGCGCGCCCCGGCCGCCGCGCGTCCATCCGCTTGGACAGCGTGATGAAGAAGATCGCGATGATCGTGGCCACCAGCAGCGAGTAGATCGGGTTCTTGAACTGCTCCAGCTTCGCGGCGACCGGCTTGGGCACCCACTGCTCGATGAACGTCAGGGCGTTCGGGACGTGGGGGGTGCCGCCGTGGCCGTGCGCGTCGCCGTGGGCGGCGTCG
>CAYNPY010000091.1:3691-12695 GCA_964399195.1 uncultured Fibrobacteraceae bacterium
TCGGCCGCGTGGGCGGTGTCGGCCGCGTGGGCGTCGGCCGGCGCCGCGTGCTGCTCCGTGGCCGCCCCGTGCGCCGGCTGCCCGTGATCGTCCGCCGCCAGGGCGTACCCGGACACCAGCAGGGCAGTCCCGAGCACCAGGGCCAGCAGGGCGCCGCGTTCAATTTTGATTCGGTGCATCGTTTTCCCGTCGGGAGGACAGTCGGATCTCGGCGGAGCGGGCCTGCGCCCCGAGGACCACGAGAACGACCATCATCAAAGTGAACCCCACGGCGTGGCTCAGCGCTGGAAGCGGTCGGGAAAATAACACCCACACCGCGACGCCGTAAACCGCGATTTTCGCCGCGCCCCACAGGGCGATCGCGAACGTGTTCCGCGGCGCGCCCGGCGGCAGCACCGCCGCGCGCAGCAGGCGCTCGAGCACGAACAGTCCCGCCACCGCCCACAGGGCGGTCAGGAAGATCCCGAGCGCGAATGCGAACGAAACCGCAAAAAAAGCGACCACGGAGGCGGCCACCGCGACCAAAATAGTCCACAAACGGACCATCGCAAGGAGCTTCTGGTTCAACGCCCCACCCCCAGCCCGTAAGCCGCCACCACGGCCACCCCCACCGCGATGCGGTACCACCCGAACGGCACGAACGAGCGCCTGGCCACGAACGCCAGCAACCCCTTGATCACCACCAGCGCCGACACGAACGCCACGACGAACCCGATCGCGAACACCGGCAGGTCGCCGGCGCCCACCTGGTCGCGCACGCCGTAGAGCTTGAGCATGGAGGCGCCGATCATCGCCGGCACCGCCAGAAAGAAGGAGAACTCGGTCGCCGCCACCCGCGAGAGCCCCAGCGCCAGGCCGCCCATGATGGTGGCGCCCGAGCGCGACACGCCCGGCCACAGGATCGACAGGACCTGGATCAGGCCCACGCCCAGGGCCAGCTTCCAGGGGATGTCGTCGAGGGTCGCCACCTTCGCCGTGTGCCGCCGCCTCTCCAACATGATGATGGCGATGCCCCCGGCGATGAGCGCCGCGGCCACCGGCAGCGGCTTGAAGAGGTGCCCTTCGATCCAGTCATCGGTCGGCAGCCCGATCACGACGGCCGGCAGCGTGGCGATGACCAGGTTCAGCACCAGTTGCCGCGCCTTGCCCGGCTTCCAGAAGTTCAGCAGCAGGTCCAGGAACTTCCGCCAGTACAGCCAGACCACCGCCAGGATGGCCCCCAGCTGGATGAAGATCACGAACGCGTTGGCCGTCTGGCCGGTGAACCCCAGCAGGTTCTGCGCGATGATCAGGTGTCCGGTCGAGGAGACGGGGATGAACTCGGTGGCGCCCTCGACCAGGCCGAGGATGGCCGCCTTGAGCCAGAGGAGGAGATCCATGGGGCGGGTGCGCTCCGTCCTGGGCTGGAGTGGGCCGGGCGGCGCGCGCGGCCGCCGGCACCGAAGCGTTCGGGGCCAAGACTAGGGCGAATCGGACGCTTCGGCAATGCCACGGTGCGCGCGACGGGCGGGTTATCACGATCAAGGGTCTGGTGCGGACGACCTCTTTGGAGGACGAATCGAAGTTGTCTGCTAAAGGTCCGGTCCGGTGGGCCCTTTATCGGACAACCTCATTTTCGCCCTGAAACAACATCTCGACCACAGCGCCGACCGGCCGCCGGCCGGCCGCCGGTTGTGCCCGACCGGCCGCATGCGGTACCATCCATGGGCAGCCCCGCACCCGCCCCCGGAAAGGACCGCCGCGATGTTCGACCCCGTGATGTCCCGCTGCGCGTCGTTCGTGAAGCCGGCCGCCGGCCCCTGGAAGACGGCCGCGCAGGCCCTCGGCGTGATCCTGGCGACGACGCTCGTGACCGCCGCGCTGACGGCGCTGTTTCTGGCCGCCGCGCTGGGCGCCGCGCAGCCGGCCCGGGCCGCCGCCGACGCGGACGCCGCCGCCACCCCCGCGCCCACAGCCCTGCTCATCATCGACATCCAGGACTTCTACTTCCCGGGCGGCGCGCTGCCGCTGGTCGGGCCCGAAGCCGCCGGCGCCAACGCGGCGAAGCTGCTGGCGCAGGCGCGCGCGCACGGCAGGATGGTGGTCCACGTCGGCCACAACGCGAAGGCCGGCCGCGGCTTCCACGCCGACGTGGCCCCGCGCGAGGGCGAAGCGGTGGTCATGAAGGACGAGGTCAACGCCTTCCTGAAGACCGACCTGCAGGCGGTCCTGCAGGGCGCCGGCATCGCGCGCCTGGTCGTGTGCGGCATGCAGACGCACATGTGCGTGGAGGCGGCCGCGCGCGCTGCCAGCGACCTGGGCTACGAGGTGCTCGTCGCGGGCGACGCCTGCGCCACGCGCGACCTGAAGCACGGCGAGACGACCGTGCCCGCCGCGCAGGTGCACGCCGCCACGCTGGCGACGCTCGACCGCGCGTATGCGAAAGTCGTGTCGATGGAGGCGGCGCTGGCGGCGCTGGAGTAGCGCAGAACATGTTGCGATATGCCCGCGCGCTCATCCTGGCCACCGCGCTCCTGCTGGCGCCGCGACTTGCGCCGGCGCAAGTCGCCGTCGAACGCGGCTTCACCGCCGTCACGCTGAACCTCTGGCACGACCAGCAGGACTGGCAGGCGCGGCGCGCGGTCATCGTCGACACGCTGCGCGCGCTGCGGCCGGACGTGATCCTGCTGCAGGAGGTCCTCGAGAAGGAGGGCCTGCCCAACCAGGCGCGGCAACTGGCCGACAGCCTGGGCTATGCGTTCACGTTCGCCTCGGTCGATCCCGTCGGCGCGCCGAAGCGCTACGGCAACGCCATCCTCACCCGCCTGCCGATCCTGGCCACCTCGGAGGTGAAGCTGCCGCCGCTGGACGACTGGCGCGTGGCGGCGCACGCGCGCCTGGGCCTGCCCGACGGGCGCGCGCTCGACGCATACGCGACGCACCTGCACCACACGCAGGAGGGCGCCGCGATCCGCGCCGAGCAGGTGGCGGGGCTGCTGGCATTCGTGGACTCCACGCGCAGCGGCGCCGCTGACGCGGCCCTGCTCGTGGGCGGCGATTTCAACGCGCAGCCGGACCGGCCCGAGCTGGCGCCGGTGTTCGCGCGCTTCGCCGACGCGCTGCTGCGCGTGCACCCGGACCTGGATCTTCCCGCCAGCGCCACCTTCGGACCGGCCACCGGCACGACGCCGCTGCGCATCGACTACCTGTTCTGCGTGCCGGCGCGGCTTGAGCCAACAGCCGCGCGCATCGTGCTGGGGGCGCCGTCAGCCAATGGCGTGTGGGGCTCGGATCATTGCGGGGTGTGGGCGCGGTTCGAGTAGGCGCGCACGCGCCTCACTTCCCTCCCGCCATCACCTGCCGCTGCCCCAGCTCCGCGATCCAGCGCCGCACGATCTCCAGCCCCTCGTCGTCGCGCACGACCGTGCCCAGCGGCGGCATCTGCGACGTCGCGCGGCGCGAGGCCATGCGGTAGGCCAGCGCGCTGTGGGACGGCAGGCCCGGAGCGACGATGCGCGAGCTGTCGGGATCCACGCCCGGCACCTGCCAGCGGCCGGGCACGTCGACGACGCTCGCCAGCGCCGGCGCGGGCGCCCGCGGGTCGCCGACCACGCGGTGGTGCAGGGCCAGGCCCAGCGACGCGAGCGGGCCGGTGTCGTTGTGGCAGGCGCTGCAGTTGGCGGCCAGGTAGCCCAGCGCGGCGCGCTCGACCGGGCTGGAGGCGTGGATGCGCGGCGGCGTGGCGGCCCAGGCGGGGCGCGCCGGCCGCAGCAGGTCGCGCGCGACCAGCGATTTGAGCGTGACCGCGCCGGCCGGCAGCGGCTCGGCGTTGGGGGCCAGCGGGTCGCGATCGTCCGAAAGCTGCAGCGCAGTGAAGCCCAGCACCGGCGACGGCGCGCTCGCGTGGCAGGCCAGGCACTCGGCGCGGCCGGGCACGGAGTGGCGGCGGCCGGGGGCCACCTCGTGGAGGTCGGGCACGCCGGCCTCGGGCGCCAGCTGGGCGTCGCGCTGCGCCGCGTCCCACACGTAGGCCGCGTAGACCCACTCGCCCGGCGCGGCCAGCCACAGCAGTCGCGTCTCGACGCGGCGTCCGCCCCAGGCGAACTCCTTCCACACCTTCGTGCCGACGGGGAAGCGCCAGGCGTCGGCGTCGGCCGCGTCGATGCGCGCGCCGGCCGGCAGGCGGATCCAGCGCGCCTTGGCCGCGCCGTCGGTCCACAGCGGGTACTGCGGCGCGTACGGCAGGTTGCCCGCGGCGATGACGCCGTCGGCGGCGTAGAGGCCTGTCTGCGACAGCAGCGGCGGCGGGGCGGTCGCCGCCGCCGCGGCCGCCGCCGTCAGCAGCGCCGCCACCGCCACCGCCGCCGCCGCACGCGCGACGTTGCCGCGGAGAGCGCGCATCACCGCTCGCCCGCCGGCTCGACGGGCTGGGGCACGCGGTTGCTCACCGGCGGCAGCGACTGCAGGTAGGCGAACACGGCCTTCAGGTCCTCGTCGGTGGCCTGGCCGAAGGCCTGCGTGGGCATGGGCGGCAGGATCGGCCGGCCGGTGCCCTCGTGGCGGCCCGTGCGCATGGCCTGGATGAACATCGTCTCGGTCCAGCGGCCCAGGCCGGTCTCGCGGTCGGGCGTCAGGTTCGACGCGAAGCTCACGCCCCAGGGTCCGGCGAACGCGGTGTTGGTGCCGGCGCCGGCCCACACCCACGGGCCCTGGCCCAGGTCCGGGGCCGGCGGCATCCGCAGCGCCTGCGGGTGGCCGGCGAAGCGCAGCGCCAGATCGGGCTCCGGACCACGCTCGCCCATCTTCATCGGCGTGTGGCAGTCGGTGCAGCCCATGATGTTGACCAGGTACTCGCCGCGCGCGGCCGGAGCGGGCGTGGCGGCGGTGGCGGCGACGGCGGTGGCGGCGACGGCAGCCGCGGCGGCCAGGCGAAGGATCGACGTGCGCATGAGGGACCTCCGGGGTTCAACGAGGACGGCCGCACCATCGCGACCGCCTGCCGTACTGTACGCACGCGCAGCGCAAATGGATCCTCAATGAACCCTAGCCGTTTCCTAAAATGTTGCTAACGTGTGCCAACGTGGTCATTCCCAAGGAACTTGCCGCCTTTCTCGAGTCCGGCCTGTCCATCACGGCCGGCACGCGCGACGCCGACCTGTGGCCGGACGGCACCCGCGCGTACGCGCTCCAGGTGCACGAGGACCGCGAGCACCTGACCGCGTACTTCCACGCCAAGGCCGCGCCCGCGCTGCTGGAGAACCTCGCCGCCTGCCCGCTGATCGCGCTCTCGGTCGACCAGCCCAGCGACAGCCGCGCCTGCCAGATCAAGGGCTCGGTCACCGGCTCGCGCCGCGCGCGCGCCGCCGAGCGCGCGCTGGTCGAGCGGCAGATCGACGGCTTCCTCGCCCAGCTCGAGACCATCGGCATCCCGCGCGCGATGACCGCCGGCTGGCGGTTCTGGCCGTGCGTGGCGGTGGACCTGCGCATCACGCACCTGTTCGAGGCGACGCCGGGCCCCGGCGCCGGTGATCCGCTGTGATCGCGCTGGAGACACTGGCGCCCTGCTTCCAGGGCCTGCTGCCGGCGTGGCTGTGCACGTGCTCCCGCGACGGCATGCCCAACGTGGCGATGCTCAGCCATGTCGACTACGTCGACGCGCGGCACGTGGCGCTGTCGTTCCAGTTCTTCAACAAGAGCCGTCGCAACATCGCCGAGAACCCGCGCGCGCTGGTCCGCCTGTATCATCCCGACACGCTGCAGATGATCAAGCTGCGCATCCGCTACGTGCGCACCGAGCTGGAAGGGCCGATCTTCGAGCAGATGCGGCTGCGCATCGAGGCCATCGCCTCGCTCACCGGCCTGAAGGGCATCTTCAGCCTGCTGGGCGCGGACATCTACGAGGTGGAATCGGTCGAGGCGCTCGCCTACGAGGTGGGCCTGACGCCCGCGGCGGCCGCGGCGCGCCGCGAACGGGCGCCCGCGCACGAGCCCGTCCCGTTCACGATGGCGTCGCTGCAGGCGCTGTCGGACCGCATCCAGCGGGCGCCGACCATCGACTGCCTGCTGGACGGCATCCTCGAGAAGCTCGAGGAGTTGTTCGGCTTCCGCCACTCGATGATCCTGCTCGCCTCGGAGCGCCCCGGCCGCCTGGAGCTGTTCGCCAGCCGCGGCTATCCCGAGGGCGGCGTCGGCTCGGAGGTGGGCTTCGGCGAAGGGATCATCGGCATGGTGGCCGAGGCGCGCGCGCCGATCCGCGTCTCGGGTCTGATGCGCCACATGCTCTACGCCTATGCCGTGGCGCAGGCCGCGCGCGACCACGGCGTGTGCCCCGACCAGCGGCGCATCCCGCTGCCCGGCCTGGCGAACCCCGAGACGCAGCTGGGCATCCCGCTGCTGGCGCGCGGGGAGCTGATCGGCGTGCTCTGCATCGAGACCGACGCCACCTACCGCTTCCACGAGGAGGACCGCGCCTGCGTCGAGGTCCTGGGCGGCTACCTGGCGATGGCGATCCAGAACGCGCTGCTGCGCGAGAGCGCCGAACCGGCCGACGCCGACCACGAGGAGCCCGGCGCCACCTGCCCCCTGCCCCGCCGCCGCGCGGCCGTGGCGCCCGCCGCCCTCGAGGTGGCCTGGTACCCCGCCGACGAGTGCATCCTGGTCGACGGCGAGTACCTGGTGCGCGGCCTGCCCGCGCGCATCCTCTGGAAGCTGCTGCGCGAACACCAGGCCGATCCCGCCGTGGAGTTCACCAACCGCCGCCTGCGCCTGGACAAGTCGCTGGGCCTGCCCGCCTTCAAGGACAACCTCGAGAGCCGCCTGATCCTGCTGCGCCGCCGCCTGGAGGAGCGGTGTCCCGCCATCGCGCTGCTGCAGACCGGGCGCGGACGGTTCCGGCTGGCGCTGGCGGCGGAGGTGAGGTTGCGGGAAGAGAAGTAGAGGAGTGAAGAGCCGCCGCACCCTGGACCCGGACACGGCCCGGCAGATGGTCCGCCTGCGCGAGGCCCGCCGGGCCTATCGCGAGTTTCACGCGCGGTGTTTCTGGTCCAGCCCGCCCGACCTGCGGATCGAGGCGGATGATATCCCGTGGGTGGCCGCGCAGCTGATGCGGCATGGTGGCCGCGAGGCTTGGGAGAAGGGAGCCCGCCTGTGCCGCTGACCGAGTTCCAATCCGCGATCGGGCGGCTGCGGCTGTGCCAGGGGGCAGTTGCGCCGGCGCCACACCACACAATTTCGTGAGAGTTGGGCCGGCGCAACGGCTCACACCTCGTAGTCGATCCCGTTGTCCTCCAGCCACTCCTTCGCGATCCGGGCCAGGCTCTCGTCGCGCCACGCGTGCCAGTCGTCGATGAGGCCGCGCTGTCGCACCAGGCCCTGGAAGCGGCGGAACGCGCCCGAGCCCTGGATGGCGCGCAGCATCTCTTCGCGCACGGCGTCGTCCTCGATCCCGCGGCAGAAGCGCATGATCATGTCGTACTCGTCGATCTCGAACTTGTCGGGCAGCCGCAGCCAGGCATCGTCATCCTCGTCGATGGCTGCCTCGTCCTCTTCGTCGTCGTCGCCGGTGAGCGTGACCAGGCGGCCGGTCTCCCGGTTCAGGAAGACGGACCACTCCGCATCGGGAACGTCGATCGCCTCGACGATGTCGCGCAGCGGCACGCGGGGGCGGGGCTTGTCCATGGGGGCCTGCCTTTCGCGTTGGGGTCGCGGCGATCATAGCACAACCGCAGGGCTGTTGCGCCGGCGCAACTGGCATCGCGCGCTTCATTTTCCATCCGCTTCGCGACCATTGCCCACCACTCCACATCGCGCCGCCAACTCGCTTTCCAGTTGCTCGATCGTGGGGAGCCGCCCCGCCCATTCTGCCGGCAGCGCCGCGCGCAACCGGTGCGTGACCACGCCCATCGGCTTGGCCAGGTCGCGCAGCGCGTACTCGGCGATGACGCCGTTGCGCCCGCGGCAGATCACCAGACCTATGCTGGGCTCATCGTCGCGATGGCGCAGCAGGTCATCCACGGCCGAGAGGTAGAAATTGAGCTTCCCCGCATGCTCGGGTTTGAAGTCGCCGGTCTTCAGTTCGATGACGACGAAGCAGCGCAGCTTCAGGTGGTAGAAGAGCAGGTCGACGTAGAAGTCCTCCCCGCCCACTTCCAGGTGCACCTCGCTGCCGACGAAGGAGAAACCGGCGCCCAGTTCGAGCAGCAGTTCTCGCAAGTGCTGCAGGAGGCCGCGATGGAGATCGCGCTCGCGGGCGCCTTCGGTCAGGCCGAGGAAGTCGAAGTTGTAGGGGTCCTTCAGGAGGGATGAGGCCAGTTCGGATTGCGCGGGGGGCAGGGTGCGGTCGAAGTTGGTAACGCCGCGTCCCTGGCGGAAATGGAGATTAGCCTCGATCTGGCGATCAAGGACAGCTCGGCTCCAGCCGTGCTCGACTGTCGCACGTGCATACCAGTCCCGCGCTGCCGGGCTTTCGACGCGATCCAACAGCAGTCGGATGTGACCCCATGGGATTTGGGCCACAAGCTGTGGCCCTTTTGCATCAGATGGCCAGTATTTTGCGAATTGCCTCATATATTTGAGATTACGATACGAAAATCCCTTGATGTCCGGGAATTCACGGCTCAGATCGGCAGCCAGCCTCGTGATGACTTCGGATCCCCAACCGAGGGTCTCCTGACGCTTGAGGATCCCGCGCCCTATCCGCCAGTAGAGCAGGATGAGCTCACCGTTGACCGCAACCGAGGCGCGGATGCGGGACACCTGGACTCGCTCCTTGATCTCGGTCAGCAGTTCCGCGTACTCGAAGGGGGTGGGCACCGACATGCGACGTGATTTCCTGGTTCCGGGAGGAACCGCAGTGCTTGCACAAGGACCGCTGGGGGGCATCACGGCGTAGCTGGCAATGATCGCGCCTGCTGACCAGGACCGGTGGAGTGCGCCGGCGCAAGTCCCCCCCCCGCCCCCCCCCCCCCCCCCCCCCAAGCACCCCCCAACACACCCCCCACACACCCCCCCCCCCGGGGGCCCCCCC
>CAYNPY010000091.1:12705-13650 GCA_964399195.1 uncultured Fibrobacteraceae bacterium
GTGCGCCGGCGCAAGTCCCCCCGCCCCTACCCCTCCTCCCCCCTGATCTCCCCCAAAAACGCCTCCCCATACCTCTCCAGCTTGGCCTGCCCCACCCCGCTGATCCCCAGCAGCGCCGCCTCGGAAGTGGGCCGCCGCCGCGCCATCTCGGCCAGCGTCTTGTCGTGGAAGATGACGTACGGCGGCACGCCCGCCTCGGAAGCCAGGCGCTTGCGCAGGGCGCGCAGGCGATCGAACAGGGCGATGGTGGCGGCGTCCGGCTCGACCGTGTCGGCGAAGTCGGCCGCCAGCGCGGTCGCGGCGCGGCGGGCCTTCCGCGCGGCGCCACCCGCCCGCTCCAGCACATCGCGCCGCAGGTGCAGCTGCTGCTCGCCCCGCAGCACCGGCCCCGCCGCCGCCGTCAGCCGCAGGCCGCCGTAGCCGTCGGGGTCCAGCGCCAGATAGCCGCCGGCCACCAGCTGGCGCATCACGCTGCGCCAGCCGAAGGTGTCCAGTTCGGCGCCGATGCCGTAGGTCGACAGCTTGTCGTGGCCCAGCCTGAGAACACGTTCCGCGGCGCCCCCGCGCAGGACCTCGATGACGTGCTGCGCGCCGAAGCGCTGCCCGGTGCGCGCCACGCAGGACAGCGCCTTCTGCGCGACGACCGTTGCGTCGAACGTCTCGGGCGGCCACAGGCAGGTGTCGCAGTTGCCGCAGGGCCGGGGCATGACCTCGCCGAAGTGCGCCAGCAGTCGCTGACGACGACAAGCCGTGACCTCGCAGTAGCCCAGCATCGTGTCCAGCTGCTGCGCGCTGCGGCGGCGGTAGAGCTCGTCCACCTCCACGCCGTCGGGCGCGGGCGCGTCGATCAGCTTGCGCAGCATCACCACGTCCTGCAGCCCGTAGCACAGCCAGGCGTCGGCGGGCAGGCCGTCGCGGCCGGCGCGGCCGGTCTCCTGGTAGTAG
>CAYNPY010000092.1:0-13271 GCA_964399195.1 uncultured Fibrobacteraceae bacterium
ACGGCTTCCTGATCTCGCTGCTGGGCATCCCGCACCTGGTGGTCGCCGTCAACAAGATGGACCTGGTGGACTGGCGACAGGACGTCTACGACGCCATCGTCCGCGAGTACCAGGCTTTCTCGCAGAAGCTGGACATCCACGACGTCACGTTCATCCCGCTGAGCGCCCGCGACGGCGACAACGTCACGCGGCGCAGCGACCGCATGCCCTGGTACCAGGGCCAGACGCTGCTGCACACGCTGGAGAACGTGCACGTGGCGGCCGACCGCAACTACGTGGACTTCCGCTTCCCGGTCCAGACCGTGCTGCGGCCGCACCTGGACTTCCGCGGCTTCGCCGGCACCGTGGCCTCGGGCGCCATCCGCCCGGGGGAGGAGGTGGTGGCGCTGCCGTCGGGGCGCGCCTCGCGGATCAGGTCGATCGAGACCTTCGACGGTCCCCTGCCCGAGGCGTTCGCCGGTCGCGCGGTCACCCTCACGCTGGCCGACGAGATCGACCTTTCGCGCGGCGACATGCTGGTGCGCGCGCGGAACCTGCCGCTCGTGGGGACCGAGTTCGACGCCACCCTCTGCTGGATGGACCAGGAGCCGCTCAACCCGCGCACGCACTATCTGCTCAAGCACACCACGAACAAGGTCAAGGCTTTCGTCGGGGAACTGCACTACCGCATCGACGTGAACACGCTGCACCGCGAGCAGGCCGGGACCCTCGCGCTCAATGAGATCGGACGCGTATCGATCCGCACGGCGCGGCCGGTCTTCTTCGACCCCTACAAGGCCAACCGCGCCACCGGCAGCTTCATCCTCATCGACCCGGTGACCAACCGCACGGCCGCCGCCGGCATGATCCGCGGCGCCTCGCGCGCGGTGGCCGACGTGGCCAGGTCCGGCCAGGCCGTCTCGCACCGCTCGCAGAACGTGGCCTGGGAGGGCGGACTCATCGCCCAGGCGGACTGGGAGAAGCGCAACGGCCACCGGGGCGCGGTGCTGTGGTGCACCGGCTACTCGGGCGCGGGCAAGTCGACGGTCGCCCGGTCGCTGGTGCGCGAACTGTTCGCCGACGGCTGCCAGGTCATGCTGCTGGACGGCGACAACGTGCGCCACGGCCTGTGCGGGGATCTGGGATTCTCCGACCGCGACCGCACCGAGAACATCCGCCGCATCGCCGAGGTGGCCAAGCTCTTCTACGAGCAGGGCAACCTGGTCGTCTGCACGTTCATCTCGCCGTTCCGCGCCGACCGCGCCTTCGCGCGCTCGATCATGCCGCCGGGCGCCTTCCACGAGATCTTCGTCAAGTGCGACCTGGAGGTCTGCCGCCGGCGCGACCCGAAGGGGCTGTACCGCAAGGCGGAGGCCGGCGAGATCAGCGAGTTCACCGGCGTCTCCTCGCCGTACGAGGCGCCCGAGCAGCCGGAGCTGGTGCTGGAGACGGACCTCCACGCGGTGGAGGACCTGGTGGCCCGGGTGCGCAGCTACCTGCGCGAGCGAGGCATCGCGGGTTAGCGGGGGCGCGGGGAGCTCGCCGGCGCCCTGCGCTTTTGCTATTTTATCTGCATGGACCGCAATTGGTTAGCGGGGCGGACGGCGCGCCCCGGTTCTTTTCTGCCACTGATTTGTGATTTCGGACCGTGCACGGTCTCATAATCTCCGCAGACGATCCCTGATCCCGCGCTCCGGGCGGCCCGCGGCCGCGTGGGGCTGCCGGCGTCGTCCCGTCCACACGACCGTACCGAGGGGGAAGCCATGAAGCTCGCGAGAGGTTCCACCATCATCGCCCTGTTCACCATCGCGGCCGCCCTGTTCGCGCTGACCGCCGTGGCCGCTGACCAGCCGCCGACGCCGGTCGCGGCGCCCACCGCCGGCGCCGGTCTGGCCGCCGAGGCCCCCGCCGCCCTGCCGGCGCCCGCCGTCGGGCTGGCCGACCTGCCCGAGAACCAGGCCGAGGCCGCGGCCGTGGCCGCCGGCGAACTCAAGCTCACGCGCCCGGACGCGCCCGCCGACGTCACCGCCGAAGCGCCGGACGCCGACGCCGCCCGCGCCGCGCGCCGCGCGGCCCTCGACGCCGTCCTGGCCCAGCAGGAGACCCGCGTGCAGGCCCTGCTCGAGCGGCTGCCGGCGGCCGACAGCCGCGCCGCGCTGGCGATCCAGCAGGAGATCGAGCAGGTCAAGAAGGAGACCGGACGGCGCCTGCTCGAGGTGCAGCTGGAACTGGCGACCACGGCCGGCGACCAGGCCGCCGTCGAGAACCTGCAGGCCGCGCTGGCCGACTGGGACGCGCCGCAGCCCGTGCGGCAGCCGGTCGATCGCCCCGTTCCCCACAACCAGGGCCGCTAGCGGTCAGGAGGCCGGATCATGCGCAAGCTGCTTTGCCTGCTCGTGCTGGTGACCGCCGTCCTGGCGGCCGCCGGCGGCGCGCGGGCCGATGTCGGCCCGCCCGTCCACGTCCGCATCCTGGGCGAGCCCCGGGCCGCCGAGCCCGGCGTCCCGTTCAAGGGCCGCCTGCAGGTCACCAGCGACATGCCGCTGGTGCTCGAGGACCTGATGTTCAGCGAGACCGACGGCTGGAACCAACTCTCGCTGGATGTCGGGCCGACGCTGGCGGTCGACAAGTCCAGCGCCACCGAAATCGAGTTCGAGGTCGTGACCGCCGACCCGGCGCGGCCGCTGGAGCTGACGTTCAGCGTCGACGGCTTCCCGGTCAGCCGCAGCTTCGACCTGTCGCCGGCGGCGATCGCCTTCATCCGCGGCCCCAACGCCGTGGTCAAGGTGGCCGACCAGGCGGACGTGCCGGCCATCGGCGAGGAGGCCCGCGCCGTCGTCGAGCCGACCCCTTCGCGCGACGGCCTGGCGCCGCAGGACCCGGCCAAGGGCCGCAACATCCGGGTGCGCGGCCGCTTCGTCTACGTGCGCAGTGACGGCTGGACCATCGGCGCCGACGGCATGACCGTGCGCGTGTACGACAACGACTCGCCGTTCGGCTCGGCCGAGCTGGCGGTCGTCGCCACCGACGCGCAGGGCTGGTACGACGTCACGTTCTGGTGGGGCGACGACTTCTTCGACCCGCAGCCGGACATCTACGTCCGCTTCGAGACGACCAACACGCGGGTGCAAACCGAGAGCCCGGCGTTCCTGGCCGGCCCCTACGCCTGGGACACGCCCACGACCTGGGACTACACGGGCGGCGACCTGAACTTCGGCACCCTGCAGCCGGCCGACATCAACCAGCATCCGGCCGTGCACATCCACACCAACCTGGTGCGCACCTGGCGCTGGTGGCTGGGCTACGGCTACGACACCTCGTTCGTGCGGGCGAACTGGCCGAACGGCGCCAGCGGCGCCTTCTACAACGGCGAGATCTACTTCAGCACCGGCGAGCAGTGGAGCGAGGCCACCGGCACGCACGAGTACGGCCACCACTGGATGGCGCTGTACGCCCTGAGCCCGGCGCCGGAGTACTGCAACGGCGTCTGCGACGACGACGGCTGCGGCCACTGCCTGTGGTGCGCCGAGACGGACAACGTGGCGCTCACCGAGGGCTTCCCCGACTGGATGGGCGACGTCATCACCGACACGTACGCCGCCACGTACGGCCGCGCGGCGCTGGCCAGCTACGACTTCGAGACGGTGATGATCTGCACCAACGCGGCCTACCGCGACCCCTGGAAGGTCGAAGGCAACCTCGCGGCCGTGGTGCGGGACATCGGCGACAACACCAACGACGACGACTTCTACCCGGAAACCGACGAGCTGTCCGTGGGCTGGGGGCCGGTCATCACGACCGTCGACCTGGACCACCCGACGACGGCCTCGGCGTTCCTGACCGCGTTCAAGAACCGCTACCCGGGCTGGCGCGAACAGCTGTGGGCGACGGCGCGCAACTGCAACTACGACATCGACGCCGCGACGCCGCCGGCCGTCACCGGGCTCTATTCGCCGAGCCACTCGACGAGCGGCGACTCGGCCGACCCGACGATCGACCTGGCCTGGACGCGCGCCGTCGACGACTGCTCGGGCGTCGAGGGCTACGGCATCACGATCGCGGGCGGCATCGGGCTTCCGTCCGCCGTGATGGACATCGGCGACGTGACCAGCTACACGACGTCCGCGCTGGCTCCCGGCACCTACTACTTCAGCATCCGCACGCTCGACCGCGCGGGCAAGTGGAGCACCACGTATGCCTGGAGCGGGCCGTACACGATCAGGGCGCCGGTGCCGGCGAACCTGGTCTGGTACCAGTGGCCGGGCTGGAGCAGCGTGCTCGTGCCCCGGGCCACCACCGACGCGACGTTCGGCAGCGTGCCGGCGCCGACCACCCTGCCCGGCAACACCGACGGGACGTACTGGAACGTCGGCTTCGCGAACGTCGGGGAATCGACCACCGGCACCGGCTTCCAGGTTCATACCTACGCGGACGGTGTCTGGAACGCCTATCTGACGTCCGGGGCTCTGGGCTCCTGGAACGGCAACTACGGCCTCAACCTCATCGCGCTGAACTTCCGCGGCGGTCGCCACACGTTCGGCGGCCGGGTGGACGCCTACGACGAGATCGCCGAGACCAACGAGTCCGACAACGTCTGGGCGCACCAGTGGGTCTGGACGCCGCTGGCCTTGAGCCCGGGCGTGCCCGTCGTGCGCGGGGCCCCGCCGACGCGCACGGGAGGCTGGGACTTCGTCACCGACGGCTCGACGCTGTACAACAACAGCGACGGCCTGCGCCTGAGCGGCGCCTCGTGGTGGGACGCGGCCGTGCTGCTCCCGCTCAGCAGCGGCGCGGACCACGACCTGACCCTGCACGCCCCGAGCGGCGGCGCCGCAGACGGCTTCGCGGCGTCGCTGGCCTACTCGGGCGCCGGGGCGGGCTATCTGGACGCGGTCATCGTGAACCACAACATGGTGGGCTGGGGCTCCAGCTACGACGTCGGCGTCACGAACTGGAACGGCAACATGTCCAACTACCAGCTCGTGCACGCGACGAACTCGTACATCGCGTACGGCGACTCGGTCACGGTGACCTACGCCCAGGACGAGATGCTGCGCGTGTTCGAGTTCTACATGGACGCCGCCAACCTGGGTCCCGTCAGCATCACCGTCGACGTGGACCCGGCCGCCGGGCCGCTGCAGGCGCAGTGGCTGCACCGCGACTTCCAGACCGGGAGCCTGTACAGCTACACGGCGTGGGCGCAGACGGACGTGAACGGGCGCGCGCGCCTGGACCTGAACATCGCCGACGCCGGCTACCACGGGCTCGTGGTCTACCGGCACCCGAACTGGAGCGCCGGGAACCCGCCGCGGGACGTGACGATCGAGATCGACCGCACGCCGCCCGACTTCCTGCCGCCGCTGCTGGCCGGCTGGTACGCGCCGATCGTGCCCCGTCCCGCCTTCGACGGCACGGCCGGCTCGGTGCCCGCGCCGACGACGCTTCCGGGCAACGCGGCCTCGACGTTCCTCAACGTCGCCGTGCGCAACAACAGCGTGGTGGACTCGCCCGCGGGCCTGCCGGGGCAGATCCACATCGACGGCGGCTACTCGGCGTGGGTGGCCTGGGGCGGGTTCCCGGCGGCGACGTCGGCGAGCTTCAACTGGGACTATCCGTTCACCTTCCCGGGCGGTCGCCACACGCTGGCCTGGAAGCTGGACGCCGACCACGTGATCGAGGAGATGTACGAGGACAACAACGACTGGTCCGAGCAGTGGGTGTGGTCGCCGCTCGAGCTGCCGAACTTCACGCCGGTCGTCCGCGGCGTGCCCTCGGACCCGTACGGCGGCTGGACCGAACTGAGCACGGGCGAGACGTTCTACCCCAATTGCGACGGCCTGCGTCTGCCGGCCACCGGCGACTACTGGCGGGCGGTGGCGGTGATGCCGAACGCCGGCGCCGACGTGGACCTGCGCCTGCACCTGCCGAGCGGCGGCGCCAAGGACGGCTTTGCGGGCAACCTGGCCGGCTCGTACTGGGGCGGCGACTGGTCGGACTACGTGCTGGTGAACATGAACATCGCCACCGGACAGCCCTATGACGTGGGTGCTGTGAAATACGCGGGTTCCGGAGCCTACACGGCCGAGTCGACGGCGACGTCCGGCTGGATCTCGTTCCCGAACGGGACCTACGGCCCGTACAACCTGGGGCCGAACCGGATCCTCAACCTGCTGGAGGTCTTCCTGCCCGCGGGCCAGACCGGCATCCACCTGATGAACGTGGCCGGCGACGTGGACTGGGGGCTGGCGCTGCACGACGCGAACACGACGTTCCAGGGCAAGTCGGACGTCCTGGGCATGTCGTACGCCGCCGGTGACGGCGCAAACGAACTGCTGGTCGTCGACGTCCCGGCGGCCGGCTACTACTGCATCGCGGTGTGGAAGACCACCTCGAGCCAGCTGCCGAAGGACGGCACCTACAACCTGCTGATCCGCCCGATGTGGGCCAGCGGGGTGGAGGACGACGTCCCGGCGGCGGCGACGCGCCTGGTGGAGATCTCGCCCAACCCGTTCAACCCGCAGACGCGGATCACCTACGACCTGGCGCAGTCCGGCCGGGTCCAGCTGGAGGTCTACGACCTGCAGGGGCGGCGCGTGCGGACCCTGGTCGACATCGAGCAGGGCGCCGGCCGGCACGAAGAGGTCTGGAACGGCCTCGACGACGCCGGCGGGCGGGCGGCCAGCGGGCTCTACATGGCCCGGCTGACGGCCGGCGGTGTGACGCAGATGATGAAGATGACTCTTGTGAAGTAGATCGCGGGTCTCAGCCGCGATCGCACCGGGGACGGCCGCGGGGCAGGGGGACTGCCGGCGGCCGTCTCCGTTCGCCGCATCGTCCTTCTCGACGCCGGCCCGTCCCGGTCGAAGGCCTCGACCGGGACCCGGAAACGGGGCGGGACGTCAACGGATCGTGAACCGGTCGCTGATGCCCACGCAGTACGGATCGTCCAGGTCCGTCGTGCGGATGCGGAAAAACGTGCGTTCCGTCCCTGAATAACCGTAGTCGTCGACGATCCAGCGGAGCACCTGGTCGACGGCCGCGTCGCCGGAGATCGAGCCGCCGGGGACCGGATAGGCCCCGGCGTAGAGCTGCAGGCGCACGCGCCCGCTGCCGCCCGTCTGCGCAAGCGTCAGGTCGATGGCCTGTCCCTCCGTGAAGACCGCCCCGGCGGGAAACCCGTACAGCAGGATCGAGCATACCGTGTCGTCCCACATCTGGAACGTGGGCGTGAACGCTTCGCAGGCGGGAACGACCGTGTCCGCGATGCGCAGCGTGAACCAGGCGTTGCTCCCGTAGTTGAAGCTGTCCACCGCTTCCCAGAGGTACTGCCCGTCGTCGGGCGTGGCGATCGCGATCGTGCCCACGAGTTCCGGCACGCCGCCGAGATCGTCCTGCCAGAGCTCCAGGTCGACCTCGCCGCTGGCGGAGCCGGGCAGCCAGGTCAGCGCGAGCGCAGTCCCGGCGAGAACGTTTTCGGGCAGGTCCGTGGTCCATTCCAGACGGCATTCGCAGTAGTCCAGGAGCGTGAGTCCGCCCAGTTCGGCGGCGCACTCGGGATCGGTGCGCGACGCGATCCGCAGCCCGAAGTCGTCGCCCGCTTCCTGCCCGGCCAGGTCGGGCGCCCACAGGTGGTAGCCGTCGTTGTCCGTGCTGTCGGCGATGGTCGCGACGGCCGCGCCGCCCTTCGTCAGCTCGATGCGGACGGCGGCATCGCCGGCGTGCTCCCAGCGGATGTGGACCGGAGGGTCGACGCACAGGCGCCACATGGCGCGTGACCCGGTCGTGATGTCGGAAATCGCGCAGGCGACGGGCGACGGCCCGGCGTCACCGGCGTCGTCACGTCCGCAGGCGCCCGGCAAGGCGAGAAGGATGAAGATCGCCGCCACGCCGGCATGGCGCCGGCGAAGCCCCGCGTGGTCGAGGCCGTCCGTCATGCAGCCGTCGATTCCATGCCCCGGATCCAGAGCGGCAAGCGGTGCCTGAAGCTACGGCGGAACCGACGGCCGGGCAAGCGTCGCCATGCCCGCTCAGCGCAGCTCGCCGACGACCGCGAACTCCTCGCGGTTGTGGTGCAGGACGGCGATCGTCGCGCCCGGCGCGTGGCGCGCCAGGGGCGAGGCGGGCGCGCGCAGCTCCCGCAGCAGCGCCGGGGGGTCGGTGCGCCCGTACTTGAGGACCACGACGAAGCGCCGGCACCAGCGCCCGCCCAGCCACGGCTCCACGATGCCCTGCAGCACGTGGTGCGGTTCCTCGACCAGGTCGCAGAAGAGCCAGTCGTAGCGCTGGCCGGCGGCGGGGCGGAAGCCGAAGGCGTCCTGCCGCCGGTGCTCCACCAGCGGGTGGCCCAGCGCGCCGCCCTTGAGCGGGCCGTTGTCGACGGCCGTCACGCGCGCGCCGCGCCGCGCGGCGCTCCAGGTCCAGCCGCCCGGGGCGGCGCCCAGGTCGCACACGGTCTCGTCCGCGAGCGGTTGCCGGCCGAGCAGCCCGTAGGCCTCCTCGACCTTGAGGTAGGAGCGCGACGGAGCCTGCGGATCGTCGGCCATGCGGCGCTGGCCGCCCAGCCAGGCGCGTTCGGCGACCAGGGCGCGGTCGAAGGCCAGGAAGTGCACGAAGAGGCCGTCGGCGGGGCCGCGTCCCGGCGGGCGCTGCGGCGAGGCCAGCCGGGCCAGGCGGCCCAGGCGCCGGCGCAGGAGCGCCAGGAAGGCGTCCTGCACGGCGGCCGCGCGCCGGGCCAGGCCCGGCTCGCCGCCGCACGCGCTGAAGACGCAGGACCAGGGACCTGTGATCTCGCGGCCGCGGATCCGCTCGCCGAACCGCTCGCCCAGCGCCGCGGCCAGCGCGTTGACCGAGGCGCCGCGAATCTCCGCCACCTCAGGCAACACGAGGTCGGCGAAGGCCCACCCGCCCGGCGGCAGATCCTCGCCGCCGTCCGCGGTCACCAGTCCCGGCGCGCCGGCGACCGCGGCGGCCAAGCCCGCATCGCGCGCCTCGCGCGCGAGGTGCGCCTCCAGCCCCGGCCGGCAGCACAGCGCGCGCACGGCTCCCCCTAGCGGCGAGCGGCCGCCTGCTTCGCGCGCCGGTGGTCCTCCGCGTTCTGCACCCACGGCTTGCGGCGGAAGTAGCTGTCGGTCATCTCCTTGACCTGGCCCGACAGCAGCACCAGCGCGATCAGGTTCGGCACGATCACCACGCCGAGGGCGATGTCGCCCATTTCCCACACCACGCTCAGCGACACCACCGAGCCGAAGAAGTGCATCAGCACATAGGCGATGCGGTAGGGCACGATCGCCGCCGTGCCGAACAGGTAGTTCGCGCAGCGGTCGCCGTAGTAGCTCCAGGAGATGGCCGTCGAGATGGCGAAGAGCACCACGCCGACCAGCACCACGTAGCGGCCCCATCGGCCCGGCAGGCCGTGGCTGAAGGCGTTCATCGTCAGCGGCGCGCCGCTCTCGGCCGCCGGCCCGTACAGGCTCGTGTAGGCCGTGCCGTCGGCCGCCACGGCCCGTCCCTCCGCCGGCCGGACGATACCGGTGAACGGCTGCGTCTGCGCGGCATCCACGTAGAACTCGTCGACGGCGACTTCGTGCCAGGCGTAACGCGGCTGGCCGGGGGCCACCACGGCCGGGCGCCCGGCCTGCACCGCGAACTCGGCCGGCGCCGGCACTTCGTGGCGATGTCCGCGCTCGTCGACGGTCACCCACGAGCTGTCGCCGCCGCGCAGCAGCAGCTCTGTCGGCTGCCGCTCGTGCCAGGCGCCGGTCATGATCACGACCAGGCCGGTCAGCGTGCAGATGACCAGCGTGTCGATGAACGGCTCGATCAGCGCGACCACGCCCTCGGACACCGGCTCGTCCGTCTTGGCCGCCGCGTGCGCGATCGGGGCCGAGCCCTGGCCGGCCTCGTTGGAGAACAGGCCGCGCTTGACGCCCCACATCATGGTCACGAGGATCGCGCCGATGCCCGTGCCGGCCACTCCGGCGCTGGGACTGAACGCCTCGCGGAAGATGAGTCCGAACGACGGCACCAGCTGCCCGATGTTCACGATGATGATCCACAGGGCGCCCAGCCCGTAGATGCCGGCCATCAACGGCGCCAGGATCGACGTCACGCGGCCGATGCGCGAAATGCCGCCCAGGATCACGGCGCCGACCAGCGTCGAGGCCACAAGCCCGGTGACCCAGGCCGGCACGCCGAATGTCGTGCGCATCGAGTCGGCCACGGTGTTCGCCTGGATGGCGTTGCCGGTCAGGAAGGCCGTGAAACCGAGCATGCCCGCGAACAGGATCGCCATCCAGCGCCAGCGGGGGCCCAGCCCGCGCTCGATGTAGTACATCGGCCCTCCGGAGACCTTGCCGTGCAGCTTCGAGCCGTCGGGGTCGACCGAGCGGTACCGCTGAGCCAGCGTCACCTCGGTGTACTTGACGGCCATGCCGAGCAGGGCCGTCATCCACATCCAGAACAGGGCGCCGGGGCCGCCCCAGTGGATGGCGATCGCCACGCCGGCGATGTTGCCGATGCCGACGGTGGCCGACAGCGCCGTGGTCAGGGCCTGGAAGTGGGGGACGTCGCCGGGTTCGGCCGGGTCGTCGTACTTGCCCGAGGTGACGGCGAACCCGTGGCCGAGCCGGCGGACCTGCACGAAGCCCAGCCTGAGCGTCAGGAACACGCCGGTGCCGAGCAGAAGCATGACGACCAGGGGAATCACCTGGTCCCCGACCGGGAGCCCGAAGCCCCAGATCAGCGAGTTGAGGCGGCCGACGACCGATTCGAGCACCTGCACGGGCGGCTCCCTTCGGGGCAGGGCGGCGGAGGGGGCCGGCGGCGCCGGCCGGGACTTCACGAGGGGGCATCATGCCCGCGGGAGCGGTCGAGGGCAAGGGTGAGCTTGCGCGGGCGGTGCGGCAGGCTCGGTTCCACCGCGGCGCGCTTGCCCGGTCCGGCGCGCCGCCCTATCCTGGGCGGTGAGGCCCCGACCCGCGCGACGGAGCGCGCCCGGGGGCCCTACCCCAGCCGGAGCGGACCACATGACCGACCACCACCAGCCGGCCGGCGGCCCCGCCGCGGGAGCGCCGGCGCACGCGGACCTCGCGAAGGAACTCGAGAACTTCCAGCAGATCGCCAGCAGCGTGCTGCCGCCCCCGGGCGAGATCCCGCGCCTGCCGGGGCTGGACATCCACGGCCGGATGCTGCCGCTCAATGGAGTGGTCGGCGGCGACCACATCGTCTACGTGGACTTCAACCGGCGCTTCGACCTCGACCGCCGGCTGGAGAAGGCGCTGGACCCGCGTGTGCGGGACGGCCTGGCCAAGTGCCGCACCCGGGCGGGACTGCTGCTTGCCGACGTCGCGGGCCACCAGATCACCGACGCCACCGTCCACATCGGGCTGCACCACGCGTTCCTGACCGGGGTCGCCTACGAGCTGGAGATGCACGGCGAGGTGACCACCGGCCTGTTCGAGAAGCTGAACACGCGCTTCTACCAGACGGCCAACTTCTCGAAGTTCATCTCGATGACCTACGGCGAGATCTCGCAGGACGGCGAGTTCACGTTCCTCAACGCGGGCAACCCGCCGCCGGTGGTCTTCTCGCGCGAGTACGGTCGCCTGGCCGACATCAACGCCGAGCGCCTGACCAGCTTCTACCCGATCGGACTGTTCCCGTCGGAGCAGAACCTGGACCACAGCCGCGTCGAGGCGCCGCTGCACAAGAAGCCGTTCACGACCAACCGCCTGACGCTGTTGAGCCGAGGCGACATCCTCCTGCTCTATTCGGACGGGCTGCTGGACCACGCGCGCGGGGAGGAGGCGTACTTCCCGGAGCGCCTGGAGGAGGTGCTGCGCCGCGCCCAGGACCTGTCGGCGGCCGGCATCTGCGACGCTCTGGCGGCCGACCTGCGCGCGTTCGCGCCGGCGGCCGACGACATCAGTCTGATCGCGGTCAAACGGGCCTGAGTCGCGGCGCGGAGCCTGGTCCGCGCGGGGTGCTCACAGCCGCAGCAGGCCCCGGAGCGCGCGCCGCGTCCGGTTGCCGGCGGCGGCGTCGCCGCGGCGCTTCAGTTCGGCGAGCAATCCCGGCACTTCCGCGCGCGCAGCCAGGTAGCCGCGGGCGCGGCAGGCTTCGCCCGCCTGGAAGTCGGCCCAGTGGAACTGCGTCACGTCGGGACGGATGACCCAGTCGGCCATCGCGCACACGAAACGGTTGAGGCGCTGGCGGGCGATGGTGTTGCTGCGCAGGACCATGTCCAGCCCGGTGGCGAAGCGGGTGTCCTCGAAGGCGGGAATGTCCACGGCGATGACGAAGTCGGCGCCGAGGTCCCGGCAGGCCTCGACCGGCACGCGGAAGGGGCCGCCGCCGTCGCAGATGACCATGCCGTCGCGCTCCAGCGGCGGGAACACGGCCGGGATGGCGCTGCTGGCGTAGATGCCGTCCACCAACGGGCCCTCGCGGAAGACGACGCTGGAGCCCGAGACCAGGTCCAGGGCCACGGCGGCGAACGGGATGCGCAGGTCCTCGAAGGCGGCGGCGCCGAACAGCTGCTCGAGCGGTCCGCGCAGGCGGTGCTCGTCCTGGATCCACGGCCGCGTCACGGTCTTGACCGCGATCAGCTTGCGCTGCATGAAGTCGTGGACGCTGGCCAGGCGGTGCTGCGGTTCGCGGGCTTCCAGTTCGCTGCGCGGGACGAACGGGGCCCAGTAGGAGGCGAAGTCCTCGTTGCCGACGTAGCTCTCCAGGCGGTTCCACACGGTGGACGGGCTCGGATCCTGGGCGTAGAGCCCGCCGACGATCGAACCCATGCTGGTGCCCGCGACCAGTTGCGGGCGCAGGCCGGCCTCCTCCAGCGCCTCGAGCACGCCGGCGTGCGCCAGGCCGCGCGCGCCCCCGCTGCCGAGGGCCAGGCCGATCCGCGTTCCTTCGGACATGCTGCTCCGCCGCGGGACACCGTGCGGCAAGGAGACCATAGCAAACGCCCGCCGATCAGGCCATTGGCACTTTGAGTTGTGCCGTGGAAATTGTGTCCGTCCGCGCCGTCCGCAGGCGCGGACGGCGCTTCCCGCCCTCTCACGCCGCGTACTTCAACTCGTGCACCCGCTGCCGGGACAACACCCGCGTCCGCACCCGCCGCCAGTAGTATTCTTTCCACCGCTGCGGCAACGCCGTCCGCGTCACGAACAATCGCCGCTCCAACAGATCGCTCACTTCAAGTCGCCGATCCAGCATCCCCCGCACCTGCGCCGGCGTCGGGCTGCCCCGAACCTTCTCGCGCCGACCCTTCAGATAGTTCCGCCACACCA
>CAYNPY010000093.1:0-13158 GCA_964399195.1 uncultured Fibrobacteraceae bacterium
GTCGCTTCCGGCAGCGCTAACAACTTCGAGATGCTGTTCGAGCAGCATTTCCCACATTCCCTGGGCCTGCTTTACTCGGCGTTCACCTACTTCACCGGCTTCCGGGTCAACAGCGGCGAGTACAAGATGATGGGCCTGGCGCCCTACGGCGAGCCGCGCTACGTGCAGCGAATCTACGACCACCTGCTGGATCTGCGCAGCGACGGCAGCTTCCGCCTGAACCTGGACTACTTCGGGTATCTGGCCGGCCTGACGATGACGAACGGCCGCTTCGCGCGCCTGTTCGACGGCCCGCCGCGCGCGGGCGAGGGCGAGATCACGCAGCGCGAGATGGACCTGGCGCGCTCGATCCAGGACGTCACCGAGGAGGTGGTGCTCCGCATGGCGCGCCACGCCCACCGCGTGACCGGCGAGCGCCACCTCTGCCTGGCCGGCGGCGTGGCGCTCAACTGCGTGGCGAACGGGCGGGTGCTGCGCGAGGGGCCCTTCGACGACCTCTGGATCCAGCCGGCCAGCGGCGACGCCGGCGGCGCGGTCGGCGCGGCGCTTTACGCCTGGCACATGCTGGCCGACGGCGCGCGCATCCTCGACGGCCGCGACCGCATGGAGGGCGCCTACCTGGGGCCGGCCTTCGGCGACGACGAGATCGCCGCCTGGCTGGACGCGCGCGGCCATCGCTACCGGACGCTGGCCGACGGCGAGCTGGAGCGCGACGTCGCGGCGCGCATCGCCGCCGGCGAGGTGGTCGGCCTGCACCAGGGGCGCATGGAATTCGGCCCGCGCGCGCTGGGCAACCGCTCCATCGTCGGCGACGCGCGCTCGCCGCGCATGCAGTCGCAGCTGAACCTGAAGATCAAGTACCGCGAGTCGTTCCGGCCGTTTGCGCCCTCGGTGCTGGGCGAACGCTGCCGGGAGTGCTTCGAGCTGGACCGCCCCTCGCCGTACATGCTGCTGGTGGCGCCCGTGGCGCGCGAGCGCTTGCGCGACCCCGGCGGGCTCGATCCCGCCGCCGACGTCGTCGCGCGCGTCAACCAGGTGCGCTCAGATATTCCAGCGGTCACGCACGTCGACAACTCGGCGCGCATCCAGACCGTCCACGCGGACACGAATCCGCGCTACCACCGGATCATCGGCGAGTTCGCCGCGCTGACGGGCTGCCCGACCATCATCAACACCAGCTTCAACGTGCGCGGCGAGCCGATCGTCTGCACGCCCGAGGACTCCTACCGCTGCTTCATGCGGACGGAGATGGACGTCCTCGCGATGGGCAACCACGTGCTGCTGAAGTCGGAACAGGCGCCGCCGGCGGACGACGACGACTGGCGCCGCGAGTTCCAGTTGGACTGAGCGGGGCGGGCCGCCCGGGGAGGACGACGTGCACCGATTGAGGCATCTGGCGGGCCTGCTGGCCGAGGTCTCGCGCTACGCGGCGCGCCACAAGGCGTGGTGGCTGGTGCCGGTGGTCGTCGTGCTCCTGCTGCTGGCGCTGCTGATCTTCACGGGGCAGGCCTCGGCGCCGTTCATCTACACGCTGTTCTGAGGCTCCGCGGACGCGCGCCGCGGTCAGCGCGACGCCGCGGGGGCGCCGAGCGGCGACACCAGCAGGTCCAGCGAGTAGAAGTCCCAGCCTCCGTCGTCGACGCGCAGCGCTCCGGGCGGCGGCGGTCCCTGGCGCGGGCGCGTGGCGAACACGAAGCTCTCCTCGCCGCGCGCGGCCAGCTTCGCCGTCAGCGTCTCGAGCTGGGCCTGGCTGCGGACGAAGAAGATCGTGCGTTCGCGGAACGAGGCATAGAGCTCGTGCCCGGCCCACCAGACGTCCGTGATCACGACCCGCGGCTCCAGGCGCTCCATCGCCTGCGCCAGCCGTTCGGCGTGCAGCCTCTTGTGCCTGACCAGCGTCACCGAGTACGCCTGGGAGGCGACGCTCACCAGGAGCACCGCGACCAGCGCCGCCCAGGCGGCGGCCGGCCGGCGGCCCGGCCGGTCGCGCCAGTCCGCCAGCGCCGCCACCGCCAGCGCCGCCAGCAGCGGGTACAGGCAGAACTGCAGACGGCCGCCCCAGTGCAGGCTGACCGCGCCGGCCCACGGCGCCAGCAGGCAGTAGGCGAGGAAGTACAGGCAGGCCGCGTGGAGAACCAGTTCGCGCGCCCCGGCGGCGGGCTTCGGCGACGGCGCGGCGGCGGGTCGCAGCAGGCCCAGGACGATCGCCGGCGCGGCGACGAAGAAGCCGTTGGCGCCCAGGAGGTGCCGCAGCGGCGAGGGCGCGGCCAGGAAGCCGGCCAAGAAGCCGATCCCCGCCAGCGCCGCCAGCGCCGCCAGTCCCGGCACCAGCAGCGGCGCGCGCGAAGGCAGCAGGCGCGGCCGCAGCGCGAACGCCGCCAGGAACGGGGCCGCCAGCAGGAAAGACAGGGCCCGGTCCGGATGGGCGGCCACGAAGTAGAGGAAGAAGATCAGCGGTCGCTTCGCCAGGTGCTCGCCGACGCCGGCGCCGCGGGTCAGCGCGCCGGCGTGGAAGCCGAGCGGATGGTCGGTGGTCAACCACTGGAACAGGACCATCAGCGCCACGGCGCCGCCCAGCACGGCGCCGGCGGCAACCAGCACGCGCCGGCGCTCGGCGGGCAGCCGCGCCAGCAGCAGCGCGGTGACGATCACGGCGAACAGCCCCAGCACGTCGCGCAGGAACAGGGCGGCGCCCAGGCCGGCGAAGCCGAGCAGCAGCGGGCGCCAGGCGCGCTCGCGCTGGAAATCGACGAGCCCGACCACGCCCCAGGCGCAGCAGGCGGCCGCCAGGGTGTGCTCCCACAGGTTGAGGCTGTAGAACCAGGCCGGCGTGGCCAGGCCGGCCACCAGCACAGCCAGGTGGCGGTCGCGGCGGCCCAGATCGAACCGGCGGGCCAGCGCCGCCACCCCTCCCAGCATCAGCAGAGCGCCCAGGATGGGCAACAGGTTCAGGCCCGCCTGGCCGCCCACCTTCAGCGCCAGGGCCGAAAGGTACAGGTAGGCGGGCTGGAAGACCGCGATCGGCTCGCCGTCCTTGTAGGCCTCGAACGTCCCCTCCGGATCGAAGCGCAGCGGGTTCATGGCGAACCCGGGATCCAACTGGCGGCCTTCCCAGGGAATGGCGTAGCGGGCAAGGCCCGAGTCGGCCAGCGCCTGCGCCTGCAGGAAGCGGTTCTCGTTGTCGACCATCCACAGCCCCTGCGCGGGCATCAGCAGGCTGCTCGCGAGATAGACGGCGGCGACCAGCGCCGGCGACCACCAGTCGCGCAGCCGGTCGGACGCCGAGGCAGGCGGGGTCTTCGTGACCATGGGCACCTGGGAGCGGCTGGTGTGACGGCGAGCGGGACCTTCGATGCGGTCGAGGTTACACGACACGCGCGCGGCGGGCAACCGCGGTTCGGCGGCGCCGCGGCTCAGTGAGGCTGCCGCGAGGGCGGGCGGCCGATGTGGTCGTACTCCGGCCCATCCAGCCCGCGGCGCACGCGCTCGACCAGCTCGCGCTGGTCGGTGGTCCCCCGCCAGCGTCCCGCCAGGCGCGCGGTCTGGATCCCGCCGTAGAACAGCGCCACCACCAGCACCGCGAAGACGGCGGGCCGCAGCCGCCGCGCGGCGTGGGCGCCCCACGGCGCGGCGGGACGCAGCTGCAGCGCGTCGCCCTCCGGACAGGCGGCCACGCACTCCAGGCAGCCGGTGCATTCGACGGAGTTCACGGTCGTCTTCAGGTCCACGGCGATGAACGAGGGGCAGACCGCCGCGCACTGGCGGCAGTTCGTGCAGGCCGCGGGCGTGCGCACCACCTTCAGCGGCGACAGCCAGGACAGCGGTCCCAGCAGCGCCCCGTACGGGCACAGGTAGCGGCACCAGAAGTAGGGCACCACGAACGACAGGACCACCAGGATCCCCAGCACCCACAGCGTCAGGGGCGAGGGGTCGGTGAAGAAGTAGAGCATCTTGATGTCCGAGACCTTGTTGTAGGGCAGGTCCAGGAACTGGGCGATCTGCTCGCGGCTCATCATCAGGAAGATCGCGTTCAGGAAGAACGCGAGCAGCAGGTACTTCAGCGACTGCAGCGGCCAGTCCAGCCAGGCGGGCAGCTTGACCCGCCGCCGGAAGACCTTGTGCGACAGGCGCGCCAGGTATTCGGCCAGCGTGCCGACGGGGCACAGCCACGAGCAGAAGGCCTTCTTGAGCAGCAGCGCGGTCAGCAGCACCAGGCAGAGGATGACCAGCCCGGCCGGGTGCACCATGTGGAAGGTGCCGGTCTCCACCCAGTGCCGCAGGCTCATCAGCGAGGCGATGGGCAGGAAGCCCTCGACACCGGGGGAGCGCGCGCCGTCGATCACGCCGCGCTCGAGCCCGTGGACCCACTGCACGAAGCGCCACCCGACATAGAGGACGGCGGCCACGGTCGCGAACTGGACCGCCTGTCGCGCGCGCAGGGGGCGGCGGGGACGGGAGCGGAAGACATGGCGCGCGCGGCGGGCGCGCTCTTCGGGTGTCAGGCGGGGCGGGCGGCGGCCGAACATGTCTGGGTGCCTCCGGTTGGGCGGGGACGCTGCCGGCGCCGGAAATATGGTCGGCGCCCGCCGGCGAAGCCAGAGCAATCCTCTCCGGATCTGCCCGGCGGGCTTGCGCGCCCCCGGGGCGCGGGCCATCTTGGCGCCATGTTGCCAGGCGCCAAGACAGCCACCACTGCGGGCCGGCCGCTGCTCGAACGTTTCCTCTGGGACGTATCCATGCGCGTGACCGAACTGACCGACGACGACCGCCTCTGGGTGCAGGAGCGCACCGAGCTCCTGTTCGGCGGCGATTTCGTCGTGTCCCGCACCGAGGTGCACGACCCCCACAAGCTGCCCGGCTTCATCGCCACGGAGGGCCGCGAGCGCGTCGGCCTGGCCACCTACTGCATCTACCACGGCGAGTGCGAACTGGTGACCATCGACGCCCTCTGCCAGTTCATGGGCGTCGGCTCGCTGCTGCTGGAGAAGGTGGAGGAGGTCGCGCGCGCGGCCGGCTGCACCAAGATCTGGACCATCACCACCAACGACAACCTCGACGCGCAGCGCTTCTTCCAGAAGCGGGGCTTCGTCATCTCGAAGGTGCGGCTGGGCGGCATGACCAAGATCCGCCTCCTGAAGCCGAACGTGCCCAAGGTGGGCTACTACGGGATCCCCGTGCGCGACGAGATCGAGCTGGAGAAGCCGCTGCCGCCGCTGCCGGTCGCGTGAACGAAGAATCGACGGTCGCCGAACCGCGCGAACGCCCGCCGCGCCGCCCCCCGCCGGGGCGGCGCTTTCCGTCGTGCCAATCCCCGCGCTTTCCCTTATGATGGGCGCCCGACCGATAACCACAGGAGGAACGCGATGACCGCGCGCGAGAAGACGGCGGCCCTGCGCCGCGAACTGAAGAAGCTGGGCCTGAGCGCCCTGTACGTGCCGAGCGCCGATCCCCACCAGAGCGAGTACCTGCCCGACGCCTGGAAGCACCGCGCCTGGCTGAGCGGCTTCACCGGCTCGATGGGTGAGCTGGTGGTGGGCCCGCGCCGCGCCGCGCTGTGGACCGACGGGCGCTACTTCCAGCAGGCCGGCAAGGAACTGGCCGGCTCGGACATCGAGCTGATGCGCATGGGCGAGCCCGGCACGCCGTCGATGACGGCCTGGGTGGCGTCGCAGCTGCGCCCCGGCCAGGCGCTGGGCATGGACGCCAGCGTCGTCTCGATGGCGGCGGCCGCCGAGTTCACGAACGCGCTGGCCCCGCGCGGCATCGAGGTGCGCTTCCTGCGCGGCAACCCCATCGACGCGCTGTGGACCGACCGTCCGGCCGAGAGCCTGGCCCCGGTGACGATCCACCCGCGCCGCTACGCCGGCGAGACGGCCCAGTCGAAGCTGGCCCGCCTGCGCAAGGCGATGAAGGAGGCCGGCGTCAAGGCGCACGTGGTCTGCGCGCTGGACCAGGTGGCCTGGCTGCTGAACATCCGCGCCGACGACATCGCCTTCACGCCGGTGGTCACCGCGTATGCCATCGTCACCGACCGCGGCTGCACGCTGTACGTCGACCCGCAGAAGATGGACCGCCAGGTCGAGCGCGAACTGCGCCCGTACACGAAGGTGGCGCCGTACCGCAAGGTCTGGGCGGACCTGGCGGCCCTCGGCCGGCAGCGGCTGTCGGTGTGGGTCGATCCCGTGACGACCAACCGCCGCGTCGCCGACGCCCTGGGCAAGGCCACGCTGCACTGCGCGACGTCGCCGCTGGTGGCCATGCGCGCGGTCAAGAACAAGGTGCAGATCAAGGCCATCACCGAGGCCCACCGGCGCGACGGCGTGGCCATGGTGCGCTTCCTGCACTGGCTGGAGGGCGCCGTGCCCAAGGGCGGCGTCACCGAGATCTCCGCCGCGGACCAGCTCTGGGAGTTCCGCCGCCAGGACCGCCACTGCAAGGACTGCAGCTTCGCGACCATCAGCGGCTTCGGTCCCCACGGCTCGATCATCCACTACAGCGCCACGAAGAAGTCGAACGGCAAGCTGAAGCGGAAGGGCATCTACCTGATCGACAGCGGCGGGCAGTACCTGGAGGGCACCACCGACATCACCCGCACCGTCGCCTTCGGCAAGCCGACGCCGCGCCAGAAGGAGATGTTCACGCGCGTGCTGGCGGGGCACATCGACTGCACCGTGACGCCTTTCCCGGCCGGCACCACCGGCCAGCGTCACGAGATGTTCGCGCGCCGCCACCTGTGGCTGGCCGGGCGCGACTACAACCACGGCACCGGCCACGGCGTGGGCCAGTACCTGGGCGTGCACGAGGGGCCGCACAGCCTGAAGAACATCCCGACGCCTCCGTTCGTCGAGGGCAACCTGATGTCGATCGAGCCCGGCTACTACGAGGACGGGCGCTTCGGCATCCGCATCGAGAACCTGGCCTTCGTGACGAAGGACGAGAAGCTGTCGACCGCCGCGCGGACGTGGTACCGGTTCCAGCCGGTCACGCTGTGCCCGATCGACCGCAAGCTGGTCGACAAGACGCTGCTGACGCGCGAACAGGTGGAGTGGCTGAACACGTACCACCGGCGCGTGTACCGGACGCTGGCGCCCTCGCTCGGCCGCGAGGAGAAGGCCTGGCTCCGGAAGGCGACGCGCCCGCTGTAGGGCCCGGTCCGCGCAGGGGACGGCGCGATCGCGATCGCGCCGTCCCATATCGGCGAGACGTGAACGCGCGGACCGGAAGCGTCCGCGCCGGGAGGCGACGATGATCGCAGGAGTACCCCGCGAGGAGAAGGCCGGCGAGCGCCGCGTGGCGCTGGTGCCGGCCTCGGCGGCGGCGCTGAAGAAGTACGGCTTCGAGCTCGTGGTCGAGGCGGGCGCCGGCCTGGCCGCCGGCTTCACCGACGAGGACTACGCCGCGCACGGCGCCCGCTTGGCCGGCCGCGGCGAGGTGTTCGCCGCCGCCGACATCTTGCTGCAGGTCAACGGCCCCGGCCAGGAGGGCGCCGGCGGCGACCTGGCCCGCTGCCGGCCCGGCCAGGTGCTGATCGGCCTGCAGGACCCGCTGGGCCACCCGCGCGGCACGGCGGCGCTGGCCGCCGGCGGCGTGACGGCCTTCTCGCTGGAGCTGGTGCCGCGCATCACCCGGGCGCAGTCCATGGACGTGCTGTCGTCCATGGCCACGGTGGCCGGCTACCAGGCCGTGCTGGAGGCCGCCGCCCACCTGCCGCGCCTGTTCCCGATGCTGATGACCGCGGCCGGCACGCTGACGCCGGCGAAGGTCTTCGTCGTCGGCGTGGGCGTGGCGGGCCTGCAGGCCATCGCCACGGCGAAGCGGCTGGGCGCGGTCGTCGAGGCCTACGACGTGCGCCCGGCGGTCAAGGACCAGGTCCTGAGCGTGGGCGCGAAGTTCGTCGAGTTCGACCTCGAGACCGCCGGCGCCGAGGACCAGGGTGGCTACGCGAAGGAGCAGAGCGCCGAGTTCATCCGCCGCCAGCAGGAGCAGATGCAGGAGGTCGTCGCGCGCAACGACGTCGTGATCACGACGGCCGCGATCCCCGGCCGCCGCTCGCCGGTGCTGGTGACGGCGCCGATGGTGGCGGCGATGGCGCCCGGCTCGGTCATCGTCGACCTGGCCGCCGAGCGCGGGGGCAACTGCGAATTGACGCGCGCCGGCGAGGTCGTGACGGCGCACGGCGTCACCATCCTGGGCCCCACCGACCTGCCGAGCCGCAAGCCGTACCACGCCAGCCAGATGTACGCCCGCAACGTGGAGACCTTCCTGAAGTCGCTGGCGCCGAAAGGCGAGTTCCGGGTCGACACCGCCGACGAGGTGGTGGCCGGGACTCTGCTGGCCCAGGGCGGGGAAGTGGTCCATCCGCGCGTGCGCGAACTGCTGGGCCTGCCGGCCCTGGCGCCGTCGGCGCCGAAGGGGGAATGAGCCGTGGAAATGCTGGTCCTTGCCATCACTGTCTTCGTGCTGGCCGTCTTCATCGGCTTCGAGATCATCACCAAGGTGCCGCCCACGCTGCACACGCCGCTGATGTCCGGCTCGAACGCGATCAGCGGCATCACGCTGATCGGCGCTATCGTCTCCACGCGCAGCGACAATCCGCAGTTGGCCACCATCCTGGCGGTGGCCGCTGTGGCCTTCGCCATGATCAACGTCGTGGGCGGCTACCTGGTCACGCACCGCATGCTCGCCATGTTCAAGAAGAAGAAGGGGTGAGCGCGTGGAACACGGATACCTGATCGACATCGGCTGGGTGGACCTGGCCTACCTCGTCGCGTCGGTGCTGTTCATCCTGGGCATCAAGGGCATGACCCATCCGCGCACCGCCGTGCGCGGCAACCTCCTGAGCGCCTGGGGCATGCTGCTGGCCGTGGTGACCGCGCTGCTGGCCGAGGGCCTGTCCTTCCAGTGGATCCTGCTCGGCGCGGTGATCGGCGGCGCCGTCGGCGCGATCGCCGCCGTGCGCGTGAAGATGACGCAGATGCCCGAAATGGTGGCGCTGTTCAACGGCTTCGGCGGCGCCGCCTCGGTGCTGGTCGCGGGCGCGGCCTTCACAGCCGCCGCGGCCCCGGGGCTGCAGACGACCATCGCCACCGGCTTCTCGGGGCTGATCGGCGCCGTGACCTTCACCGGTTCGCTGATCGCCTTCCTGAAGCTGGCCGAGAAGATGCCCAGCGGCAGCCTCGGCTTTCCGGGCATCAAGGCGTTCAACGCGCTGCTGGGCGCGGTGGCCCTGGCCGGAGTGGTCTGGCTGGCCGTCGATCCGTCGTCGATGCTGGCCTACTGGCTGGTCGTGGCGGTCTCGTGCGTGCTGGGCGTCACGCTGACCATCCCCATCGGCGGGGCCGACATGCCGGTGGTGATCTCGCTGCTGAACTCGTACTCGGGCCTGGCGGCCGCCGCCACCGGCTTCGTGCTGATGAACAACGTGCTGATCATCTCCGGTTCGCTGGTCGGCGCCTCGGGCATCATCCTGACGCGGATCATGTGCAAGGCGATGAACCGCTCGCTGGGCAACGTGCTGTTCGCCGAGTTCGGCGGCGCGGGCTCGGGCCCCGCGGCCGACGACGTCTACGGCGGCAAGGTCAAGTCGACCAGCCCGGCCGAGGTGGCGATGATGCTGGACGGCGTGCAGCGCGTGCTGGTGGTGCCGGGCTACGGCATGGCCGTGGCGCAGGCGCAGCATATCGTGCGGGACATGGCCAACCTGCTGGAGGCGCGCGGCGCCGTGGTCGAGTACGGCATCCACCCGGTCGCCGGCCGCATGCCCGGCCACATGAACGTGCTGCTGGCCGAGGCGGACGTCCCCTACGACAAGCTGCGCGAGATGGACGACATCAACAACGAGATCGCGCAGATCGACGTCTGCTTCGTGATCGGCGCCAACGACACGGTCAATCCCGTGGCGCGCACCGACCCGAAGAGCCCCATCGCCGGCATGCCGATCATCGACGTCGACCGGGCGCGCACGGTCGTGGTGGTCAAGCGCTCGCTGAGCCCGGGCTTCGCCGGCATCCCGAACCCGCTGTTCGCGGCGGACAACTGCCTGATGATGTTCGGCGACGGCAAGAAGGCGCTGGTCGAGCTGGTGGCGGCCCTCAAGGAGGGCTAGGCGGCCAGGCGGCCCAACGCGGCGGCGGCGGCGCGCGGCCGCCGCCGCCGCCGCGGTAGAACCGCACCTCGACGCGCTCGACGGTGGCCAGCCCCTCGCCGACGGCGGCGTCGACCAGCGGCAGGAACGCCTCGATGCGTTCCGGTGTATCCACGATTTCCACCACCACGGGCAGGTCGGTCGACAGCCGCAGGATCTTCGCCGTGTGCAGGCGGCTGTGGGCCCCGAAGCCGCAGAGGCCGCGCACGGCGGTGGCGCCGGCCAGGCCCTGCTCGCGCGCCCGCTCGACCAGCCACTGGTAGAGCGGCCGGCCCTCGTGCTTGTCGGACTCGCCCACGAACACGCGCAGCAGCTTGCCTTCCTTCGGCAGTTCCATGTCCTACCTCCCGGCCGCCAGGTTGTAGCCCAGCCAGACCAGCGCCAGCCCCGCGAACACGTTCAGGCCGGCGTTGAGCCCCGCGCGCAGCAGTTCGTGGTCCCGCAGCAGCGCGAACGTCTCGTAGCCGAACGACGAGAAGGTGGTGAAGCCGCCCAGCAGGCCCACGAACAGGAACAGGCGCGCCTCCGGCGTGAATGCCTGCCGCCCGTCGGCCAGGCCGGCGCCCAGCCCGATCAGCAGGCAGCCCGCCAGGTTCACGCAAAGCGTCCCGAACGGGAAGCCCGCCAGCGCCGGGCTGCGGTGCACCAGCCCGCCCACGCCCCAGCGGGCGATGGCGCCGGCGGCGCCGCCCGCACCGACCAGCAGCAGTTCGACGAGCGATCCCTTCATCGCGAAGCCTTCCGGTTCCTGTTCAGCGCCGCGGCGTCTGGCGCGCGACGACGCCCAGGCCCCAGCGGGCGGCGAATTCGTCCAGGGCCGCCCCGTCCGCCCCGCGGTACGCCAGCTGAGTCACGCGCACGCCGCACGGCGCGTCGCGGCGCAGCTCCACCAGCCGGCGGCAGAGCAGGGCCATCTCGCGGCCCTCTTCCAGCTTCCGGCGCAGGCCGGCCGCCCCGCGCAGCGGCAGCCTTTCCACGCCGTCCAGATCGGCGTAGACGGCGTCCAGATCGCGGTACGTTTCCAGCAGGGCCGCCGCCGCCTTCGGGCCCACGCCGCGCACGCCGGGCACGTTGTCCACGGCGTCGCCGGTCAGGGCCTGCAGGTCGACCACCTGCCGGGCCTTGACGCCCAGCCAGGCGGGCACGTCCGCCTCGTCGCGCCACTGGTCGCGCGCCAGGTCGTACAGGCGCACGCCCGGCCCCAGCAGCTGCGCCAGGTCCTTGTCCCCCGAGACGATCACCACGTCGTGGCCCTGTCGGCGCAGCCGCGCCGTCAGCGTGGCGATGATGTCGTCGGCCTCGAAGCCCGGGCTCACCGCGGTGGCGAAGCCCATGCGCGCCACCAGCTCGCGGCAGAGGTCGAACTGCGGCAGCAGGTCCTCCGGCGGCGCGCCGCGGTTGGCCTTGTAGGGCGGGTACAGCTCGTTGCGGAAGGTGGATGCCCCGGCGTCGAAGCAGCAGGCGACCAGCTCGGGCCGGTGGTCCTTCAGGAACTTCTGCAGCGTCAGGCCCAGTCCGAACACCGCGTTGACGGGCGTGCCGTCGGGCGCGGCGAGGGGCCGCATGCCGTAGTAGCTGCGGAAGACGTAGGCCATGCCGTCGATGAGCCAGGCGGTGCGGGGCATGTCGGGGGCGCTTTCGTCGGGGAACCGGCTGTCGGACTGTCCCGCCCATGATATACTCGGGCGCGCGGCCGGGGAATGCCCGAGATGAGCGTCGGGGTCGCGGAGGCGCGCGCGTCCCGGCCGCGCCGTCCCGGCAGCCGTGGAGTCTCACGGCGCCGCCACGGTTGCGCCGGCGCAAGTCCCGGACAGATCAGGCGGACTTCGTGCCGCCGCCGCGGTGCGAGGCAGGCCGGCGCAACGTGGTCCTGCTCAACTCCAGGCTGCGCGCTCGCAGTTGATCGAGGATCTCGAGCTTGCGCGCGAACGGCAACGCGGCCAGGCGATCGCGCTCCGCACGCTTTGCTTCAAGGACCCGGCGCAGGTGCTCATTCACGGCAGATCCCCCAGGAACCTCTGCTCGAATGACGCCCAGCGGGACGCGAGCCCGTGGCGGGCCAGGATGTCCTCCAGCCTGTCGGCGTCGAGCACGCCGGCGTCGACGAACTGGAGAATGCGGGCCATGTCCTTGGCGCGGCCGGTCTCCAGGGCAATGGCGACCAGATGCTCCGCCGAGAAGACGCTGGTCGGTTCGCCGTCCACGTCCGTCGCGCAGGCTTCGGCCAGGGCTTCCTCTGCCAGTGGGCCGGTCGGGGGCAGGAACTGGACCGGCCAACCGGCCATCTCGATGTGCTCGCCACGAACGGTGTGCCCGCGCCCGGTCAGGTAATCGTAGATGGGCTGCGGGCTGATCAGGCGGCTGCCGGGCCGGGCTTCGAAGCCGACGAAGATATCGATGTCCAGCGTGGCCGAAGGCTCGAGGTAGAACGTGGCGCCGACAGCTCCGCCGATGGCGTAGCCGGTGATCACGCCATCGCGCTGCATCTGGTTGATCTCGGCCAGGACCTTCTTGATCTGCACGCAGTCCACCTCCCAGTCGCCAAGGGTACATGAAGATGCGGTTCATGGGAAGGGGCCGCGGCCCCCGAGCCGTCCGGCCGTAAGGCGGTCGCCCGGCGCTGCCGGGTATCCAGCGATGGCGCAAGACTTGCCCCGCCCACTGCCTGAACCGGCGCGATCCGCCATATGCCGCGAGTTGCGCCGGCGCAAGCGCCACCGGCCCCACCGCAATGGCGGAGAGCCGATGCGCATCATCGCGTTCGTGCTGGACTGGCCGCAGGTAGAGCGTTTCCTCGAGCACATCGCCGTCATCGGCGGACATGCGTGGATGCCAACGGAGCCGGAGCGGCTTCCGCCGGTCGGCCGCAGGGCGACTGCCGACGCGGCCCCCGGTGGTGCTGCCGGAGCGATCGCCGCCGCGCCTGGAGTTCGGGTTCAACAGACGCCTGCAATCGACGACTGGCCGGAGATGGACCAGACGGCGGGGCAGGGTGCGGACGGCTGGGAGTGATC
>CAYNPY010000094.1:0-13066 GCA_964399195.1 uncultured Fibrobacteraceae bacterium
AACCCGGCCGAGGATCCCCCGCACGGCCTGTGGGGCATCCTGAACTACGCGCACGCGGGCGGCTACATGCAGTACAACAACATGGTCGGCCAGCCGGCCGGCACGCAGATGACGACCGAGTTCTGCAGCTTCACGTTCGTGGACCTGGGCACGGTCGTGGCGACCGAGGAGTCGACCTGGGGCGACGTCAAGGCGCTGTTCCGTTAATCGACGCCTGATCCATGTGGCGGGCCGTCCTTCCTCCGGGCAGGGCGGCCCGCCTGCGTCCGCGGGCGCCGGCGGCCGGGCCGGGACGCCGCCGGCGGCGGCCGAGGCAGCCATCGGTGAATCGAATTCTTGATGAGACGATTAATTCGACGAATCCGGCCGGCGCGCAACTGCCTGTCGATACGGAGCATGCGCGAATCGGCAGCCCCGGTGCGCGCCCGAAGCGCGCCAGTTTCAGATGTTTCGTGCTTTCCGCGCGTTCTGAAGCTGTATAATCGATAACAACCAGCCGGCGCCCGGCGCCTGCTGCAGGGACGTCTCGCCCTTCGGTCGGCGTGCGGCCCGTGTCGATCACCCGACCCGCAGCCAAGGAGTCGCACATGAGGACTTTCGCCAAGCTGATCATCGCCGTCGCCCTGGTGGCGACGGCCGCCGGCGCGGCGCTCGCCGCCGGCGTGCCCAACTCGGCCGTCGTCATCCCGCGCGTGTTCAACGACGACCCGTTCTCGATCCTGACCGTGCAGAATCTCTACCCCACCGGCATCTGCTTCACCGACGAGGTGGTGCCCCCCGCCGGCTGGGCCAACCTGCACGTGTGGCGCTTCTCCCAGGACGGCATGACGCCGATGGAGTTCGGCAACACCGACGCCTTCGCGTTCGGCGCCAGCGTGCGCATCTCGGACGTCGGCAACGGCGAGGCGGGCATCCAGATCACCCCGTGGTGGAGCGAGGCCGACGGCCGCTTCAACATCCGCACCCCGGACGGCGAAGTCGCCGTGTTCGGCGGGCGGCTGCCGTTCTACTCGTTCACGGCCAACCACGGCAAGATCTACGTCAAGGGCAACTGGGTGCGCCTGACGATGATCTATCGGCCCAACACCGAGATGGACGCCGCGAACCCGGCGACCATCGAGTACATCTACGACGACGGCATCCCCGTCAGCAGCGGCGAGCTCGCGTTCGACATGGGCAACCCGGCCGAGGATCCCCCGCACGGCCTGTGGGGCATCCTGAACTACGCGCACGTCGGCGGCTACATGCAGTACAACAACATGGTCGGACAGCCGGCCGGCACGATCATGAAGACCGAGTTCTGCGGCTTCAACTTCGTGGACCTGGGCACGGTCGTGGCGACCGAGGTGTCGAGCTGGGGCGGCGTCAAGGCGTTGTTCCGGTAGTCGAAGCGCGCCGCGCGCAACAGACGCGAGGGGCCCGGCGGCGGCTGCCGCCGGGCCCGCGTTCTGGATGCGGCGCCGTTCGGCGGCGCCTCAGTCGAGCAGCAGCTCATCCCCGCTGGCCGGCAGCGGCAGGACGACGCGGAACGTGGAGCCGGCCCCCGGCGCGCTTTCCACTTCGATGCGCCCGCCGTGATCGGCCACGATGCCATGGCTGACCGCGAGTCCCAATCCCGTGCCGCGGCCGACATCCTTGGTCGTGTAGAACGGCTCGAAGATCCGGGAGACGATTTCCGGCGACATCCCGCAGCCCGTATCCGAGATCTCGACCACGGCGACGTCGCCGGTGGCGCGCGTGCGGATCGTGATCGTGCCCTGGTCGGAGCCGATGGCGTGAGCGGCGTTGACCAGGATGTTCATGATCACCTGGTTGATCTGGCCGCCGCGTCCCGCCATGGGCGGAATCTCGCCCAATTCCTTCTCGACCCGACACGAGTACTTCAACTCGTTCCAGACCAGGCGCACCATCGACGCGACGCAGTCGTTCAGGTCGTAGCGGCTCATCTGCTCGGAATCGTCGCGCGCAAAGCTCCTGAGGCTCTGGACGATCTCGGCCACGCGAGTCGCTCCCTCGCGAGATTCCCGGAGCACGCCGTCGATGTCCGCGAGCACGAACTCGAGATCCCCGTCCGCCGTCGCCTGCCGGATGCCGGCGTCGAACGTCGCGCGGCGCGGATCCCCGTCGGGGATCGCATCCCGCCGGCGGTACAACTCGAGCAGGGAGCGCAGGCTCTCGACGTACTGGGCGATGGTGGCGAGGTTGCTCGTGACGTAGCTGATGGGATTGTTGATCTCGTGCGCCACGCCGGCCGCGAGCTGGCCGATGCTCGCGAGCTTCTCGGACTGCACCATGGCGTCGCGCTGAAGTCGCAGCTGCTGCACGGCGCTCTCGAGCTTCCGGTTGGTTCGGCGCAACTCCCCCTGCACGCTCGTCAGGTCGCTGATGTCCATGAAGCTCAGCACGGCCGCCTGCCGATTCGTAAGGCTCAACGTCGTGGCGGCCAGGATCACGGGCACGGCGCTGCCGTCTCGCCGCAGCAGATCGGATTGGTGGCGCGGGATGGTGCCGGCCCCCTCGCGCAACCGGTCGCACAGGTCGGCCAGACCGCACGGCGCCGCATCGCGGCCGATCAGTTCGTCGCCGCGCACGCCCAGGGCTTCGGCGGCCGCCGGGTTGGCGTCAAGGATGCGGCAGGTCGCGGGATCGACGATGACCAGGCCGGTCTGGGCGGCATGGAACAGCGACCGGGAGTAATGCTCGCTGCTCTCCAGCTCGCGCTGGTCCCGGCGGTTGCGGTCGTCCTCGATGGCGACGGCCGTCGACACGGACGGGGCATCCGCAGTCGCCACCGCACCGGGCGCAGCCTCAGGGGCGCTCGTCATGTTCCTCCAGCGGAATCGCGTCCGCAACGCTTTCGGCCCTCAAGTCATCGTCCCGGCGATCCGAAACCTGAGGCAGACCTTCAGCCCACACCGACGGCAACGCCGTCCGGGATCGGGAGTGTTGCCGGATGCAGCCCTTGCCGCGCGTCCTGTGCGTCGACGACGAGCCGCGTATGCTCAACGCCATCGGGCGCAACCTGCGCGGGGCGTTCGACCTGAAGCTGGCCGCCAGCGGGGCCGAAGCGCTGGCCCAATTGCGCGCCGCCACCGCTCCGTTCGCGGTCGTCGTGTCCGACATGCGGATGCCCGAGATGAACGGGATCGCCCTGCTGGCACAGGTCCGACGCGAGTTTCCCGACACGACGCGCATCCTGTTGACCGGCTATGCCGACATGGACTCGGTCGTGCAGGCGGTCAATGAAGGCCACATCTTCCGCTTCCTGGGCAAGCCGTGCTCGACGACGTTGCTGCTGGAGACGATCCGCGCCGGCGTGCGGCAGCACGAGTTGATCACCGGCGAGAAGGTGCTCCTGGAGCAAACGGTGCGGGGCAGCATCGATGCGCTCGTGGGCATCCTGGCCCTCGCCAGTCCGACCCTGTTCGGGCGCGCATCGCGCATCCGGCAGCTGACGCGGATGCTCGGCGAAGCGACGGGTGTTCCGGATATGTGGCAGGTCGAGATGGCGGCGCAACTGGCCCAGATCGGCCGCATCACGCTGCCGGACTCCACGGCCGCCAAGCTGACCAGTGGCGAGCCGCTGACCGAGGCGGAGGCGGCCATGGTCCGGCACATGCCCGACGTCACGCGCAACATCGTCGGCGGCCTGCCGCGCCTGGAGCCGGTCCTGGAGATCATCGACCACCTGGATCTGCGCTATGACGGCGAAGGGTCAACGCGCCCCGCGGCGCGCGGCGAAGACATCCCGATCGGAGCCCGGGTGCTGAAGCTGGCCGGGCGCATCGAGGAATTGCGCGCGCGCGGCTTCTCGACGCGGCGGGTGCTGGATACGCTGCGCGTGGAGGAGGGCGCCTACGATCCGGCGCTCCTGAAGGCGTACTTCGAGGTCGCCGACGAGACCGGCGACGAGGCCGGGCCGCGCGGCATCGGCCTGCACGAACTGCGGATCGGCATGCGGGTCGTCGAACCGGTGCGTTCCCGCACCGGCATGCTGCTGGTCGCCGCGGGCCAGGAAGTGACCGAGAGCCTGCTGAACCGCATCCAGAACTACCATTCCACCGTCGGGCTGGAGCTGCCGCTGTGGGTGGCGCCGGCCGCGGAAGACGCGGTGGCGCCGACCGCGCAGGAATCGCAGGTCGCGCACTGACGGATTGAACGCCGATCTCGCCCCGGCGTCGTCCCGCACACGATGGTGGCTTCCAGACGCTGCACAAGCTATCGTCCGCGCCGGGCAGGTTCCGGAACCGGGAGGGCGCGATGACGGGCGCGGGCGCGGCGGCGACCGACGAAGCCAGGGAACGACGGCTGGGCGCCGCCTTCGGCACGGCGTCCTTCCTGTGGTGGGGCGTGGCCCCGCTGTACTTCAAGGCGGTCGGCGCGGTGGCCCCGCCCGAGGTGCTGGCCCACCGCATCGCCTGGTCGCTGGCCTTCGTCGTGGCGGTGCTGGCCGGCCGCGGCCGCGTCTGGGCCACCTTCCGCCAGTACGGCGACCCGCGGACATTGGCGACGATGCTGGTGACCTCCTGCCTCATCTCCGTCAACTGGCTGGTCTTCATCTGGTCGATCGCCAACGGACGGCTGGTCGAGGCCAGCCTCGGCTACTTCATCAACCCGCTGGTCAACGTCGCCTTCGGCGCCCTCTTCCTGCGCGAGCGCCTGCGCCGTCCGCAGCTGGCCGCCGTGGCGCTGGCCGCCCTGGGCGTGGCCTGGCTGACGCTTCGGCAGGGCACGGTGCCGTGGATCGCGCTGGTGCTGGCGGTCAGCTTCGCGATCTACGGCCTGCTGCGGAAGCTGGCGCGCCCGACGGGCCTGCAGGGCCTGGCGCTGGAGACGGGGCTGCTGGCGCCGCTGGCCATCGCCTGGATGTTCCGGCAGCAGTCGGCCGGCGAACTGGTGTTCGGCCACGCGGGCCTGCAGCTGACCCTGCTGCTGTGCGCGGCCGGCCCGGTCACGGCGCTGCCGCTCATCTGGTACGCCGAGGGCGTGCGCCGCCTGCGCCTGGCCACCATGGGCTTCCTGCAGTACCTGTCGCCGTCGCTGCAGTTCCTGCTGGCGGTGCTGGCCTTCGGCGAGCCGTTCTCGCGGACGCAGGCCGCCGGCTTCGCCGTCATCTGGACGGCGTTGGCGATCTACTCGTGGGACGCCGCGCGCAGCCTGCGCCGCGCCTGACCTCAGTGGAAGTCGTGGCTGGGGCTGGGCACCGGCAGCCGTGACAGGCGCGGTTCCCAGATCGAGTCGATGATGACGTGCGAGACGCCGTCGGCCGTCTGGATCCGCCCGCTGACGCCCATCAGCGAGAGCGTGCGCGCCAGCACGCGGAACTTCTCCCACACGTCGTTCCAGGCCAGCGCGTTCACGAACCCCGTTTCATCCTCCAGCGTCATGAACGTCACGCCCTTGGCCGTGTGCGGCCGTTGCCGGCAGATGACGATGCCCGCGTAGTCGCACCACGCCCCGTGTCGCAGCCGGTTCACCTCCTCGGCCGTCGGCCACCCCCTCTCGCGCAGCTGCGCCCTGAGCGGCGCCAGCAGATGCGCCCGCGGACTGTGCCCCCCCCGCTTCCAGTCCCAGTTCACGGTGTCGAACCACCCCAGCTCCGGCAATGCCGGCGCCGCCGCCTCCGGCAGCGGCAACACCAGCTGCTCCGGCCGATCCCGCCGACTCAGCCCATGCACCACCCACAGCGCCCGCCGCCGCTCGGCCTCCAGCGAAGCCAGCGCCCCACACTCCGCCAGGGCCACAAGCGCGTCGATGGGCACGCCCCCTCTGCGGGACAAGTCCGCGATGTCCCGATGCCCACGCGTCGCGATGATGCGCTCCGCCACATCACGCGCCATCCCCTTCACGTACCGCAATCCCATCCGGATGCCCATCACCGGCGGTGCCGCGACGGGGGCGCGCGGGGAAGCACCGTTCCGGGCGACTCGGGCCAAAGGCCCGAGCGAGCCCGAAGGGCGAAGCGCGGAGCCCGGGGCGGTGCTTCCCTGCGCGCCTCCGTCGCGCGACACCACCTCCAATGTGCAATCCCATGAACTAGCGGAAACGTCGATGGGGAGGATGGTCAGGCCGTGGCGTTTGGCATCTTCCACGATTGTCCCGGAAGTGTAGAAGCCCATCGGTTGGGCGTTCAGGAGTGCGCAGGTGAAGACATCCGGGTGGTGGCACTTCAGCCAACTGGTGGCGTAGGCGATCAGGGCGAAGCTGGCGGCGTGGCTTTCGGGGAAGCCGTACTCGCCGAAGCCCTTGATCTGCTGGAAGACGCGCTCGGCGAAGTCCTGGGCGATGCCCTTGGCGACCATACGGGTGACCAGCTTGTCGCGGTGCTGTTCCATGGGGCCGTGGGTGCGCCAGGTGGCCATGTCGCGGCGCAGCTGGTCCGCTTCGCCGGGGGTGTAGTCGGCGGCGACCATCGCCAGGCGCATCACCTGTTCCTGGAACAGCGGCACACCCAGGGTCTTGCGCAGGATGGGCTCCAGCGAGGGGTGCGGGTACTCGACCTTCTCGCGGCCGTGCCGGCGCTCGATGTAGGGGTGGAGCATGCCGCCGGTGATGGGGCCGGGGCGGATGATCGCCACCTGGATGACCAGGTCGTAGTAGTTGTCCGGCCGCAGGCGCGGCAGCATGTTCATCTGCGCGCGGCTCTCGACCTGGAAGGTGCCCACCGAGTCGCCGCGGTGCAGCATGGCGAAGGTGGCGCGGTCGTCGCGCGGGATGCGCGCCAGCGAGAGATCCAGGCCGCGGTGCTCGCGCAGCAGGTCGAAGGCGCGGTGCAGGTGGTTCAACGCGCCCAGTCCCAGCAGGTCGACCTTGAACAGCCCCAGCGACTCGACCGCGTACTTGTCCCACTGGATGACGGTGCGGCCCTCCATCGCGGCGTTCTCGATGGGCACCAGGTCGTGCACCGGCTCGTGGCCGAGCAGGAACCCGCCCGGGTGGATCGACAGGTGGCGCGGCACCTCCTGGATCTCGTCGACCAGCCGGCGGAAGTGCGCGACCAGCGGCGAGGCGGGATCGAAGCCGGCCTGGCGCAGCGTCTCGTCCGGCATCTCGTCGGCGCGGTAGTGGCTGGCCAGCTTGGCCAGCCGGTCCAGGTTCACCGCGGGCAGTCCCAGCGCCTTGCCCACCTCGCGGATGGCCGAGCGCGGCCGGAAGCGCACCACGTTGGCGACCATCGCCGCGCGCTCGCGCCCGTACTTCTCGTAGACGTGGCGGATGACCTCCTCGCGCCGGTCGTGCTCGATGTCCAGGTCGATGTCCGGCGGCTCGGCCCGCTCGCGCGAGATGAAGCGCTCGAACAGCAGGTCCACCTCGCGCGGGTTCACCGCCGTGATCCTCAGGCAGTAGCAGGTGATCGAGTTGGCCGCCGAGCCGCGCCCCTGGCAGAGGATGCCCTGCTCGCGGCAGAAGCGGACGATCTCGTGCATCGTCAGGAAGTAGCCGTCGTAGTCCAGCTCGTGGATCAGGGCCAGCTCGGCATCCAGGCGCGCCGCCATGTCCGGCGGCACCGGCGTGCCGAAGCGCTCGCGGGCGCCCTGCCGGGCCAGGTGCTCCAGCCAGCCGGCGGTCGTCATGCCGAAAGGCAGGCGCTCGGACGGGTAGCGGTACCTGAGGTCGCCCAGGCTGAACGCGCAGCGCTGCGCCACCTCGCGCGTGCGCGCGACCGCGGCGGGATCATCGCGGAACAGGCGCGCGAACGCCGGTGCGGTCAGCAGCGCGTGCCGGTCGTTGGGCCGCAGGCGCAGTCCCGCCTGCTGCACGGTGGTGCCCTCGCGCAGGCAGGTCAGCACGTCCTGCAGCGGGCGCCTGGCGCGGGCGTGGTAGAGGACCTCGGTGGCGGCGACGACGGGCACCTTGAGGCGCGCGGCGCGGCTTCTCATGGCGGCCTCGCGATGCCGGTCGCTTGCCGCGAGGTGGCGCACGGCCACGGCGTAGAGGCGGTCGCCGAACGCCTCGCGCAGCGCGCTCAGCTGGCGCAGGCTGGCCGCGCCGCCGGCGCCCCACAGGGCGAGCAGGCCGCCGGCGTGTTCGAACACGTCGACCAGGTCCAGGTCGCAGCGGCCCTTGGGCGCGCGCAGGCGGCCTTTGGTCAGCAGGCGGCAGAGGTTGGCGTAGCCGGGGCGGTCGGTGGCCAGCAGGAGGAGGGTGGTCGGCTCGGCTGTGCCGGAACCCACCGTGACCTGGCACCCCACCACCAGCGACACGCCCGCCGCGCGCGCGGCCTCATGTGCGGCGGCCACGCCGTAGACGCCTTCGCGGTCGGTCAGCGCCAGCGCGGGCAGGCCCAACTCGGCCGCGCGGGCGACCAGGTCGTCCGGCGCCGAGGCGCCCTCGAGGAACGAGTAGTACGACTTGCACCACAGCGGCGCGTAGGGGGGAGTGTCGTTGCTCATGGCGTCACTCGACGAATCCGTGGAGGTACCAGCGCTGCTCGGCCGGGGCGTGGAAGAGCCACAGCACGCGGCCGCCTTCGGCCTCGAGGTAGTGGTAGGCGCGGCGCACCTCGCCGGACCACCAGCCGCCGGCGACCAGGAACGGCCCGTGGGCGCGCAGCGCGTCCTCGCCCTGCTGCGGCACGCCCGGGGTGCCGGCCGCGCGCAGGAGCTGGCGCGGGTCGGTGCGGATCAGCTCGGGCCCGCCGCCCAGCAGCGGGCGCGGGCGCGGCAGCACGCGGCGCACCAGCTGGACGCGGGGGGCAGAGGAGGGCGATGCGGACGAGGCGGCCGTCGATGTGTTGCCCGCCGCCGGCGCGCTCGCGGACGTCGCCGCGACCCCCGCCTCGCGCCACTCGTACGCCTGCTCCGGCAGGTGCCCCGGCCGCAGCGCGGCGCGCGCCACGGCGCGGTCGCCCAGCTCGGCGCGCAGGCGCGCCACCGCGCGCGCGGCGGCCTCCGGATCGCGGCGCGGGCGGCGGCGGAACAACTCCAGCGCGGCCGGCGGGGCGGGCGCGGGCTCCAGCTCGACGACGGCCTCCTCGACGCCGGCGGCCAGGTCCAGCGATTCCAGGCGCAGGCGCACCAACTCGGTCAAGAGCACCACGTCGAGCGTGGGGGCGGCCGGGCGCAGCTCGTGCACCAGGCGCGTGCGCGCGCGGTCGCCCAGGCGCAGCTCCAGGCGCAGCGAGGCGGCCGCGCGCGTTTCGTCGGCCAGCCGGGCCAGGAGCGGGTGCAGCAGCCTCTTCAGCACGAAGAGCAGGCGCCAGGCGTCGGCCTCGGGCTCGTCGAACAGCTCGGCCGCGCGCACCGGCTCGGGCGGCAGCGTCGGCTGCAGCGGCGCGAACGCCAGCCCGCGCGCCGCCTGCACCAGCGCCAGCGTGGCGGCGCCGAAGCGCGCGCCGAGTCCCGATGCGGGCAGGCGCAGCAGGTCGTCGACGGTCGCCAGGCCCAGGCGCGCCAGGTCGTCGCGCACCGCGGGATCCAGGTCCAGTCGCGCCAGCGGCACGCGGCGGCAGGCGGCCAGCTCGTCCGCGGGCGCGTCCAGCACCAGCACCTCGCGATGCGCGCGGCTGAGGCAGCAGGCGCCGAAGCGCGTGTACCCGACCGTGACGCCGGCCACGAGTTTTGCCCGCCGCAGCGAACGCCACAGCCGCCCGGCCCACTGCCCGGGCGCGCCGCTCACGCGTTCCAGCCCGCCGGCATCGAGCCAGAACACGCCCGGATCGTTCGCGGCCGGCTCGACGCGCGGGCTGTAGCGCAGCAGGTGGCGGTGCAGCGCGGCGACGGCGGCGTCGCGCTCGTCGCCGGGCACGGTGGTCGCGCGCAGGCGGTGGTCGACCGACAGCGCGGCCGCGTAGCGCATCCCCGGCAGGATGCCCGCGCGCAGCGCCGCCTCGTTGACCCACAGCAGGGGAGCCAGCGGATTGTCCTGCTCGAGCACGGCGGCCGGCTCGCCGCGCCACTGCGGCTGCCGTCGCAGCACCAGCTGCAGCGGGAAGGCCGGCAGCGCCACGCAGGCGATGCGGCCGGTGCCCGCGATCGCCGGCGCCGGCGTCAGCACAGCCCGTCCGGGCCGAGCCGCACCTCCTGCCACGCCCAGCCCGGGCCGCGGCGCTTGTCCTTGAGGGTGTCGATGCCGCAGAGGAAGCGGCGCCCGTCGCGCGAGCGGCGGCGCGCCGACTGCCCGCGCAGCGAGACCAGCGAGCCGAGCGAGGCTTCGTTCGGCCGCTTCTGCGTCAGGCAGACGACGGCGGCATCATGTTTGAGGGCCAGTTGCACCAGGCGCCCCTGCAGGGGCGTGGGCATGGCGGCGCCCGTCCCCAGATCGAGCACCACCAGCCCATACGCCCCCGAGCGCAGGAGCACGTCGGCGGCGCGGCCGGCCGTCGCCGCATCGCCCGTCTGCACGACGACCAGCGCCGCGAGGTCCACGCCGCAGGCCGCCGCGTCGGGCGGGAAGAAGGTGGCGCGCGTGGCGGTGACCCAGGCCGCGGTCTCGCCCTCGCGCTGCGCATCGAGCACCAGGCCCAGGCCCGCCGACAGCAGCGCGCCGTCCTGGCCGGCGGCCAGCTCGCACAGCCGGCCGGCCAGCTCGGCGCGCGACCACGCGGGTTGGCCGGCGGGCGCCGGCTCGAGCGTCTCGCCCAGGCGGCGCAGGGCGGGGTGGCGCAGGATCTGCTGAGGCAGGACATCGAGAGCCAGATTACCGTGCATGATCTCGAACGCCATGACCGACCTCCAGGGACGGCGCAAGTTGATCCGGGGACCCGCTGCAGGCGTGGGCTTCAGGCAGGCCGTCAGGCCAGCCGTCGGCGCACTTCCACGACCCTGCCCAGGATCCGGATCTCCGTATCCGGCCCCGACGCTGCAGGCGCGAACACCAGCGGCGCGAACGCGGGGTTCTCCGGCTGGAGAACCACCTGCCCGTCCCGCAGGCGCAGGCGCTTGACCGTGGCCTCGTCACGCACCAGCGCGACGACGATCTCGCCGTCACGCGCGGTGTCCTGACGCCGCACGACCACCACGTCGCCGGGCAGGATCCCGGCGCCGGTCATGCTCTCGCCCCGCACGGTCAGGGCGAACAGTTCCTCTTCGCTCTGCAGCCCTTCGACCGCGAGCCAGCCGTCAGGATCCTCGATGGCCTCGCGCGGGCCGCCGGCCTGCACGCGGCCGAGCTGCGGGACAAGACGCATTTGAGGCACCGGCCGTCCGCCGCCGACGGGCAGGCGATACCCGCGCGAGCGTCCCGGCTCCTTGGCCAGCTTGCCCTCGGCGACCAGCGCCTCCAGATGCTGCCGCGCCGACTCGACGGCCTTGAACCCGAGCGCCCGCTGCACCTCGCGCACCGTGGGCGGCGCGCCGGCGGCCAGCCGCTCGCGCACGAAGGCCAGCACCCGGGCGCGGGCGGTGCCGCGGGCAGGGGGAGCTTTCGGGGTGTTTCGCGAGGGCATGGGGGCGGCCTTCCTGTCGTGTGCGTGTTCCTGGCGACGGGGATGATTTAAGCAGACAAATGACTGTTTTGTCAATCGGAAAAAACGAAAATATAGCGAATATCGGCCCGGGTGTGCGAACTACAAGGGGTAGGGGTGGGGCGGAAAGAAAGGCCACCAGATGTGGCGTGCGCGTACGCCGGCGCACGCGGAGGCGAACCGGGCAGGTCGCCGGCGGGTCGTCCCGGCGCACACCGGCGAGCGATCCGCGGCCACTCACCACCCGGTCCTTGACAAGCAAGTAATCACTTACTTATCATGTCGCCATGGAACAGCCCCGCAAGCAGACCGCACGCAAGCCCGCCGCCGCCCGCCGCGAGGAAGTCGCCCAGGCGGCCCTGCGGCTCATCGGCGCGCAGGGCCTGTCCGCCCTGACCACCGCGACCCTGGCGGCCGAGGTGGGCCTGACCACCGGCGCCCTGTTCCGGCACTTCCCATCGCTCGACGCCGTGCTGGCCGCCGCCGTGGCGACCGCGATCGCGCGCGTGGAGTCGACCTTCCCCGCGCCGGACGCGCCGCCGCTGGACCGGCTGCTGGACCTGGCCGAGCGGCGCGTGCGCCTTTTGGCCGATGAGCCGGGCGTCGCCTGGATGCTGCGCTCGGAGCAGGCGCTGCTCTCGCTGCCGGAGGGCGCCGTGGCCGAGCTGCGCGCGCTGGGCCGGCGCTCGCGCGACTTCCTGGTGGCGGCCATCCGCGACGGCGCGCGCGACGGCAGCATCCGCGCCGACATCGAGCCGGAGATCCTTGTCGTCCCCGTGCTGGGGACCATCCACACGCTGGCCGGGCTGTCCGCGGTGCACGGCCGGCGGCGGCGCGCGCGCGACCAGGAGATCGAACAGGTCCTCGGCGCGCTCAGGCGCCTGCTCGCCCCCGTCGCGCGCTGAGGCGCGACGGACCTTCGACGACGACACCAGCCCGGAGGCTGTTGCAATGAACGTGACCACGACCACACCCGTCGGCCGCATCGCGGCCGAGCATCCCCTGGCCACGCGCGTGTTCGCGCGCCACGCCATCGACTTCTGCTGCGGCGGCGGCCGCCCGCTGGACGAGGTCTGCCGCGAGCGCGGCCTGGCCGCCGACGCCGTCGTGACCGAGATCCGCCGCGAGATCGAGACCAGCCCCGACAACCCGGCGCGCTGGGATCAGGCCACGCCGGTCGAGCTGATCGACCACATCCTGCAGGCCTACCACGTGCCCCTGTGGGAGGAGCTGCCGCGCCTGGACGGCATGGCGCGCAAGGTGCTGGACGTGCACCACGACAAGAACCCCGCCGGCCTGACCGAGCTGGTACAGGTCTTCGCCGCGCTGCGCGCCGAGCTGGAGGCGCACCTGCAGAAGGAGGAGCAGATCCTCTTCCCGATGATCCGCCAGGGGCACGGACGCCAGGTCGGCGGCCCGGTCTCGGTCATGATGCGCGAGCACGACGGCGCCGGCGCCATGCTGCGCCGCCTGCGCGAGCTGACCGACGACTACACCGTCCCGGCCGAGGCCTGCAACACGTGGTCCGCGCTGTGGCACGGCCTGGCCGCGCTGGAGACCGACCTGCACCAGCACATCCACCTCGAGAACAACCTCCTGTTCCCGAAGGTGCTGGCCGGCTGAGCGCCCGCGTCCGTCACAACCGGCCGGCGTGCGCGCCGC
>CAYNPY010000095.1:0-13042 GCA_964399195.1 uncultured Fibrobacteraceae bacterium
CTGAAGTACGCGGCGTGAGAGCGCGAGGAGCGCCGTCCGCTCCTGCGGACGGCGCGGACGGACACAATTTCCACGGCACAACCCGGCGTCAGCCGTCGACGAGCCCCACCAGCGCGTTGAATTCCGCGATGCGGCGATCCCAGGCGTCCACCACGTCGTACATCTCGACCCAGAAATCGGGATCCCACAGCCGGCGCAGTTCCTCGACTGTGCGGCCCTGCTGCTCCACCCAGGTGAAGTACTTGAAGTTGTGGAGCGTCTTGCGGTCCAGGTAGCCCAGCTCGCGCACGTGGTCGGGGACGCAGCCCAGCAGCCAGCGGGCGTGGTCGGCCAGCGCGTTCTCGCGCGTATAGGCTCCGCGCGAGGCATCCATTTCGACCAGGCGCGAGGCGTACATCTTCGCCGAGTCGGTCAGCGGCATGAACAGGACGTCGCGGGAGCCCAGGTCGTAGTAGCGCGCGGTCTTGATCGCGGCCGCCAGGTTGCACAGCGACGAGATGCCCAGCAGCGGCAGCTGCCCGACCAGCGTCGCCGGCACGCCCGCCTCGGCCAGGGCCTGCCGGCCGGCGGGCTCGTTGCACAGGCGCAGCAGGGCCAGGCACTGCTCGTCGTCGATCGCCGCGACGAAGTCCGTGTTGCGGACGTTGTGCACCCAGGGCACGTGCTTGTCGCCGATGCCCTCGATGCGGTGGCCGCCGAAGCCGCAGGCGTAGAGCGTGGGGCACTGCAGCGCCTCGACCGCCACGACCAGGGCCTGCGGGTGGCGCGTCTTGAGGAAGTCGCCGGCGCCGATCGTGCCGGCCGAGCCGGTCGACGAGACCCACGCGGCCAGCCGCGCGCCCGGTCCGCCGATGCGCGCGAAGACCTCCTGGACGATGCCGCCGGTGACGTGGTAGTGCCAGGTCGGGTTGCCGAACTCCTCGAACTGGTTGAAGATCACGCACTCGGGGCGCGAGCGCCGGATCTCCCAGCACTTGTCGTAGATCTCCTTGACGTTCGACTCGCAGCCCGGCGTGGCGATGACCTCGCTGGCGATCCCCCTCAGCCAGGCGAAACGCTCGGCGCTCATCTCCTCCGGCAGGATCGCCACCGACTCGCAGCCCAGCAGCTTCGAGTCCCAGGCGCCGCCGCGGCAATAGTTGCCCGTGCTGGGCCAGACGGCCTTCTGCGTCACGGGGTCGAACTGGCCGGTCACCAGCCGCGGCACCAGACAGCCGAAGGCGGCCCCCACCTTGTGGGCGCCGGTCGGGAACCACTTGCCGACCAGCCCGACGATCCGGGCGTCGACGCCGGTCAATTCACGCGGGAATTCCAGCCAATTGCCGTCGTTGAATCCGCCCGTGACCGGATCGTTCTTCCAGGTGATCCGGAACAGGTTGGCCGGGTCCAGATCCCACAGGCCGACGCCCTCGAGCCGCCGGCGCTGCGCCGGCGGGATCAGCGCGGGGTCCTTCATCTGGGCGATGGTGGGGATGACGATGCCGCGTTCGCGGCAGCGCTGCGCCGCGCGCGCGAGCACCGCCTCGTTGACCTGGCCAAGTTTCGGATCCATGTTGGCGTCTCCCTGCTGATTGCGGTTGCCGCAACGCTAGTATATGGTGCCGTTGCCGGGCCGGGTCAACCGCCGGCTCCACCGCCCGGCGCCGCGCGGCGCGCCGGCCCGCCACAGGACCCCGGGGTGCCATGGACCGCATCGCCGTCATCTCCGACGTGCACAGCAACCTGCAGGCGCTGACGGCCGTGCTCGAGCAGATCGAGGGGCTGTCCGTCGACGCACTCTATTGCCTGGGCGACGTCGTCGGCTACGGCGCGCGGCCTTCGGAGTGCCTCGAACTTGTGCGCGCGCGGGCCGCCGGCGTCGTGCAGGGCAACCACGACGCGCTGATCGCCGAGCCCTTGCTCAAGCTGGACTTCAACGTGTACTCGCTGGCGGCCGTCACCCACAACCGCGCCCTGCTGTCGGCGGAGCAGCTCGCGTGGCTCGGCGCGCTGCCGACCAGCCTGAGCCCGGATCCGCGGCTGCGGTTCGTGCACGGCGCCCCCGGGGACCGCGACCGCTACCTGGTGTTCCTGGACGACCTCAACGAGGTGTCGGCGGCGCTGCTCGAGGACGACGGCCCGGGCGTCTGCTTCTTCGGCCACACGCACCACCAGGTGCTCTTCGACGGCCAGACCCTGCTGCGCCCGCAGCCGGGGGTCAAGGGCGCGGACCCGGACCGACGCGTCCTGGTCAATCCCGGCAGCGTGGGGCAGCCGCGCGACGGCGACGCCCGCGCGGGCTTCGCCGTCTGGGAGCGCGGACCCGCGACGGTGACGTTCCACCGCGTCGCCTACGACGTCGAGGGCGCGCGCCGGGACATCCTGGAAGCCGGCCTGCCCCGCCTGCTGGGCGACCGGCTGCTGCAGGGCCGCTGACGACCGTCCGGCCGGCATCCCGGCGCGGAGTCCCCGGCACGGTCATCCCCGCGCGAAATTCCCGGGTTTTGCCGGTCCCCATCGCCTATATTGCGGTCATGGCCCGACCTCGGGGCGCGCGGCCGCCCCGGCGCCGACGCCGCGATTTCGTCCAGCCAACCCCAGCTCCCCCCGGCGTCCAGGAGGACCCCGCCCATGGCCATCGAAACCACCCCGAGCCTGGTCAACGAAGTCTACGCGAACTCGCGCCGCCGGCTGGCGGTCGTGCGCGGGCGGCTGGGCCGCCCGCTGACCCTGGCCGAGAAGGTGCTCTTCGGGCACCTGTCCGATCCCGCCGGCCAGCCGCTGGCGCGCGGCGAGGCCACCCTGGCGCTGCGGCCGGACCGCGTGGCCATGCAGGACGCGACGGCGCAGATGGCCATCCTGCAGTTCATGCAGGCCGGGCGCGACGAGACCGCCGTCCCGACGACCGTGCACTGCGACCACCTGCTGATCGCGCACAAGGGCGCCGAGGCGGACAAGCTCACGGCCCTGGAGACCAACCGCGAGGTCTACGACTTCCTCAGCTCGGCGGCGGCCCGCTACAAGATGGGTTTCTGGAAGCCGGGCTCGGGCATCATCCATCAGATCGTGCTGGAGAACTACGCGTTCCCCGGCGGCCTGATCATCGGCACCGACAGCCACACGCCCAACGGCGGCGGCCTGGGGATGGTGGCCTGCGGCGTGGGCGGCGCCGACGCCGTCGACGTGATGGTGGGCATGGATTGGGAGGTCAAGCACCCGAAGCTGATCGGCGTCAAGCTGACGGGCTCGCCGTCGGGCTGGACGGCGCCGAAGGACGTCATCCTCAAGCTGCTGGGCATCCTGACGGTCAAGGGCGGCACCAACGCGATCATCGAGTACTTCGGGCCGGGCGCCGCGGCGCTCAGCTGCACCGGCAAGGCGACGATCACGAACATGGGCGCGGAGCTGGGGGCCACGACCTCCATCTTCCCCTGGGACGAGAGCATGGCCCGCTACCTGCGCGCGACGCGGCGCGCCGAGCTGGCCGACCTGGCGGCCGCCAACGCGGACCTGCTGCAGGCCGACCCGGAGGTGGCGGCCGATCCGCGCGGCTTCTACGACCAGGTGATCGAGATCGACCTCGCGACGCTGGAGCCGCACCTGGTCGGCCCGCACTCGCCGGACATCCCGCACCCGGTCGGCCGGCTGGCCGCCGACGTCGAGCGCGAGGGCTACCCCGAGCGCATCACCGCCGCGCTGATCGGCAGCTGCACCAACAGCAGCTACGAGGACATCTGCCGCGCGACGGACATCGCGCGCCAGGCCGTGGCCAAGGGCCTCAAGATGAAGGCCTCGCTGTGGGTCTCGCCGGGTTCGGACCAGATCTACGAGACGATCCGGCGCGACGGCCAGCTCGCGGTGCTGGAACAGGCGGGCGCCACGGTGCTGACCAACGCCTGCGGCCCCTGCATCGGCCAGTGGCAGCGCGACGACATCCAGCAGGGCGAGGTCAACAGCATCGTCACCAGCTTCAACCGCAACTTCAAGAAGCGGGCCGACGGCAACCCCGGCACGCACGCGTTCATCGGCAGCCCCGAGGTCGTGCTGGCCTACGGGCTGGCGGGCTCGCTGAAGTTCAACCCGCTGACCGACAGCCTGACCGCGGCCGACGGCTCCCGCGTGAAGCTGGACCCGCCGGCCAAGGCCGACGAGCTGCCGCCGGACGGCTTCGTCTTCTCCGCCGAGGGCTACCAGGCCCCGCCGGCGGACGCGTCGTCGGTGAAGGTCCTCGTCGATCCGCAGAGCGACCGGCTGGCGCTCCTGGAGCCGTTCGCGCCGTGGGACGGCCGCGATTTCCTGGGCCTGCCGCTGCTGATCAAGGCGCTGGGCAAATGCACGACCGACCACATCTCGATGGCCGGCCCCTGGCTGAAGTACCGCGGGCACCTCGACAACATCAGCAACAACATGCTGATCGGCGCGGTCAACGCGTTCGGGGAAGCGGTCAATCAGGTCACCAACCAGCTGGACGGCAGCAGGGGCGAGGTGCCGCAGGTGGCGCGCGCCTACAAGGCCGCCGGCCTGAAGTGGGTCGTCGTCGGCGACGAGAACTACGGCGAGGGCAGCTCGCGCGAGCACGCGGCGATGGAGCCGCGGCACCTGGGCGGGGCGGCCGTGATCGTGCGCAGCTTCGCGCGCATCCACGAGACCAACCTCAAGAAGCAGGGCCTGCTGCCGCTGACCTTCGCGCGGCCGGCGGACTACGACAAGGTGCGCGAGGACGACCGCATCGACCTGGTCGGCCTGGCCGGCCTGGCGCCGGGCAAGCCCGTGACGATGGTCCTCAACCACAAGGACGGCACCCGGGAGGAGGTCGTGCTCCAGCACACCTTCACCGAAGAGCAGATCGCCTGGTTCAAGGCGGGCTCGGCGCTCAACCGGATCAAGGCGGGCGGACGCTGAGCGCAGCGGCCCGGTGGCGCCGTGGCGGCCGCGGCCCGGTGGGGTCGCGGCCGCTGCCTGTCCGGCATCGGCGATCCGGTCCGGCCTCGCCGGTCGTCGAATTCGATTTCCGTTTTCATCAAATAAAAACGCCGTAAATCGTGTTTTGTCACATCATCGCAAAATATCGGAACACAAAAGACATCACGTAGGGGCTTCGTATTTGAAACACCATGTGTTTTTGCTGGCCTCGCGGGACGGGCCGGGGTATCATCAGAGGCGACCGGTCTGCACACGAACACGGCGAGGTTGCGCACAGCGGCCGCAGCGGCCCGGACGCGCCCGGCCACCTGCCCCCCGGAGGATCCCGATGTCCCCGTTCCGCACGCTCCGCTGGTTCGCCCTGGCCGTGTCGGCCCTTGCGCTGTCGGCCGCCGGCGCCGTCGCCGCCGACGCCCCGCGCCCGTACCTCGATCCGCTGGCCGTCGCGGGACCCGTCGCGGCGGAGTTCCCCGCTCTGGCCGCGGCGGCCGTGCCGGCCTTCGGGGCGCTGCCGGTCGACCGCGCCGCGGCCGCGGCGGAGGACGCCGGCCGCGCCGAGGCCGGGCTGCCCCCGCGCTTCGCGCTGCCGCAGGTGGTGGACCTCTCGCCCGAGACGGCCGGCAGCTGGGAGGACCTCGATGAGCGGTTCACGATGTGGCGCCTGCGCGTCACGGCGCCCGGGGCGCTCTCGCTGAACCTGGGCTTCACCGCCTATCGCCTGCCCAAGGGGGCGCGCCTGACGCTGCACCCGACCGACGCCGTGGGCGGCGACGACGTGCGCGGCGTCCGCGTCTTCACCGCCGCCGACAACGAGGACCACGGCGAGCTGTGGACGCCGGTGGTGGTGGCCGACGACATCACCGTCGAACTGGTGCTGCCGAAGGAGTCGCGCCACGACTACGAGCTGCGCATCGGCTCGGTCAACCGCGGCTACGCCTTCTTCGGCGAAAAGATCGAGCGCATGCTGCAGGACCTGGAGGCGGGCAAGGCCGGCGCCTGCAACATCGACGTCGTCTGCCCGGAGGGCGACGACTGGCGGCTGGAGATCAACTCGGTCGGCGTGATCTCGACCGGCGGCTCCACCTTCTGCACCGGCTCCATGCTGAACAACACGGCCGGTGACGGGACTCCGTACTTCCTGACGGCGAACCACTGCGGCATCAACGCGAGCAACGCGGCCTCGCTGGTGGTCTACTGGAACTTCCAGAGCCCGACCTGCGGCGCGCAGAGCGGCGGCAGCCTGGCCGACTTCCAGACCGGCTCGGTGTTCCTGGCCGCCAGCAGCACCTCGGACTTCACGCTGGTGCGCATGGACGACCCGGTGAACCCCGACCACGAGGTCTCGTTCGCCGGCTGGAACCGGTCCACGCAGGACTTCCCCGGCGTGGTGGCGATCCACCACCCGAACACCGACGAGAAGAGCATCAGCTTCGAGAACGACGCGACGACGACGACGGCCTACCTGAGCAACACGGTCGTGGCCGGCGGCAGCCACATCCGCGTCATCGACTGGGACCTGGGCACGACCGAGCCGGGCTCGTCGGGCTCGCCGCTGTTCGACCTGAACCACCGCGTCGTCGGCCAGCTGCACGGCGGCTACGCGGCCTGCGGCAACGACCTCTCCGACTGGTACGGACGCCTGTCCACCTCGTGGCCGGCCATCGCCGGCTACCTGGACCCGACCGCCAGCGGCGCCGTCACCGTGGACACCTTCGCGCCCTGGGCCAACGGCCTGTCGGTGGGCGGCGGCGCCTTCGCGGCCGAGGGCAACCCGGGCGGTCCGTTCACGCCGACGGGGACCTCGTACACGCTCAAGAACAACAGCGCCTACCCCGTCAACTACACGGCCGTCGCCGACGTCGCCTGGGTGACCGTCGGCAACGGCAGCGGCGCCATCGCCGCCGGCGGGCAGGCCACGGTCACCGTGACGCTGAACGCTGCGGCCAATTCCTTGGGCAACGGCCTGTTCAGCGGCACGCTGACGATCACCAACACGACCGACGGGCAGGGCAGCACGACCCGCGCGCTGAGCCTGAAGGTCGGCGTGCCGGTGCCGAGGATCGTCTTCCCGCTGGACACCAACCCGGGCTGGACGCTGGGCAGCGGCTGGGCCTTCGGCGTGCCCACCGGCGGCGGCGGCGCCTACGGCGAGAACGACCCGACCAGCGGCCACACCGGCAGCAACGTGCTGGGCTACAACCTGGCCGGCGACTATCCGAACAACATGGCCGAGTCGCACCTGACCACCACGCCGCTGGACTGCTCCGCCATGCAGGGCACGGTGCTGAAGTTCTGGCGCTGGCTCAACGTCGAGCAGCCCGCCTACGACCACGCCTACGTGCGCGTGAGCAACAACGGCGGCGCCAGCTGGACCACCGTCTGGACGAACACGAGCGAGATCACCGACGCGGCCTGGACGCAGGTCAGCTACGACATCAGCGCGCTGGCCGACGGCCGGCCGAACGTGCTGATCCGGTGGACCATGGGCACGACCGACGGCAGCTGGACCTACTCCGGCTGGAACATCGACGACGTCGAGCTGTGGGCGCTGCCCTCGTACGTGGCCGGCGTGGGCGACGTGCCCGGCCGCGGCCTTGCCCTGGGCAACCATCCGAACCCGTTCAACCCGCTGACGAAGGTCGAGTTCGCGCTGGCGGCGGCCGGCCCCGTGAGCCTGGACGTGTACGACCTGCAGGGCCGGCTCGTGCGGCGGCTGGTGGCCGGCAGCCTCGAGGCCGGCGCGCACAGCGTGGTCTGGGACGGCCTCGACGCCGGCGGCCGCCAGGTCGGCAGCGGCGTCTACCTGGCGCGGCTGCACGCGAACGGCGAGGTGGCAGAGCACAAGATGGTGATGTTGAAATAAGCCGCGGTGCCCGCGCCGACGCACCCCCGGCGGACCGGTCGCTCGCGGCCGGTCCGCCTTCGTTCGCCCGGGCGCCTCAGCGGGCCTCGAGGAAGTCGCCCCCGACGCCGACCGGCAGGTGGCGCAGCGTGCCGATGGTGATGCCGGCCAGCAGGCGCTCGTTGGCGTTCACGCCCAGGAACAGGCCCGGCTTCAGGCCGGCGACGTCGATCAGCCCGGGGTAGAGGTTCAGGCGGTAGCGGTAGTCCTTCGAGCGGGCGAACAGCAGCGAGGCGAGCAGCGAGTTGTCGCGGTCGTAGAAGATCCCGCCCGACACGGCCAGGTCCACCGTCTTGGCCAGATTGTCGATTTCCAGCAGGTTGCGCGCCCGCAGGCCCAGGCCGGCGCTGACGCAGCGTCCCTGCGCGTCGGTGTAGGACAGCCCCAGCTCGGCGTGGGAGCCCCAGTGGTAGAACAGGCTGTGCCGGCGGTCGTCCGTCAGGTGGTACTTGACGACGTAGTTCTGGCCGTTGTTGTGCAGCTCGCCCGTCTCCGGCAGGAAGACGGGCTGGTACGACCAGTCCGCCATGTTCAGCTTCGTGCCGAAGAAGCGGGCCACGTCCTCGCGCCCGAACAGCCAGACGCCGGCCGGGTTGAAGAGCCAGAAGTCGGCCACCGGGTCGACGTTGGGCCCGACGTGGCCGTCGTTCTCGACGACTTCGTTGAGAAAGTGGTAGACGAAGATCGTGACGCCGGCCCAGGCGCGGGAGTGCTCGACGCCGTGGAAGCGGTAGTATTCCTCCATCATGCGCCAGCTCATGCCGCCGCCCAGCAGGTGGTTCATGTAGTTGGGCCAGTACTGGGCGCCGCCGGTGTTGACCGAGACCGGCAGCACCTCGCGCTTGAAGAAGTCCCAGAAGCCGACCTCGCCGATGGACCACTGCGGGTGGGCGAGGTTGTCCAGGACGTTGCGGGCGCCGGTGCCGTAGCGGATGCGGCCGGGGCGGTTGTCCCGGTTCTCGATCTGCATGATGCCGAAGCCGCCGTTGATGATCAGCCGCAGCGGGTGGACCAGCGACTGCGAGCCGTAGTCCAGTCCGCGGTAGAAGTAGTAGGTGCCCGGGCGCCCGGGGATGGTGTCCGGCGGCGCCTCCAGGGCGCGGGCCGGCGCGGCGGGACCCGCGACGGCCAGCGCGGCGCCGAGGCCCAGGGCGGCGAGCGCCCGCCAGAGGGTGCGGGCCGCGGTCATACGAGGTCGATGATCGACCCGAAATCCGGGTCGAACAGCCGCTTGTAGATCCGGGAGGCGAACGGGTCGGTCATTCCCGCCAGGTAGTCGCAGATCAGGCGGGCGCGGCGGCGCGGGTCGCCGCTCGCGCGGTCGACCTCGGCCTCGAAGTCGCGCGACAGCAGCGTGTGCCGGGGCGCCCCGTCGCGCAGGTAGTTCTCCGCCAGCGCCGTGAAGATGCGCTCGAGCATGAAGCCGCCCTTGTGCTCCAGCTGGCAGACCTGCGGCGAACGGAAGACCAGCTGCCGGGCCAGGCGCGCGTAGAGCTTCTGCTCGCGCGCGATGGCCGGGTCGATCGCGATGCCGAACCGGTAGCGGTTGGTGGCGTCGGCCATGAAGTTGCTGCGCTCGACCAGCGAGCACGCCTCGACGAAGGTGCCGATGCGCCGGTTCATGACGCGCTCGAGGTCGCCGTCGGCGATGGCGCGCAGCAGCTCATCCAGCCGGCGCCCATCCTCGGCGGCCAGGTCCTGCTCGGCGGCCCAGCGCCGCACGCGGGCCTCGGTCACGAAACCCGCGTTGGCGCTGTCGACCAGGTCGTTCAGCGAATAGGCCGTGTCGTCGGCCCAGTCCATGATCTGGCACTCGAGGCTCCGCAGCGCGTTGCGCTCGCGCCCGGGGGGCAGCTCGGCCGGGAACGGCCGGCCGCCGAAGACGAAGTCCAGGTAGCGCTGCTGCTCGTCGTAGAGGAAGTGGCGCTCGGGGGAGTCGCCTTCGCGGAACAGCGTCTTGTACTTCAGCACGCCGTCCAGGAACGCGCGCGAGGGGTTGAGCCCGCGGCGGCTGCCGCCGCTGGTGAAGATGATCTCGGTGACCAGCCTCAAGGTCTGGGCGTTGCCCTCGAAGCCGCCCCAGGGCTTCATGAGGCGGTGCAGCGTGGCCTCGCCGGCGTGGCCGAAGGGCGGGTGCCCGATGTCGTGGGCCAGCGCCACCGATTCCACCAGCGAGGTGTCGATCAGGAAGCCCGGCCCCAGCTGCGGGCTGACGGCGTTCAGGCGGCGCGTGATCGAGCCGGCGATCTGCGCCACCTCGATGGAGTGCGTCAGGCGCGTGCGGTAGAAATCGTACTCGCCGGAGAGGAAGACCTGCGTCTTGGCCTGCAGCCGGCGGAACGCCGCGTTGTGGATGAGCCGATCGTGGCCGCGCTGGAACACCGAGCGGTAGTCGGGCTCGCGGGGCTCCAGTTCCTCGGTGTCGAAGGCGGTGTAGAACAGGTTTTCGGGCTGGCCGGGCATGGCGGTGCGGCTCATTCCTGCGCGCGCCGGCGGCGCGCGGCTTCGTAGAGGAGGACGGCGGCGGCGGTGGCCACGTTCAGCGAGTCGCCGGTCCCGCGCATGGGAATGCCGACCGTGGCGTCGCAGGCCGCCTTGAGCGCGGGCGACAGCCCGGCGTGCTCGGCCCCGAGCACGACGGCGACCGGCCCGGCCAGCTCCGGGCTCCGCCAAAGATCGGCGCCGCCCGGGTCGGCCGCCAGCAGGCGCAGGCCGCGGCCGCGCAGCCAGTCGGTTATCTCCTCGCGCGGGGCGGCGATCGCCGGCACGCTGAAGAAAGCCCCGCGCGAGGCGCGCAGCACGTTCGGGTTGTCCAGGTCGGCGCCGCCGGCCACCAGCACGGCGTCGGCCCCGACGCCGTCGGCGATGCGCAGCACGGCGCCCAGGTTGCCCGGCTTTTCCACGTCCTCGAGCACCACGATCAGCGGCGGGCGCGCGGCCGGCAGCTCCAGGTCCTGCAGCCGGCGCTGCCGGCGCGGCGCCACCGCGAGCAGGCCCTCGGACCGGTCGCGGTAGGACAGCTTGTCGATGACGGCGGGGGCGGCCTCGACGGCCGACGCGCCGTCGCGGCGAACGGCGTCCCACAGCGCGCTTGCCTCGGCGTCGAGACGCTCGGGGCACGCCCAGATCTCGGCCAGGGGCCAGCCGGCGGCGCGGGCGCGCGCGATCACCAGCGGTTCCTCGATCAGGAACAGGCCCGCCTCGTCGCGCCCGCGGCGCTCACGCAGGCGCAGCAGGGCCTTCACGCGGGGATTGGCGGGGCTGCCGATCCGCAGCGGCGGCGCGGGCGAGGGCATGGCGTCAGCCCTCCCCGCGGCACGCGGCGCGCACGGTCGCCGGCAGCGGCAGCGGGCGGCGGCGCGCGTAGTCGAAGCAGACCATGCCCGTCTCCGCCAGCGCCACCTCGGTCCCGTCGGCGGGGCGCGTCACGCGGGTGGCCAGACGGAAGCCCAGGCGGCCGGGCTCGACGGCGGCGACCTCGAAGCGCAGCCGGTCGCCGGCGAAGGCCTCGGCCCGGTAGCAGACCGCCGCGTCGGCCATGATCAGGCCCGCGCCGCCGCAGTCCAGTTCGCTCCAGCCGTGCGCGGCCAGGAACGCCACCCTGGCTTCCTGCACCAGGGCCAGCAGGCGGTCGTTGCCCAGGTGGCCGCCGTAGTTGAGGTCGGTGGTGCGGACCACGAGCTCGCAACTGAACGGGTAGGGCTCGCGGGGGCGCAGGTCCAGGCGGGGCATGGTCACCTCGGTAGCAGGTTGGCGGGCCGCGGCGCCACTGTAGCGCGGCCCGGCGCCGGCCGGAAGCCTGATTCGGGGCGTTCGCCGGCGGTCAGGCGCCGGCGTCGCCGGCGTTGCCGCCGCCCTTCCTGCCGTCGCGCTTGCCGCCGGACTTCCTGGTCTTCTTGCCGTCGCTCTTGCCCTCAGCAGCGGGTTCGCCGGCGGCTTCCTCGTTGTCGTCGCCGCCGCCGGGCACTTCCTGGAAGGCGGCCAGGGTGAAGCTCTCCTCGCGGACCAGGCGGCGGTCGAGGTAGACGCGGAAGCGCCAGTCGCCGGGCTCGCGCTGGCGGTCGGCGCTGGTGTTGAAGGTCGAGTCGAGGGTCAGCGACGGGGTCGTCGACTTCAACTCCTCGCGTTTGGCGTGGTTCAGGTCCAGCGCGTCCTTCCAGGCGACGTCCGCCGTCCAGTCGCCGTCGGTCCCGCGCAGGCGGAATTCGGCGAAGCGGCGGAACAGTTCGCTGCCGTCCGGGCGGATCCAGACCAGGTGCGCCGTGTAGTGGCGGCCGGGGACCAGGCCGCTGAAGTCGGCGAACGCCAGCACCGACGACTTGGCGCCGATCGTGAACTCGCGGCCGACGCCCTGGCGCTTGCCCTTCTTGCTGATCTTGCGGCAGAGCTCGACCGTCAGCGCCGGCCCGGGCGCGCCGTCGTTCGCGCGCATCCGCCGCGACTCGTCGCTCTCGCAGCCGCCCAGCAGCAGACCCGCCGCCAGGAGCGCGACGACCGCCCACCGACGCCGCCGCACAGTCACCAGTCGCCTCACCGAATCTTCCTCCCTGCCGCGGGCCGCGAACAAAGGCCGAGGCGTCCGCGGACGCCCCGGCCCAGTATGCGCTCGCCCGCGCGTCAGTTCAACACCGTCTCTTGCGGGCGGCGTTCACTTCAGCAGCGTCATCTTGCGCACCAGCGTCCGCTCCCCGACGCGCAGTCGGCAGAAGTACAGGCCCGACGCCACGCGGCCGCCGCGGTCGTCGTCGCCGTCCCAGGTCACGGTCCGCTCGCCGGCCTCCAGCCAGCCTCCGGCCAGCGTGCGGACCAGGCGGCCGTCCACGTCGTAGACGGCCAGCCGGGCTTCGCCGGCGACCGGCAGCACGAAGCTGATCTTCGTGCGGGGGTTGAACGGGTTGGGGGCGTTCTGCGCCAGGGCGGGGGCCGGCGGCAGCGGCCGGTCGTCCACCGCCGAGGCGCCGCCGACCGCGAAGTCGGCGGCCGAGACGGCCTCCGCCAGGTTGCCGGCCGCGTCCAGCACCTGCACGCGCAGGCGGCAGTGCGGGCCCGCGCCGGCCGGCACGGTCCAGTCCCAGGCCTGGTTGAACGGGCCCTGGGCCAGCAGCGACCAGGTGCCGCCGCTGTCGGTCGACAGCCACAGGCGCGCCTGCACCACGCCGATGTCGTCGCCGTGCGACCAGGTCACGGTGGTCTGGGCGCCGGCGGCCAGCGCCTCGCCGCCGTTCGGGAAGGAGAGCG
>CAYNPY010000096.1:0-12966 GCA_964399195.1 uncultured Fibrobacteraceae bacterium
GGCGCGCGGGCCGCGCCCCGAACGGCGCCGGCGGCGCGACGAGCGGCCGCCCGCCGACCCGTTCGCGGGCGCCGCCTGTCCGTTGCCGGCCGCGGCCGGCGTCGCCTCGGGCGGCCCGGCGACGGCGGGCGTCGCGCCCGTCGTCGCGGCGCCCAGGCCGTGCACCACCCAGGTGCCGCCCGATCGCGCGTCGCGCTCGACCTTGAGCAGGCCCAGATTGCGCGCCTCTTCCAGCACGTCGCCGAAGGTCGAGTAGCCCAGCGCGCGCTCGCTGAAATGCGGCATCTTGCGCGTCATCGTGTCCTTGATGAGCGAAGAGTACAGCACGTCGCGGCTCTCCTGCAGCAGGCTCTGCACGGTCTGCACCAGGAACTCGAACATCCGGCGCTTGTCCAGCGGCACCGCGGCGTCGCTCACGGCCGGCTGCTTCTGGTTCTGCCGGTAGATGTCGTCGTAGAAGATGAACTCGTCGCAGTTGCCGATCAGCAGGTTGCTGCTGCTGTTCTTCATGCCCACGCCGATGACGCGCTTGTTGTTCTCACGCAGCTTCGAGACCAGCGGCGAGAAGTCCGAGTCCCCCGAGCAGATCACGAAGGTGTCGATGTGCTCCTTCGCGTAGCACAGGTCCATGCAGTCGACGACCATGCGGATGTCGGCGCTGTTCTTGCCCGAGATGCGGGGCGCCGGCACCTCGATCAGGTCGATGGCCGCCTCGTGCAGCGCCGACATGTGCTCCTTGTGGTGGTGCCAGTCGGCGTAGGCGCGCTTGACGATGATCTTGCCCTTTTCCAGAATGCGCTGGATGAGCAGCCGGATGTCCAGCCGCTGGCGGGCGTCGCGCGCCCCGAGCGCCAGGTTGTCGAAATCGATGAAAAGCGCGAGGTTGGTCTCACGCGGCTGCGACATGGGGGCCTCCCGGTCGATGGCAGGGGCGCCGGCCCGCCGGAAGGGCGGCGGCGCGCGCCGTTGCCCGCACGATAAGCGATAACCCGCGCGCGGACCAGAAACGAAAGGCGCTGGCATGCATGAGACGCTCACCCCCGCCGAACTGGCGCAGCTGGTCCGCCGGGTCTTCTCGCCCACGCCGGCCGACACGGGCCTGGCTCTGATCGTGGACCTGCCGGACGGTCGCCTGCCGGACAATCCCGAGTGGGCGCAGCGCCGCCGCCTGGCCGCCGGCTGGTACGACGCGCTGCGGCAGGCCGGCGCGGACCTGGGCGTGCCGAAGGTGACCCTGGCCTGGTACCGCAACGCCGGCGGCAACAACGCGGACCTGCCGCAGGCGTGCGCCCTGCATGACGACGCGCGCGGACCGGCCGCCGCTGCTGTGCCCGCCCACGCGGACGAACTGGCGGCCCTGCCCGCCGCCGATCTGCCGGGCGTGCTGGCCGGCCACACGATCATCGTCGCTCCGACCGAGCTGTCGGCCACCGCGCCGCTGAAGGTGGCCGCGCGGGCGGGCGGCTTCCGCGCCGCCACCATGCCCGGCTTCCTGCCCGGCATGATCCCGGCGCTGCGCCTGGACTACCAGGAGATCAGCCGGCGCGTCGAGCTGCTGAAGACCTGGCTCGACGACGCCGAGGCGGCCGACCTGAGATTCGCCGTCGCGGGCCGCGAGCACCGCCTGGAACTGGACCTGCGCCACCGCACCGGCCACGCCTCCGGCGGCCTGTTCCCGCGCAACGGCGTGGCCGGCAACCTGCCGTCCGGCGAGGCCTACATCGTGCCCTACGAGGGCGAGCGCCCGGGCGACCCCAGCCGTTCGCGGGGCGAGCTGCCGGTGGAGATCGACGGCGAGGTGGTGCTGTTCGCGGTCGCGGACAACCGCGCGCGGGTGGTCAGCGACGGCCCGGCCGCGCGCCGCGAGGCCGCGCACCTGGCCGCCGAGCCGGCCTACGCGAACCTGGCCGAACTGGGCCTGGGCGTGCTGGGCGACTTTGGGGTGCAGCCCTGCGGCAGCATCCTGCTGGACGAGAAGCTGGGGCTGCACGTGGCGTTCGGGCGCAGCGACCATTTCGGCGGCGCGGTGGGCCCGAAGGACTTCTCGTCGCCGGAGGCGGTGATCCACCTCGACCGCGTCTACATCCCGGCCACGCAGCCGCAGGTCAGGGTCAAGGAGGTGCGCCTGCGCGGACCGGGGTTGGACCGCGCGGTGATCGTTGACGACAGGTTCGTGGGAATCTGAGGTCCGGCCCGCCGCGACGGGCGACAGCGGTCGCCGGGGCGCCGCCGGGGTTGCGCGGACAAAGGGGGCCGGGGCCCGTCGGTGGATGGCTCTCGCCCTAAACCATCCTGACGCTGGTGGCCCCGGCCATGGTCTCGCCGCTGCCTTGTGCGTCTCGTCACCGGTCCGAACGGGTGCCGTCGCGTCGATGTGAGGTCCACCCTAGGGTCCTCCGCGGAGCCGTCAAGCAATATTTCACGGAATCTTCACGGGACACCGGACGGATCGGGTTGGCTGGCGGGCGGAGGTTGCCGGCTTGGACTACATCGGGCACATCTTCCGCCCGCCGAGCGAGGCCGACAGCCTGCTGCTGCAGGTGACCGTCGGCTGCAGCCACAACGGCTGCACCTACTGCGGCATGTACCGCGACCCCGTGCAGCGCTTCCGCCTCAAGCCGCTCGAAGTCGTCGCGCGCGACATCGACGAGGCCGCCGCCTACGACCGCGACGTGGAGCCCATCCGCCGCGTGTTCCTGTGCGACGGCGACGCGCTGGTGCTGCCGACGAAACGGCTGCTGGAGATCCTGCGCCTGCTGCGCGAACGACTGCCGCACGCGCGGCGCGTGGGCATCTACGGCGACGCGCGCACCATCCTGCGCAAGGACGACGGCGAGCTGGCGGCGCTGCGCGAAGCGGGCCTGGGCATCGTCTACCACGGCGCCGAGAGCGGCGACGACGAGGTGCTGCGGCGCGTCGACAAGGGCTCGACCGCGGACGACGCCGCGCGCGCCGCCGCCGCGCTGCGGCGAGCCGGCATCCGCCACTCGGTGATGGTGATGCTGGGGATCGGCGGCCGCGAGCGTTCGCGCGAGCACGCCGAGGCCACCGCGCGCCTGCTGACCGCGATGGACCCGCCGTTCGTCGGCGCGCTGACCACGACGCTGGTGCCCGGCACGCCGCTGTACGCCGAGGCGCAGGCGGGCCGCTTCGCGCTGCCGGATCCGTGGGGGATGCTGGCCGAGCTGCGCGTGCTGATCGCCGACAGCCGGCTGTCGCGCTGCCGCTTCCACGCCAACCACGCCAGCAACTACGTGCCGCTGAGCCTGAACCTGCCGGCCGACCGCGACCTGGGCCTGGCCACGCTCGACGCATTGCTGCGCGAGCGCGACCGCTCGCGGCTGAAGCCGGAGCACTGGCGGGGGCTGTAGGCGCCCGGCGCTCTCAGGCGTCGAGCAGCGCGAGGATCTCCCGGGTCTTCGCCTCCATCAGCGCCGTGTCGCCGCGCGACTCGACGTTCAGTCGGATCACCGGCTCGGTGTTGCTCTGGCGGAGATTGAAGCGCCAGGCGCCCATGTCCAGCGAAAGGCCGTCGACGCGGTCCAGCCCGACCGCCTGCGCGGCATAGCGCTGCTCGACGCGGCGCATCGCCTGGTCCGGGTCCTGCAGTCGCCGGTTGATCTCGCCGCTGGCCGGGTAGGCGGACTGCATGGCGCTGACCAGCGCGGACAGGGGCAGGCCGGTGGCGGTCATCTCCTCCGCCACGCGCAGCCAGGGCAGCATGCCGCTGTCGCAGTAGGCGAACTCGCGGAAGTAGTGGTGCGCGGACATCTCGCCGCCGTAAACGGCGTCCTCGGCGCGCATGCGCTCCTTCATGAAGGCGTGGCCGGTCTTGTTCATCAGCGGCACGCCGCCGGCGCGCCCCACCATCTCGATGGTGTTCCAGGTCAGGCGCGGGTCGTGGACGATGCGGCCGCCCGGGTTGCGCCGCAGCGCGGCGGCCGCCAGCAGGCCCACCAGGTAGTAGCCCTCGATGAAAGCCCCGGTCTCGTCGAAGAAGAAGCAGCGGTCGAAGTCGCCATCCCAGGCCACGCCCAGGTCGGCGCCGTGGCGACGCACGGCCTCGGCGGTGGCGCCGCGGTTCTCCGGCAGCAGCGGGTTGGGGATGCCGTTGGGAAACGTGCCGTCCGGCTGTTCGAACAGCGGGATGATCTCCACCGGCAGGCGCGGCGCCAGCGCCGCCACCACCGGGCCGGCGCAGCCGTTGCCGCCGTTGGCCACGATGCGCAGCCGCTTCAGGCCGGCCGCGTCGACCTGCCCGGCCAGGAAGTCGACGTACTCGGGCAGCGTGTCCACGCTCGTGACCGCTCCGCGGCGCGCAGCCGGCCTCAGGTCGCAGTCGATGGCGCCGGCGCCGATGTCGTCCAGCCCGCTGTCGCCGCTGATGGGCCGCGCCCCGTCCCGCACCAGCTTCATGCCGTTGTGGTCCATCGGGTTGTGGCTGGCGGTGACCATGATCCCGCCGTCCAGCCCGCGCGCGAAGGTGGCGTGGTAGACCATTTCGGTGCCGCACTGGCCAATGTCCAGCACGTCGCAGCCGGCGTCCACCAGTCCACGCGTGAGCGCGGCGGCCAGGTCGGGGCTGCTCAGGCGGCAGTCGCGCCCGACGCAGACGGTGCGGGCCTTCAGGTAGCGGGCCGTGGACAGGCCGATGCGGTAGGCCAGGTCGGCGTCCAGTTCGCCGGGCACGCGGCCGCGGACGTCGTAGGCCTTGAAGCAGGCGGGCTTGGCCGGATGGGCTGGTCCGTGGCTCATGCGGGCGAAACTCCTTGGCGGCGGTGTACACAGGCGCGATCATGGGCCGGCGCGCGGGCCGGGTGGCCGGCGCGCACCCCCTTCACTAGCATGGAACGCCACGGCGGGCAAGGCGCGACCACCCAGGGACGGCGCCGGGGCCGCCCGGCCACACCACGGGAGTCCGCCGATGCGCCGTCCGCTGCTTGTCCTGCCGCTGCTGCTCGCCCTGCTCGGGTCCGCCGGTTGCCTGCAACTGCGCACCGACCTGGAACTCGACGCCAAGGGCGGCGGCACCGCCCGCATCGTGCTGTCGGCCGACCCGCAGGTGCTGGCCGCGCGGGCCGAACTGGACCGCCTGGGCGGCGAGGCGCTGGGCCCGCCGCTGCCCGCGTTCGACGACATCACGCGCCCCTACCTGCAGAAGCGCGCGGCGGGCCGCGGCGTGGCGGTCGTGACCTTCACCAAGGGCACGGCCGACGGCCGCAGCACGCTCGACTGCCTGCTCAGGTTCACCGACCTCAAGGGCGTCTCGTGGATGCTCAACGACCTGGCCGCCGCGCTGGGCGGAGCCGGCTTGGGCTACGCGCGCGAGCCGGGCGGCAACCTGGTCCTGAAGTCGAAGCAGTACGGTTTCCCGGCCGCCGAGCGTAAGCCGACGCCCGCGCCCACGGGCGAGACGGCGCGCCGCCAGGCCGAGCTGGCGACCACGCTGATCGGCGCCATCGGCGAGTTGGACGTCGCCCTGAACGTGACCGTGCCCGGCGACATCGTGCGCAGCAACGCGCCGCTGGTGGCCGGCCGCACCTCGACCTGGACCATCAACGCCGGCAATCTGATGAGCCAGCAGGACGTGAACCCGCAGATCGTGTTCTCGGGCGCGGGACTGGCCATCACGCCCTGACGAAAGGCGCGACCGATGACGCTCGCCCAGGCCCTGGCCGCGCTCGAAAAGGCCGGCACCGCCCAGAACCGCAAAGTCTATGCGAAGCACGGCGTGGGGCCGGCGCAGTTCGGCGTCGCGTTCGCCGAGCTGAAGAAGATGGCCAAGTCGATCGGGCGCGACCATGAACTGGCGGTGGGCCTGTGGCGCAGCGGCAACCATGACGCGCGCGTGCTGGCCACCATGGTCGCCGACCCGGACGCCTTCACCGCGCGCGACCTGGACGCCTGGGCGAAGGACCTCGACAACTACGTCGTCTGCGACGCCTTCGGCGGCCTGGCGGCGCGGTCGCCGCTCGCGGCGGCCCGCGCGGCCGCCTGGCGCGACCGCAAGGGCGAGTGGGTGGCCACCGCCGGCTGGAACGTGACGGCGTTCCTGGCGATGCAAGAGAACGCCGACGAGGCCGCGCTCGCCCCGCTGATCCCCGTCATCGCGGACACGATCCACGACCGGCCCAACCGCGTGCGCCACGCCATGAACATGGCCTTGATCGCGATCGGCGCGCGCGGCGGCGCGCTGGAGACGGCGGCCCTCGCCGCGGCCGCGCGCATCGGCAAGGTGGAGGTCGACCACGGCGAGACCTCCTGCCGCACGCCCGACGCCGCCGAGTACATCCGGCGCACGGTGGCCCACCGCCGCCGGAAGGGCTGACGCCGATGCGGCGCGCCGAACTGGAAGCCCGCGACGAGGCCCTCTTCGACGAGGTGGCCCGCGACTGCCCGGTCGGCTACCTGACGCTGGTGACCGGCGACGGCCGGCCGCGCTCGATCGCGCTGAACTTCGCGGCGCTCGGCCGCGACATTGTCTTTCACGGCGCGCTGGCGGGCGAGAAGTTCGAACTCATGCGGGCGCGCCCGCGCGCCGGCTTCACGATGGTCAAGGAGTACAGCTTCATCCCCTCGTACTGGAGCGCGCCGGACCACGCCTGCCCCGCCACGCACTTCTTCAAGTCGGTGGAGATCGACGGCGTCGCGGAAGTGGTCGAGGACCCGGCGCTCAAGGCCCGCGCGCTGCAGGCGCTGATGCTGAAGATGCAGCCGGAAGGCGGCCACGTGCCCGTCGACCACGCGCTGCCGATGTACCGCGGCTCGCTGGCACGCGTGGGCGTCTTCCGCGTGGTCACCGCCGCCTGGACCGGCAAGGCGAAGTTCGGCCAGAACGAGCCGGCGCGCCTGCGGCGCCTCTTCGTCGAGAAGCTGCGCGAGCGCGGCGCGCCGGTGGACCTGGCGACGGCGATGGAGATCGAGAAGACGCTGGGCTGACCGGCGCCTAGCGCGCGAACACCTCCGCCAGGAAGTCCTTCATCGCCTCCCACGACCTGCGGTCCGCCTTCTCGTCGTAGGCTGCCCCGCGCGAGGGGTCGCTGCCGGCGCCCTTCTGCGTGAAGGCATGCACGGCGCCGGAATAGGCGATGAACTGGTAGTCGACGCCGGCCGCTTCCATCTCGGCCTGGAACCCGGTGACGGCCTCGGGTTTCACGAAGGGATCGACCGCGCCGTGACAGACCAGCACCTTCGCCTTCACGTTACCCTTGGCCGCCGGCAGCGGGGTGTCGAGGCTGCCGTGGAAACTAACCACGCCGCCCACCTCGGCGCCGGCGCGCGCCAGCTCCAGCACCGCCCCGCCGCCGAAGCAGTAGCCGATGGCGGCCGTCCGCGCCGCGTCGACGCCAGGCTGCTTCTTCAGTTCGGCCAGGCCCGAGGCCACGCGCGCGCGCAGCAGGGCCCGGTCGCCGTAGTACTTGCCGGCCTCCTTCGCCGCCGCCGCCGTGTCGGCCGGACGCACGCCCTGGCCGTAGACGTCGGTAGCCAGGGCGACGTAGCCCAGTTCGGCCAGCAGGCGCGCCCGCATCATTTCGTTCTCCGTCAATCCCATCCACTGGTGGACCACCAGCACGCCCGGACGGGGGGCGGCCGCGGCGTCGTCCCAGGCCAGGTAGCCCTCGAGGGTGACCCCGTCGTGCTGCCAGGTCACGGTCTTCGTCTGGACGGCGGCCGCGGCGTCGGCGGCCGGCAGGATCAGGCCCAGCAGGGCGGCGGTCAGGGCGCCGTTGGTCAGGGCGCGGGTGGTCAGGCGTCGCATCGGTCGCTCTCCCCGGGGAAAAAGGCGGAAATTCGCGGGCGGAACGGCGCCGGCCACTGGCCCCGCGCCCGCGGACATGTATAATTGTGGCCGCGCCTCGCCGCGAACGCTCCCGGAAGGAACCGCCATGCCCACAGGCCGCCCCGCCCGGCCCCGCCCCCGCCCCACCATCCGCCTCGCGCTCCTGCTGGCTGTCGCCGTGGCGGCGCCGGGTGCCGTCGACGTCGATGCGGCGGCCGCCGCGGCCGCGCCCCCGGCCGACGCCCGGCTGCAGGTGCCCGAGGACGCGGCGCGCCTGGTGCCGCCGGGCTCGGCGCTGGTCGTGGCGCTCTCCTCCCTGGCCGCGGCGGAGGTCGAGTGGCAGGCCCTGGCCGAGGCCTTCGGCAGCGCCCCGGGCAGCCGCGACCACTCGCTGCTGGCGGCGTTCGGCGACGGGCTGCCCGGATTCGCGGAGGTGGTCGCCGACGACCGCCCGCTGCTGGTGGCCGTCGGCCTGACCGGCCTGGTGCTGGGCGGCCAGCCCGACCTGACCTTCGTCTTCCCGCTGCGCGGCGACCTGGGGCGCCTGCAATACCGCGGCCCGGGCAGCCCGTTCGTCAACCTGCAGCGGAGCGGCGATTACGCGGCACTGTCCAGTTCGCCGCTGCTGCGGCCGCTGGACCGGGCCACCGCGCTGCCCCTGCCGGACGGCCTGCTGTCGGCCACCGTGGACCTGGGCCTCTCGCTCAAGCTGGGCCTGCCGCTGCTCGAGACGGGCATGGACCAGTTGGCCGCGCCGCGCCCGGACAGCACAGGCGCGCTGCAGCCCGCGCTGCTGACGGTCGCGGACGCCGAGGCGGTCAAGACGTCGCTGCGCACCGTGGCCCGCTGCGTGACGCGGCTGGACCTGGCCATCCGCCGCGTCGATGACCGCTGGGAGACGATGGACCGGTTGCACATCGTGCCCGGCTCGGAACTGTCGCCGGGGCCGCAGCCCTCGTTCGCCGAAGCGGCGCAGCTGACGGCGCTGTTGCCGCCGGGATCCCACCTGGTGCAGTCCGCGGCGATGGACCTGACGCGCCCGTTCGCGGTCTTCGAGGCGCTCTACCTGTCGGACATGAAGCGCACCGCCGCGCAATTGGCGCCGGCCGACGCCCGCGCCTACGAGGCCTGGTACGCCGACTACCTGGGGCTGGTGCCCCTGACCGCCCGGCCCGTGGCGGTGGGTCTGCGCGCGACGGATTCCGGCGCGGTCGTCCATGCCGTGCTGAAGGCGCGCGACGGCAAGGCCGCCTTCGGCCAGGTGACGGGTCTTCTGGACCGCCTGGCGGCGCTGCCGGTGCCGGTGCAGCTCGAGCCGCTGGCCGACGAGGGATTCCCGGGCGCCGACGTGCGCGCCTACCGGGTGCGGCTGGACGCACCGGCGCTGCTGGCCCCGGTGCCCGGAGCGGCGCCGCAGGTGGCGCAGGTGTCGGGGCTGTTCGGCCGGCTGGCGCCGGAGATCCGGCTCGCCCGGGTCGGCGACTATCTGCTGGCCAGCGCCGACCCGGACCGCGGGGCCCTGGCCGCCATGATCGCGGGCTGCCGCGATGCGTCGCGGCGGGGCCCGGCGGACCCGCGCGCGACGGCGGCCGGCGGCGACGGCCACGTGCAGGAAGTGATCGCCGGCGACCTGACGGCGCTCTGGCGCTGGTTCGCCGGGCTGGCCGGCGACCTGGAAGGCGCGGCGGCGCTTCCCGGCGCCGAGGCGCTGGGTTCACTGCCCTGCCGGCTGACGATGTCGGCCTGGGACGGCGGCTTCGCCGGCACGTTCTCGGTGCGCCGCGACGACTTGTTGAGCCTGGCGCGGGCCCTGACAGCCGCGACGCCGGCCGCGGAACCGGCGCCGCGCTGAGGCGCGGCGCGCGGGCGCCGATGCGCGAAGGGAGCGACCGCCCGGTCGCTCCCTTCTTCATTCCCGCGCCGCGCTGGTGACCGGCTCAGGCCCCCGCCGCGGGCGTCGCCGTGCGCGTCTTCAGCTCGCGGTCGATCAGGAACAGCCCGGCGCCGTCGGTGCCCACCATCTTGATCTTGCTGACGATGTCGTCGACGTTCGCCTCTTCCTCGACCTGCTCGGTGACGTACCACTGCATCAGGTTGTTCGTGGCGTGGTCGTTCTCCGCCTGCGCCAGATCGGCCAGCTTGGTGATGTTGGCCGTCATGAGCTTCTCATGGTGCAGCGCCGCCTCGAAGGCCGCCAGCGGGTTGGCCCAGTCCTTCGGGGGGGCCTTCACCTCCGCCAGCACCACGCGGCCGCCGCGGCTGATCACGTAGTCGAAGATCTTCAAGGCGTGGGCGTGCTCCTCCTCCGCCTGCAGGCGCATCCAGTGGGCGCAGCCGTCCAGGTGGATGTCGGCGAAATAAGCCACCATGGACTGGTAGATGTAGGAGGAGTAGTACTCTTCGTTGATCTGCTGGTTCAGGGCCGCCAGGAGGTTGGGTTTCAGCATATCCGGCCTCCGCCGCTGGGGGTTCTGGATTCGACTCGCTTGTGGGCAAGATAACAGGGCGCCCGGCGGGCGGCTAGCTCCGGGATTGGCGATCCGGAGCCCGCCTGCTATCATGTGCCGTGATCTTCCCGGGCCGGCCCCCGGCGCCGCAAGGCGCTGTCGGCGGCGCACCTGGCCCCATCACGGATGCCCGCCGCAGCGTCAGGTTCCATGTCCGCCCGCCCCGTTCCGGCTGGGCGGCGGCGCCGCGCCTCGCAAAAGGACCATGCATGCCGAGAAAACCCGTCGCGAAGTTCGTGGTCGACCATCTGCAGATACTGGACGAGAAGGGTCAGGTCGACGCGAAGCTGGACCCGGGTCTGCCGGGCGAGCGCCTGCTGGAGATGTACCGCTGGATGCGCCTGGCGCGCGAGTTGGACGAGCGCATGCTCAAGCTGCAGCGCCAGGGCCGCCTGGGCACCTTCCCGCCCAACACCGGCCACGAGGCGGTCAGCGTGCCCATCGCCATGGCCATGGGCCCTGCGGACTGGTTCGTGGGCGCCTTCCGCGAGACCGGCGGCCGGCTGGTGCGCGGGGAGCCGCTGACCTCGCCGCTCCACTACTACAACGGCTGGGAGGAGGGCAACGTCCTGCCGGATCCGGCGCTGCGCATCACGCCCATCAGCGTCGTCATCGGCTGCCAGATCCCCCAGGCCGCGGGCTTGGCCTACGCCAGCCGCTACCGGGGCGAGGACGCCGTCACGGTGGCCTTCATCGGCGACGGCGGCACCAGCGAGGGCGACTTCCACGAGGGCCTGAACTTCGCCGCGGTCTGGAAGGCGCCGGTCGTCTACATCGTGCAGAACAACCAATGGGCCATCTCGGTCCCCCGCGCCGCGCAGACCAGCAGCCGCACGCTGGCCCAGAAGGCCCTCGGCTTCGACATCCCCTGCCTGCAGGTCGACGGCAACGACGCGCTGGCCGTCTGGGTGGCGATCAACGAGGCGCTGGACCATGCGCGCTCCGGCAAGGGCCCGTACCTGATCGAGGCCGTCACCTACCGCCTGATGATGCACACCACGGCCGACGACCCCAAGAAGTACCGCGACGAGGCCGAGGAGAAATGCGCCTGGGAGAGGGAGCCGCTCATCCGCTTCCGCGCCTACCTGGGCGCGCGCGGGCTGTGGGACGACGAGCGCGAGCGGGCGCTGGCGGCCGAGGTCAAGGACCAGGTGGACGCGGCGGTGCGCGCCTTCGAGGCCCCGCTCGACCGCGCCGACGACATCGCCTTCGAGCACGTCTACGGCACCGACCACCCGCACCTGCACGAGCAGCGCGCCGAATTCCTGGCCAACGTGCGCTTCGACGGCGGCAAGGAGGCCGACCATGGCTAAGCTGACGATGGTGCAGGCCATCAACCTGGCGCTGGCGCAGGAGATGGAGCGCGACCCCTCGGTGCTGGTGCTGGGCGAGGACGTGGGCCAGGACGGCGGCGTGTTCCGCGTGACCGACGGCCTGCTGGAAAAGTTCGGCAAGGACCGCGTGCTGGACACGCCGCTGGCCGAGAGCGCCATCCTGGGCACGTCGATCGGCATGGCCATGGCGGGCCTGCGGCCGGTCTGCGAGATGCAGTTCTGCGGCTTCAGCTACCTCATGATGGGCCAGTACGAGGCGCACGCCACGCGCATGCGCGCGCGCACGCAGGGGCAGTTCACGCTGCCGCTGGTCGTGCGCATGCCCTACGGCGGCGGCGTGCGCGCCCTGGAGCACCACAGCGAGAGCCGCGAGGCGATCTGGGCCCACCTGCCCGGCGCGAAGGTCGTGCTGCCGAGCGGGCCGCGCAACGCGCGCGCGCTGCTGGCGGCGGCCATCCGCGACCCGGACCCGGTCGTGTTCATGGAGCCCAAGCACTCCTACCGCGCCTTCCGCGAGGAGGTGCCGGACGAGCCCGAGGTGCTTCCCATCGGCAGGTGCCAGGTGGTGCAGCCGGGCGCGGACCTGACGCTGGTCTCGTGGGGCGCGATGATGCGCCCGTCGCTGAAGGCCGCGGCCGAGGTGGCCCAGAAGCGCGGCGTGTCGATCGAGATCATCGACGTGCTGTCGATCGCGCCGCTGGACGCCGGCACCATCTGCGACTCGGTGCGCCGGACCGGCCGCTGCGTCGTGGTGCAGGAGGCGCCGCGCAGCTTCGGGCCCAGCAGCGAGATCACCGCGCAGATCAACGACCGCGCCTTCCTGTACCTGGAGGCGCCCGTCGCGCGCGTGACGGGCTACGACGTGGTGACGCCCTACTTCGGGCGCGAGAAGCACTACATCCCGAGCGCGGGCCGCGTGGCCCGCGCGATCGAAGAGACGCTGGACTTCTGAGGAAGCCGGATTCCTGAGCGGGAGGCGGGCCTTGTTCGAGTTCAAGCTGCCGGACCTGGGCGAAGGCATCGCCGAGGGCGAGATCCTCAAGTGGCACGTGACCGAGGGCGGCGAGGTCCGGGAGGACGCGCCGCTGGTCGACGTCGAGACTGACAAGGCCGCGGTCACCATCCCCTCGCCGCGCGGCGGGCGCGTCGCCTCGCTGCGCGGCAAGGTGGGCGACACGGTCAACGTGGGCGACGTCGTGGTGGTCATCGACGACGGTGCGGGCGCGAAGGCGGCGGCGCCGGCGGCGAAGCCCGCAGTGACGGCGGCGCCCGCGGTCGCGCCGGTGGCGCCGGTGGCGCCGGCGCCGGCGGGCGGCCCGGCCGCGCCTGCGGCCGCCGGCCCGCG
>CAYNPY010000097.1:0-12825 GCA_964399195.1 uncultured Fibrobacteraceae bacterium
CCGGTGGCGACGGACGCCTCGTCGTTCGGCGCGCTGAAGGCGATGTTCCGCTGATCCGCGCCCGAGCTGCGGGTGAAGGAAGGGCCCGGGATCGCTCCCGGGCCCTTCGTCGCGCGCCTGCGCCCTTGGCGTGGCCGTCGGCAGCGTCTAGGATGGCCGCCCAGCCACACCCGAAAGGAGCCGCCGGCGCATGAATCTCCTGGTGATCGTCCCGCTGCTGGCGCTGAAGTTCCTGCTGCCGGTCCTGTACCTGCGGTTCCCGTTCGCCGCAGGCTGGGCCAACTGGCTGCTCGACTCGGTCGACGGCGACCTGCTCATGCCCGCCGGCCTCGACTTCGACCTCTACCAGAACCTGGACAAGGCGGCCGACTGGACGGCCTACCTGTTCATCTTCATCTGGGCCTGGCGGCGGCCGATCCGGCGCGAGATCACCGCCACCTTCGCGCTGCGCACCATCGGCCAGGCGCTGTTCTTCGCGACCGGCGACGAGATGATGCTCTTCTGGTTCCCCAACCTGGAGGAACCGCTGTTCCTGGTCTACGTGACGATCGCCCGGTTCCGCGGCTGGGAACGGGCGCACGCAGTCTACCGCGCGCGGCTGGCCTGGATCTGGCTCGGCATCCTGGCCTACAAGTTCCAGGACGAATGGTTCACGCACGTGGCCAACGTCGACCGCACCGAGTTCCTGCGGGGCCTGCTGCGGTAGCGCCGCCGCAGGCCCCGGCTTTCTTACCCTTCCCGCCGACGATCGGCGCCGGCCGTCAGCGCACCACCGTCAGGCGCTTGGCGCCCAGTCGCTCGCCGTCGATCTCCAGGCTCACGAAGTAGACGCCCGTCGCCACCTCGTTGCCGCGTCGGTCACGCGTGTCCCAGCGCGCCTCGTAGCGGCCCGTCGGCAGATGGCCCAGGTCGACCTCGCCGACCAGGTAGCCGCGCACGTCGTGCACCCGGTAGCGGACGCGGCCCTCGCGCGCCAGGGAGAACGCGAGCGTCGACTCGCCGCCGGTGGGATTCGGTCCCAGCGAGAGGAACAGGCTCGGCTCGCGCGCCGCCGGCGTGGCGGAGGTGCCCTGCAGCAGGAGCGTGCCGGTCGAGCTGGTGACGCTGCCGCAGGCAGTGGTGACCACCAGCCGGTACTGGCCCTGATCGGCGAAGGCGACGTTGTCGATGAAGAGGACCTCGCTGTTGGCGCCGGCGATGACCGAGCCCTGCGGCGTCGGCCCGTCGACCAGCGGCACGCCCGCGAGCGTCCACTGGTAACTCAGCCCGGCGTAGCCGCCGCCGGCCGTCGCCGAGAAGCTCACGTCCGCGCCCGGCAGGACCGTCTGCGAGAACGGATAGGGGTTCTGCGCGAACCAGGGCAGCCCCGTCTCGGTGTAGCGGGCCCAGCACGGGCTGATCAGCAGGCCGCCCTTGACGCTGGTGAACTCGCCGCCCACGTGCACCTCGCCGTTCTTCGTGGCCAGGGCCTGGACGATGAAGTTCGTGCCGCCGGTCGCGTCGTGCCAGGCGGCGCCGTTCCACCAGCCCAGGTTGTTGGCGCTGACGCCGCCGATGCTGGTGAAGTTGCCGCCCGCGTAGAGCCGGCCGCCGTTGGCCCGCAACGCGCGCACGCCCACGCCGTTGGTGCCGCCGCTGCCCAGGTTGTAGTAGTTGGCGCCGTCGTAACGCGCGATGTTGGCTCCGTTGGGCAGGCCCGCGAACTGGCCGCCGATGACGAGGCTGCCGTTGAACACCTCCAGGGCGTAGACCGTGCCCAGGAAGAAGCCGCCGACCTGGCTCCAGCTGGAGCCGTTCCAGCGCGCCAGGCCGCCCGTCGAGACGCCGCCCGCGCTGGTGAACGAGCCGCCCGCGTACAGGTAGCCCCCGAACTCCTTCAGGGCGTACACCGTGCCGTTGAGCGCGCCGATGTTCTCCCACACGTCGCTGGTCTCGTTCCAGCGGGCGATGTAGGGCGTCGACGTCGCGCCCGAGGCCGTGAAGGACCCGCCGGCGTAGGTCGTCGTGCCCATGCGCTCGATCGCGCGCACCGTGCCGTTGAACCCGGCGCCCATCGCTTCCCAGGCCGGCGGGGGGAAGGCGATGTTCGGCCGCTCGTTCCAGCGCGCGATGCGGCTGGCGGCGACGCCGCCAGCGGTCGAGAACGAGCCGCCGGCGATCAGCTCGTCCGAGCCGAAGATGCCCGAGTACCGGAACGCCTCCAGCGCGTACACGGTGCCGTTCATTCCCGTGCCGAAGGGCGAGAGCGCGCCGCCGTTCCAGCCGGCCACGTTGTTCGCGGCGCCCAGCGACAGCGTGGGCTGCGAGAACGAGCCGCCGGCGACCAGCCGCCCGTTGTAGTTCACGTAGGCCAGGACGTAGGCGACGCTGCCGCCGCCGAACGGCGACCACGTGCTGCCGTTCCAGAGCGCGATGCGGTTGGCCGTGCCGCCCGCGTTGGTGAACTCGCCGACGGCGACCAGGTTGCCGCGGTACGACGTGACGTCGTTGACCGTCTCGTTCGTCCCGCCGCCCAGGGCCTGCCAGGCCGAGCCGCCCGGCGGCCAGAACGCCACGCGGTTGGCCGTCACGCCGCCGGCGGTGATGAAGTCGCCGCCGATCACGATGCCGTTGTGGATCGTGATGCCCCAGATCGTCGCGGCCTGGCCGACGGGGCTGGACACGCCGCCTCCGAACGAGCGGAACGTGGCGCCGTTCCAGCCCGCGAAATTGTTGCAGGTGACGTCGTTGATCTGCTGGAAGCCGCCGGCGACCAGCAATTCGCCCGAGAACACGTCCAGGTCGTAGATGCCGCCGGGGTCGGTGCCGTCGGTCACGGTCGTCCACGGGGCGCCGTCGCCCAGGCCGTGGGTCAGGTGGATGGCGCTGCCCGTGATGCTCTGGGCGCTGACCTTGAAGCCGCCGGCGTACAGTCTGCCGTTGTACTCCGCGAACGAGCGCACGCCCGTGTTGGTCTGCGAACCGAAGTTCGCCTCCGGCACGTCGTCCCACAGGTTGTTGCCCGGGAGCCAGCGCGCGATGTAGTGCGCGGGGCCGCCCGGCTGGGCCACGAAGTGCGTGAGAAAGCTGCCGCCGATGTACAGCTGCCCGCCGTACACGATCATGTCGTACACGCTGCCCGTATTGGTGGCGGACATGCCTTCCCAGGTCGCGCCGTTCCAGCGCAGGACTGTCTGGTCGAAGGTGCCCACGTTGTTGTCGCCGACGCAGCCGGCGACGAGCTGACCATCGTAAACCACGAGGCAGAGCACGTTGGCGCCGATGCCCGCGCCCAGCGGCGACCACTGCGCCGTGCTCGGGTCGTACTGCGCCACGTGCAGGGCGGGCACGCCGCCGATCTCGGTGAACACGCCGCCGACCACCAGCCGCTCCTGCAGGGGGCCGGCGCCGTCGGGGTCCCAGGTGATGGAGTCCAGGATGGCGCCGTTGGCGCCGTTGGGCAGCGTGCCGTCGTCGAGCGGGCCACGGATCCAGTCCTCGCACTGGGCCGCGGCAAGCGCGGGCAGCAGCAGGGCCCCGGCCAGCGCCAGGGCCGTGATCGATCGCGATCGCATGAATTCTCTCCTCGGTCGCATGGTTGGTGGCGGCCGCGAACCCGCCCGCCCGGGGCGGCACCGCGGCAAGGCGCCGTCGTCTGCCAGTGTGGACCCCTACGTCCGGGCGCGGCCGGGCGAACACCGGCGCCGGAGCCGTATCGAACGGGCTCATTCAGGAGCGGCCGCCAGCCGGGCGTTGCGGGCCGCGGCGAAAATCACAACCGTGTTCATCCGATATCGGCTATCATGTTCGTCCCGGATTCGTGACCGGGCCGAGGGGATTGCGCGACCGGGCCGGGCCATGGAGCCCGCGCCGGCGGCGATCGTGAAGGCGGGGTGGCGGCATTGAAGATTCGGCGGGCGCTCGCCAGATGCCTGGTGCTGTCGGCGACCGTTCTTGCGGTGGCTTCGGCGTCCGTCGCCGACGACGTCGGTGGGCTGATCGCGGCCTCGAAGGCGGCCTTCGACGCGCGCCGCTACGCGCAGGCGGACTCCCTGGCCGGGGCGGCCTGCGCGCTGCTGGCGGCCGCGCCCGCGGCCGATCCGTTGCAGCGCGCCGAGGCGCTGGTCTCCCTGTCGCGCGCCCGCGCGGCGCGTCGCTCGCTGGCCGACTCGGTCGCGGTCCGTTCGGCGCGGCAGGCCCTGGACCTGCTCGCCGGCGGCGATGCCGCGCGCGACACGCTGCGCGCCGACGCGCACGACGTGCTGGCGCTCATCCACAACGAGCAGAACCGCTGCGACCTTGCGCTCGACCACGCCCGGCGGGCTCTGGCGCTCCGCCGGCTGGTGTTCGGCGACGCGCACGAGGAAGTGTCCGAATCGTGGTACCGGCTGGGCACGGCGCAGATGTGCCTGGGCCTGGCCGACTCGGCGCTGGCGACCTTTCGCGAGGGGCTCGCCGTGCGGCGCGGACTCGGCCTGGAGCGCGACCGCCGCGTCGGCGATTTCCACTGCGAGATCGCCTCGCTCCTGGACGCGGCGGGCGACGTGGACGGCGCGCGCGCGGAGCTGGAAGCGGCGCTGCGCGAGTACGAGTCGCGGCTGGGCGCCGCGCACGCGGCGATGACGATGGGGCTGCAGCGGCTCTGCATCTTCGAGTACCGCAACGGCGACATCTCGGGCGCGGCCGACCTCGCGCAGCGCGCCGTGGCCCTGGCCGAGTCCCTGCCCGGCTACAACCCGGTCAACCTGGCACTGCTGAGGGGCAACCTCGCGGTCGCGCTGTCGGAGATCGGCGACTTCGCGCGCGCCCGCCGCGCGCTCGAGCAGGTGGTCCCGGTCTACACGGGCCAGCTGGGCGCCAACCATCGCCAGACGCTCTGGGCCCAGGCGGCCCTGGCGGCGGCAGAATCCGCGCTGGGGGACACCACCGCCGCCGCCGCGCGCTTCCGCGGCGTCTGCCGCGGCTTCGAGTCGGCCGGATCGCTGTCCAGCACCGGCGCGCTGACGCAGGCGCGCGCGGGTCTGGCGCACATCGCCGCCGACAGCGACCCCGCGGCGGCGCTGGCGCTGGCGCGCTCGGCCGAGGCGGCCGAACGCTCGCGGCCGGACCTCAGCTGGAAGACGGTGGCGGACCTGCAGGCCCTGCAGCTGCGGCTGCACGCCGAGCTCGGCGACCGCGCGGCCGTCGCCAGCCAGGACTCCGCTCTCCTGCACACGCTGGCGGCGCACGCGCTGCGCGGCAGCGCGGTGGAGGCGCGCGCGCAGGCCGAGCGCAGCCTGGCGCTGGCCAGGTGCGGACGGAGCGCCGAGGCCGTCGCCGCAGCGCGCGACGGCGCCGCGCTGGCGAGGCGGCTGGTGCGGCGCGACCTGCGCGCCCTGCCCGACCGCGAGGGTCTGGCCCTGGCCGGTTCGCGTTCGGCGCCGCTGGACGCGCTGCTTGTGCTGGCCCTGGACGGGCGGGTCCCGGCGGCGGTCGCGCTGGATGAATTGGTCCGCTGGCGCGGCCTGGTCGCGGCCGAGGTGGCGCGTCGCCGCCCGCCGGATCCCGCCGCGGCGGATGCCGCGGCCGTCGCGGCCCACCGCGCGTGGCTGGAGGCCTCGCGCCGCCTGGCCCGGCAGGAGGTGCGCGAGGGCGGCGATCCCGGCGCCGGCTCCGCCCGGCTGGCGGACCTGCGGGCCCGCGCCGACGACGCCGAGCGGCGCTGGGCCGCGGTGGCTCCGCGCGCCGGCGCGACGGGGATTCCCGAGGTCCCGGACCTGGAGGACCTGCGGCGCGCCCTGCCGCCCGGCGCGGCGCTGATCTCGCTGGCCGCAGTCAGGCCGCGCGCGGCGGCCGAGCGCATGGCGGCGTTCGCGCTCAGCGGCGGCGGCGAGGCGCGTTTGATCGATCTCGGGCCCTCCGCGGTTCTGGAGGAGGCTCTGGCCCGCTGGCGGGCACTGGCCGGGCGGCCGCCACTGCCGGGCGCAGCCGAGGACGCGGCGTTGCGAGCGGCGGGCGAGCGGCTGCGTGCGCTGACCTGGGACCGCCTGGCCGAGGCGACGGAACCGGCGCGCCTGATCTACATCGTCGCCGAGTCGCCGTTGCACAGCCTGCCGTGGTCGGCGTTGCCGTCGGGCGCCGGTTTCCTGGTCGAGTCGGACCTCGATGTGCGCGTGCTGGGCGCCGAGCGCGATCTTCTGCGGCCGATCGCTTCGTCCGGGCGTCCCGGGCTGCTGGCGGTCGGCGGCGTCGACTTCGGGTCCCCGGCCGGCGCGGCGGTTTCGGCGCCGCCGCTCGCGGTCGCCTCGCGCCGCGCGATCCTGCCCGAGTGCGCCGACGGAGCGCTTCCCGCCTTCCTGCCGTTGCCCGGAACCGAGCGCGAGATCGAGGCGATCGCGCGCGAGCACGCGCACGACGTGCAGCTGCTGCGCGGGGCCGCCGCCGATGAGAGTGCATTCAAGCGCCTGGCACCGGGCCGCCGCGTGCTCCACCTGGCCACGCACGCCGTGGCGCTGGACGACCTCTGCCATGCCGCTTCAGCGCCGGCCGCGCGCGGCGTCGGTGGGCTGGCCCCGGCGGCAGCAGTCGCAGCGCAGCCGGCGATTCTCGAGCGGCCGCCGGTCCCGCGCCTGGGCCGGCGCGTCGTGCTGGCCCTGGCCGGCGCCAACGCCGCGGCCGCGGCGAACGACGAGAACGAGGGGCTGCTCACGGCCGAAGAGGTCGCGACGCTCGACCTCGGCGCCGCCGAATGGGTGGTCTTGTCGGCCTGCGAGTCCGGCGTGGCCGACGCCTGGAACCGCGAGGGCTCGCTGGGCCTGACGCGCGCCTTCCGGCTGGCCGGGGCGCGGTCGGTCATCGCCAGCCAGTGGGCCGTCGACGACGAGGCCGCCGCCGAATGGATGACCGCCCTTCACCGCGCGCGGGCGGCCGGCGCGACCGCCGCCGGCGCCGCGCTGCGCCTCGCCTCGCGCGAGGTTCTGGACGCCCGCCGGGCCGACGGGCGCAGCGTGCACCCCTACTACTGGGCCGCGTTCACCGCGACCGGGGACTGAGCCGGTTCGGGAGGAGTCGATGGCTGACACCGGAGAGCGCGCACCGGACACGGGCCCCCCGCGCAGCGGAGGGCTCTCGCTGCTGGCCACGCGCGAACTGCTCGTGCTCGCCCGCGACGGCGACCAGACCGCGCGCGACCACCTGCTGGCGCGCTACCTGCCGCGCCTGCAGAGGTGGGCCTCGGGCCGCCTGCCGGTCCAGGCGCGCTCGCTCCTGGACACCTCCGACCTGGTGCAGGAGACGCTCCTGCGCACGCTGCAGGGGCTCGACCGCATCGAGGTGCGCGGCCCGGGCGGGTTCCAGGCCTATGTTCGTTCCGCCGTTCTCAACCGTATCAGGGATCAGGTGCGGTGGTCGCGACGGCGGACCGGGCGGGAGGACCTGTCGGAGGACCTGCCCGACCGGGCGCCCTCGCCGCTGGAGCTGGCGATCGGCAGCGCGGCGCTGGCGCGCTACGAGCGCGCCCTCGGCGGCCTCGACGCTGACGACCAGGAACTGCTCCACCTGCGCCTGGAGCTGGACTTCGACTACGCGGAGATCGCGACGATGACCGGCCGCCCGAGCCGCGACGCCGCCCGCATGGCGGTGCAGCGCGCGCTGGGCCGACTGGCGGAGGCGATGGGACATGGACGCGGGGCGTGATCCGCTGGCCGGCCTGCTCGGGCCGGTCTCCGACGGCGAGGCCATCGACTGGGACGCCGTCGTGCGCCGCGTCGGGCCCGACGACCTGACGATCGTCGAGGCCCTGCGCGAGGTCGACCGCATCGGCAGCTTCAGCCGCGGGCTGCAGCGCGCCGGCCGCGCTGCCGACGGCGATGGCGACGGCGCCGCCGCCGGAGGCGCCGCCGGCGAGGTGGCGCGCTGGGGCGACCTGCTTCTGCTCGAGCGGCTGGGCGGCGGCGCGCAGGCCGAGGTCTGGCGCGCCTGGGATCCGCGGTTGCATCGCGAAGTGGCGCTCAAGCTGCTGCGGCCGGGAGCGCCCGGCGACGGGGCGTCGGCGGCGGCCTCGCCGCTGCTGGCGGAAGGCCGCGCGCTCGCTCGCGTGCGGCACCCCAACGTCGTGGCCGTGCACGGCATCGACGAGCACGACGGCCGCGTCGGGCTCTCGATGGAGCTGGCGCGGGGACAGACGCTCGAGCAGCACGTGGCCGCCCGCGGCCCGCTCGCCCCCGACGAGGCCGCGCGGCTGGGCCGCGAGGTGGGCGCGGCGCTGGCCGCGGTGCACGAGGCCGGGCTGCTTCACCGCGACGTCAAGCCGGCGAATGTCGTGCGCGATGCGGACGGGCGCTGGCTGCTGGCGGACTTCGGCCTGGGCCGGCCGCGGCCGGCGGAACCGGACGGCGCCGCGCCGTCGCTGCCGGCCGGCTCGCCCATGTACATGGCGCCGGAGCTGCTGTTCGGCGCCGCGCCGGACGTCCGCGCCGACGTCTACGCGCTGGGCCTGCTCGTCTGGTTCGCGCTCGTCGGCGCCCACCCGTTCGGTCGGCTCACCTGGGCCCAGCTGCGCGCGGCCGCGGCGAACGGGCCGCGGCCGTCCCTGGCCGAGCGGCGCCCGGGGCTGCCGCCGGCTCTGGTGGCGGCGGTCGAGGCCGCGATCGCGCCGACGGCCTCGAAGCGCCTGGCCACCGCCGCCGCCTTCGTCGAGGCGCTGGACGCCGCCCCCGCCGACGGGGTCCCTGCGGCGCCTGCGCGTGAGCGTCGGGCCCGCCCCGGTTCGCGCGCACTGGTTGCCGGCCTGCTCGCGATCGGGCTCGCGGCGGCCGTCATCGGGCTGGCCGGCCGCCGCGGCGCGGCGTCCGGCGGCACCGCCCCGGCGTACGACGTGGAGGCGACGCTCCTTCGTCACGGCGGCGGCCCTGCGGAGCCTCTGGTCCCGGGCGCGGTCGTCGCGCCCGGCGACCGGCTGTCGCTGCGCTGGCAGGCCTCGCGTCCGCTGTGGGTCTACGTCCTGAACGCGGACGACCACGGCGAGTCCTTCCTGCTGTTCCCGCAGCCCCGCTACGCGGTGAGGAACCCGCTGCCCGCCGACGCCGTGGTCGACCTGCCGGGCCGCATCGACGGCAGCGAGTTCGCCTGGACCGTGACCAGCGCCGGCGGACGGGAGACGTTCCTGGTCGTCGCCAGCCCCGCGCCGCTGGCCGCGCTGGCGCACGGCGCGGCCGGGCTGGCGGCGCCGGTGCCGGCCGCCGCGCTGGGCCGGCTGCGCGGGGTGGGCGGCCTGGCGCCGCTGCCGGCCGGGCAGGCGACGCCGGCGGGCGCCGGCGAGGCGGCGCTGGCCCGTTTCCGCGCGCTGGCCGGGCGCGAGTCGGGCGTCCGGGGCGTGTGGGTGCGCGAGATCGTGCTGCGCAATCCCGGCTGACCATGAGCAATCGGCCCGGATCCGGCGCTCACGGTTCTCGAGCCTCCCTTGACAAGCAAGTAACTACTTACTTACAATGTCTCCCGTGCCGCCGGCCCGCGGGCCGGCCGCCACCCGATCCCGGGCAACGACCCGGACGGCGCCCGAATCCGGGCGAACCCGCCCCAGCGCAAGGGAGAAGCACGCCATGAATCCGATGACCAGCCGAGCCGCCCGACCTTCCATCTACGTCTCTGCCGTCTTCGTCTGCAGCCTGTTCCTGACCGTGGCCGGCGCCGGCGCCGCGCGCGCGCACTGCGACAGCCTCGACGGCCCGATCGTGCCCGAGGCCCAGGCCGCGCTCGAGACGGGGGACGTGGCGCCGGTCCTCAAGTGGGTGCGGGCCGACGACGAGGGCGAGATCCGGGAGGCGTTCGCCCAGGCCCGCGCGCTGCGCGGCCGCGACGAGGACGTCAGGCGCCTGGCCGACCGGCACTTCCTGGAGACGCTGGTGCGCGTGCACCGGCAGGGCGAAGGCGCGCCGTACACCGGCCTGAAACCGGCCGGCCACATCGCCCCGGCGTTCGTCGCGGCCGACGCGGCGCTCACGGCCGGGAACGTCGACGCCGTCGCCGACGAGGTCGCCGCCGCGGCCGGCGCCGCGATCCGCGCCAAGTTCGCCGAGGCCTCGGAACGCCTGCGCCACGCGGAGCACAACGTGGAGGCCGGCCGCGAGTACGTGGAAGCCTACGTGCAGTACATCCATCTCGTGGAGGGTCTGCACGGGTATCTGGCCGCGGCCGGCGCGCACGGGGCCGCTCCCGCCTGCGGCGGGCACGCCGACTGAGGGACGCGAAAACAGGGCGGGGCGGCGAAGCGCGGGGGCGCGAGGCGCCGCCCGCTCCCTACTTCACCTGCACCAGCTTGCTGGAAAGCCGCCGCCCGTCGGCATCCAACTCGTAGAAGTAGATGCCGCTGGCCGCCTCGCGGCCCTGCTCGTCGCGGCCGTCCCAGACGCGCGTGTGGCTGCCGGCCGTCACCTGCTCGTCCAGGATGGTGCGCACCAGGCGACCCGCCGCGTCGAAGATGCGCAGCCGCGCGCGCGAGGGCCGCTCCAGCTCGAAGCGGATCGTCGATGAACCGTTGACGGGGTTGGGCCAGCTCTGCTGCAGCTTGACCAGGGCGGCGCCGGAAAGGTCGTCAACGGACGACAACCCCCCGCTGGCCCCGATCAGGAAGACGCGCGTGTTGCCGTTGTTCGGGTTCAGGAGCGTCAACAGGACGTCGTCGTGGCCGTCGACGTCGAAGTCGTCGACGAGGACCGCATACACTTCGCGCCCGGTGGGGATCGCCGGGTCGGTCGAGGTGTCGTAGAGCACGGCGCCGCTCACGGCGTTGAGGAGCATCAGCTTCGCGGGGTTGCTGAGCACCAGGACCTGCGGGTTCGCGGCGTTCAGGTCCATGAAATCGACCGTGACTCCCGAGTTGCTTCCGCCGGGCACCACGGCGGGCCACAGCGCGACCAGGCCGCTTCCGTAGTCCAGCATGCCGACCATCGAGCCGGGGTAGCCGCCGAGATCGCTGGAGTTCACGCACAGGATCTCGGCCCGGCCGTCGTTGTCCACGTCGCGGAAGGTGTAGGTGGTCGGTGCGGTATTGAAGTTGGGCGGCAGCTCGGCCAGCAGCTGGCCGGTGGCGAGCCGGTAGAGCCCCCGTATGCCCGAGGAAGCCAGCCCGATGCACTCGAGCCCGGGGTCGGGCGAGACGTCGGCGACGGCCAGGACCTGGACCTGCGGGATGTCCCACTTGACGCCGACCGTCGCCGGCGGCAGGGCCGGGGCGGCGGACGGCAGGACGAAGACGGCGGCGAAGGCGGCGATGGTTCCGACCATGGCGGCCAAGCGGCTCGAGCGGCGCATGCGGGACTCCCGGGCTGGGGGCGGTGGATTGCTGTGACGAAAGCATACCATATCTATCTTGTCTTTCAAGAACGGTCCCCCGACCGCACAGGACCGGCCCGGTCGCCGCTCCGGTCCGGCCCGGGGTCCGGCGAAGTCCCGAAGTCGCGCCGTGAAGGCCGGTTGCGGGCCTGGTGATTCCGCGCTCGCCACCGCCCCCGATTTGGGCGAGATTTGCGCAGCACTGCCGGGAGCGGACGTCCCGCCAGGACCGACCCCGACTCCGACCCCGACCCCCGACCAGGGAGCAGCCTTGGGTTCCTACACCCTGACCCACCTGCAGCAGCTGGAACAGGAATCCATCCACGTGATGCGCGAGGTCGTCGCCGAGTTCAAGAACCCGGTGATGCTCTACTCCGTGGGCAAGGACTCCTCCGTGATGTTGCGTCTGGCGCAGAAGGCGTTCCACCCGGGACGCTTCCCGTTCCCGCTGATGCACATCGACACCGGCTACAAGTTCGCCGAGATGTACGCGTTTCGCGACGCCCAGGCGACGGCGATCGGGGCGCGGCTGATCGTCGAGCGCAACGAGGAATGGATCGCCAAGGGGGCCCACCCGACGCGCCTGGGCAACGACAAGTGCTGCCAGCAGCTCAAGACGCGCGGCCTGCTCGACGCGCTGAGCAAGCACGGCTTCGATGCGGCGTTCGGCGGCGCGCGGCGCGACGAGGAGAAGTCGCGCGCCAAGGAGCGCTTCTTCTCGGTGCGCGACCGCCTGGGCCAGTGGGACCCCAAGAACCAGCGGCCGGAGCTGTGGAACCTCTACAACGCGCAGGTCGACGACGGCGAGAACGTGCGCGTCTTCCCGCTCAGCAACTGGACGGAACTGGACGTCTGGCAGTACATCAGGCAGGAAAACATCCCCATCGTGCCGCTGTACTTCGCGCGGCCGCGCAAGGTGGTGCGCCTGGGCGGCATCCTGGTGCCCTGCGAAAACCGCCACATCGTCGACCCGGACGGGAAGCTGCCGTTCCGCGACGAGGACATCGCCGAGGTCAACTGCCGCTTCCGCAGCCTCGGCTGCATCCCCTGCACGGGGGCGATCGAGTCGGACGCGGTGACGATCGAGCAGATCATCGAGGAAGTGGTCGAGGCCCGGCGCAGCGAGCGCGAGAACCGGCTGATCGACCTGACCAGCGACTCGTCGATGGAGCAGAAGAAGCGCGAGGGGTACTTCTGATGGCCGCTGCCGCCGACCGCACCGCCGCCCTGCCCGAAGAACAGAAGACGCTGCTGCGCTTCACCACCAGCGGCAGCGTGGACGACGGCAAGTCGACCCTGATCGGGCGGCTGCTCTACGAGACGAACTGCATCTTCGAGGACCAGTACGCGGCCGTGGCGCGCACCTCCGAGAAGCGCGGCGACGAGCGTGTCGAGTTGGCCCTGCTGCTGGACGGCCTGGCCGCCGAGCGCGAGCAGGGCATCACCATCGACGTGGCCTACCGCTACTTCCAGACGGCGCGGCGCAAGTTCATCATCGCCGACACGCCGGGCCACGAGCAGTACACGCGCAACATG
>CAYNPY010000098.1:0-12551 GCA_964399195.1 uncultured Fibrobacteraceae bacterium
AGGAAGGCAAGAAGCGCATGAAGCAGGTCGGCTCCGTGGAGATCCCGCAGGAGGCCTTCCTGGCGGTGCTCAAGGTGGAACGCTGACCGCCGCGGCGGGGAGGAACGATGTTCAGGAAGCAGAAGGCCATCCGCACCGGCAGGGCGCAACCGCCCGCGCGCAAGCGGCACCCCGTGGTCGAGTACGCCCGCTCGATCGGCTCGGCGCTGCTCATCGCGCTGCTGCTGCGCCAGTTCGTCTTCCAGGCCTTCCGCATTCCCACGGGCTCCATGCTGGAGACGCTGCAGATCGGCGATTTCCTGTTCGTCAACAAGTTCCTCTACGGCGCCAAGACGCCGGACCGGATCCGGATCCCGCTGGTCAACTGGACGCTGATCGACGGCCTGCCGGTGCTGAAGCTGCCGGCGGTGCGCGAGCCGCGGCAGGGCGACATCATCGTCTTCGAGTACCCGCGCGACCGCAACCTGGACTACATCAAGCGCTGCGTGGCGGTCGAGGGCGACACCGTGCAGGTGAAGGACGGCGTGCTCTTCGTCAACGGCAGGGTCTACGAGAGCAACCTCGGCGAGTTCGGCGGCGACCATTCGTGCATTCCGGACGGCGCCGACCCGGAGCGCTGCCCGCCGCCGCGCGCGAAGAAGGACGCGGCGTCCTACGGACGCAACCCGCGCAACCACACCTTCCCGCTGCCGGGCATGCCGGACCCCTACATCGTCCCCGCGGGCCACATCTTCATGATGGGCGACAACCGCTACAACAGCCAGGACAGCCGCTACTGGGACGCGCTGGACAAGCGGCTCATCAAGGGCAAGGCGATGTTCATCTACTGGTCGTGGGACGGGCAGCGGCATCTGCCGCGCTTCTCGCGGCTGGGCGACGTCATCCGCTGACCATGGGCCCGTTCGGCCTGTACGTCCACGTACCCTTCTGCGGGTCGATCTGCGCCTACTGCCACTTCGCGCGCAGCGCCGACCACGACGCCGGCCGCCGCGCGGCCTTCGTCGACGGCGTGTTGCGCGAGTTCGAGCTGCGCCGCCGCGCGTGCCCGACGCTGGGCTCCCGGCGGCGGCCGCTGGCGACGGCGTACGTCGGCGGCGGCACGCCGTCCCAGCTCGAGCCGGAGCTGATGGCGCGCCTGCTGGCGGGGACCGTCGGCAGCTGCGCCCAGGCCCCCGACCTGGAGCTGACCGCCGAGGCGAACCCGGAGACGTTCACGCCCGAACTGGCGCGGGCCTGGCTGGCCGCAGGCGTGGGCCGCGTCAGCTTGGGTGTGCAGAGCCTCGATCCGGGCGTGCTGCGCCGGCTGGGCCGGGCCTGCGATCCGGCGACCGCGCGCCGGGCGCTGGCGCTGGCCTGCGCGAGCTTCCCGCGCGTCTCCGCGGACTGGATCCTGGGCCCGGGCGTCGGATTGGAGGCGCTGCTGGCGGAGCTGGACGAGGCGGTCGCGCTGGGCGTCGAGCACGTGTCGCTCTACATCCTGGAGGTGCACGCGGGCACGGCGCTGGCCGCGCGCGTCGCCGACGGCTCGCTGGCGCTGCCGCCGGACGAGGAGGTGCGCACCTCGTACCTGGCCGCCGCGCGCCGGCTGGCCGCCCACGGCCTGCTGCAGTACGAGGTGGCCAACTTCGCGCGGCCCGGCGCCGAGTCCCGCCACAACCGCGGCTACTGGCGCCGCCGCCCCTGGCTCGGCCTGGGGCCGGGCGCCCACGGGGCCTGGGGGCGGTGGCGGCGCGCGAACCACGACACGCTCGCGGCGTGGCTGGCCGACCTGGACGCGGGCCGTCTGCCGGAGGCCGCGGTGGAGGAGCTCGGACCCGCCTCGCGCCGGCTCGAGCGCGCGGTGCTGGCCCTCAGGACGCGCGAAGGCGTGCCGCTGGACTGGCTGCCCCCGCGCGCGCTGGACCTCGCGCGCGGGGAGGCCGAGGGGCTGTGGCGCCGGCAGGACGGCTGCCTGCGCCTGACCGGCGACGGGTACCTGCGGCTGGACACCATCGAGGAGGCGCTGGCGCGGCGCTTCTAGCGGTGGCGCCGACCGGGCCCGCGGCCGGGTTGACACCGGCGACGGACCCCGGTTAACTTGCCGCCCTGCCGCCGCCGCGCGGCACCGCAGCCAAGGCGCCGACGGGTGTGATCCATGCCGACCAGCAGCCTGCGAACCACGCTTGACGAGCGGTCCCTGGCCGTCCTGACGGCCGTGGTGCGCCTGGACCTGGAGACGGGGCGGCCCGTCAGCTCGGGCCTGGTCGAGCGCAGCCTGCACCGCGCCGTGTCGTCGGCCACGGTCCGGTCGGTGATGAAGCGGCTGGCCGAGGCGGGCTACCTCGAGCAGCCGCACACTTCGGCCGGCCGCCGGCCGACCGACGCCGGCTACCGCGTCTTCGTCGACAGCCTGCTGTCGGGCTGGGCGCTGCGGCGCCACGACGCGCCGGCCGGCCTCGAGGAGCAGGTGCGGCAGGGCGTGCGCCGGGCCGCCGGCAGCCAGGACCGGCTCAAGCTGCTGGCCGGGCTGCTGTCCCGTCTGACGCATAGCCTGGGCATCATCGCCGGACCGACGCTGGCCGAGGCGACGGTGCAGCGCCTGGAGTGCTTCCGGCGCGGCGGCGGGCGCGTGCTGATGGTCGTGATGCTCGACGATGCCGCCGTCCGCACGGGCCTGGTCACGCTGCCGGACGACCCGCCCGAAGCGGTCGTGGCCGCCGCCGGCCGGCTGCTGTCGCGCCGCGTGTCCGGCCGCGCGCTGCGCGAGGCGGCCGCGGGCCTGCCCGGCGCGGTGGACCTGGAGGACACGCCGGTGACGCGCTGCGCCGCCCGCCTGGCGCGCGCCGGGCGCGAGCTGCTGCGCGGGGCCGACGCGGGCGAGATCGAGTTCGACGGCGTCGCCTCGGTGCTCGTGGCGCCGGAGTTCCAGGAGCCGGCGCCGCTGCGTTCGCTGCTGACGTTCCTGGAGTCGCCGGCGGCCATGCGCCGCACGCTGCAGGAACTGGGCGAGCGCGCGCACGACGGCTTCGGCGTCTGGATCGGCCAGGAGAACCCCGTCGCCGCGCTGCGGTGCTTCACGGTGATGACCCGCCGCGTGCCGCTGGACGGACGCACCGGCGTGGTGGCCGTGCTCGGCCCGCGCCGGATGCCCTACCAGCGGGCCCTGCACGGGCTCGACGCGCTGCGCCGGGAGCTCGGCGGTCCGGCGGGATCGCCGCTGCACTGAAACCGGGACGGCCGACGCCCGGTCCGCCGCGCGGCGGGCCGCGGCTCATCCTTGCGGGGAGTGAATCGATGACCAAGAGACGCCACGCGAAGCCCGAACATGCCGAAAAGACCGCGACGTCTCCGGAATCGGCGGCGGCGCCGGAAGACTCCGGCGCGGAGCCGGACGGGACGATCGCCGCCGATCCGCAGCCGCCGGCGGCGAGCGCCGAGGTTCCCGCCGAGGCCGGAGCCGCGGGCGAGCTCGAGAACCTGCGGCGCGAGCGCGACGAGGCGCAGGACAAGTGGCTGCGCGCGATGGCCGAGCTGGACAACCTGCGCAAGCGCACGCGGCGCGAAGTGGCCGATGCGCGGCGCTTCACGCAGGCCGACACGCTGCGCGGCTTCCTGGACGTGCTGGACAATCTGGAAAGGGCCTTGCAATCGGCGGCGCCCGCCGCCGATACTGGCGCGCCGGACGCATTCCGCGACGGCATCGAGCTGATCCGGCAGCGATTCCGCGCGGTCCTGCAGGAGCAGGGCGTCACGCCGATCGACGCGCTGGGACTGCACCTCGATCCCCTGGTGCACGAGGCGGTCGGCCAACTGCCGCGCGACGGCGCGGAGCCCGGCACCGTCATCGAGGTCGCGCAGGCGGGCTACCGGCTCGGCGACCTGGTGCTGAGGCCGGCGCGCGTCATCATCTGCGCCTGAGCGGCGTCGGCAAGGAAGCGGCAGGAGCGGCATGAGCGGCGGCAAGCGCGACTATTACGAGGTGCTCGGCGTGGCGCGGAGCGCGGACGCGACCGAGATCAAGAAGGCCTACCGCGCGCAGGCCATCAAGTACCATCCCGACAAGAACCCGGACGACCCGGGCGCCGCCGAGAAGTTCCGCGAGGCCGCCGAGGCCTACGAGGTGCTGAAGGACCCGGAGAAGCGCGCCCGCTACGACCGTTACGGGCACGCCCCCGAGGGCGGCCTCGGCGGCGGCTTCGGCGGCGGCGGCTTCAACGTCGACCTGAACGACGCGCTGGAGTCGTTCCTGCGCAACTTCGGCATGGGCGGCGGCTTCGGCGACGTCTTCGGCGGCGGCGGCGCCGGCGGGCGCGGGCGCGGCCGCAATCTCCAGTTGGAACTGTCGATCACCCTGGAGGAGGCGGCGCGCGGCGTCCGCAAGACCGTGAAGGTCACCAAGCAGGTGCCCTGCGCCGACTGCGGGGGCAGCGGCGCCGCAGCCGGCAGCCGGCCCGCGACGTGCCAGCACTGCCGCGGCCACGGGCGCGTGCGGCAGGTGCGGCAGTCGCTGCTCGGCCAGATGGTGACCGAGGGGGCCTGCCCGCACTGCCAGGGGCGCGGCCAGGTGATCCAGGATCCGTGCCGCTCGTGCCGCGGCACCGGCACGGTCCGCGGCGAGGAGTCGCTCGAGATCAACGTGCCGGCCGGCGTCAGCACCGGCAATTACATGGAGCTGCAGGGCAAGGGCGACGCCGGCGAGCACGGCGGCGCCGCCGGCAACCTGCGCGTCGTGTTCAACGTGCGCGACAGCGAGCTGTTCGAGCGCCACGGCGACGACCTGCTCATCGACGTGCCGGTCTCGCCGATCGACCTGATGCTCGGCACGAAGATCGAGGTGCCCACGCTGGACGGCAAAGTGGCGCTGAAGATCCCCGCCGGCACGCAGAGCCACAAGATCTTCCGCCTGCGCAAGAAGGGCATGCCGCACGTGAACCGCCCCGGCACCGGGGATCAGCTGGTGCGCGTGCTGGCCTGGACGCCGGAGAACCTCGACCGCGAGGCGGTCAAGCGCCTCGAGGCGCTGCGGGACGATCTGGCGCGGCGCGTGCCGCCGCCGGGACGACGGCACGGCGACTAGGCGCCGGCCGGAAAGGCGAACGCGTGCGCCAGTTCTTCCTGGCCGTCGAGCCCGACTCGCCGCCGCGCCCGGGCGACGTCGTCGCCCTCGACCGCGAAGAGGCCCACCACCTGCAGGGCGTCCTGCGGGGGGCCGGCGACCGCGACTGGTGCCTGGTCGACGGCCACGGCCGGCGCTACACGGCGCGGCCCGTGGTCGGCGGCCGCGAACCCCGCTTCGAGATCCTGACCGTCGCCGACGATCCGCGCGAGGAGCGCGGGCCGCGGCTGACGCTGGCCTGCGCGGTGGTCAAGGGGCGGCACTTCGACCTCGTGGTGGAAAAGGCGGTGGAACTGGGCGCCCGGCGCCTGCTGCCGCTGGTGACCGCGCGCGGGGTGATCGAGCCGGGCGCGGGCCGGCGCGCGCGCTGGGAAGGGATCCTGCGCGCGGCGCTCAAGCAGAGCGGCCGCTGCCGGTTGCCGGAACTGTCGGAACCGCTGCCGCTGCCGGCCGCGCTGGCCGCCTGCGCGGGCGAGCGCCTGCTGGTCGGCGCCGCGCCGGACGAGCGCGGCCTGTTCACGCCGGCGCCCGCAGCCGTCGCCGGCGTCGCCGGCGCGTCGGGCGGCCTGACGCTCTTCATCGGGCCGGAGGGCGGCTGGACGCCGGCGGAATCGGCGCTCCTGGCGGGGGCCGGCGCGAGCCCGCTGGACCTCGGCCCGTTCACGCTGCGGACGGAAACCGCGGCCATCGCCGGACTGGCCGTGCTGCGCGCGCTGGCCGACGCCCGCGGGCCGGCAGGATCTTGACACCGCCCGCGGCGGGGTCTTTCATGGCCGGCGGACCCGTTCCCGACGAAAGGAAGCGCCATGGCCACGAGTGAACTGGCGGGCCGCCTGCAGGCGGCCGTCGTCGCGGCGATGAAGGCCAAGGACAAGGACCGGCTCGGCGTGCTGCGCATGATGCAGGCGGCGATCAAGCAGGTCGAGGTCGACACGCGCAAGGAACTGACCGACGCCGACGTGCAGAAGGTGCTGGCCTCCTACGCGAAGAAGGTCAAGGACACTCTCGCCTCGACCGCGGGTACCGACCGCGCGGACCTGAAGGCGGCGGCCGAGGCCGAGCTGGCCATCGTCGGCGAGTTCCTGCCGGCCGAGATCGGCGATGCCGAACTGGCGGCGCTGGTGCGGCAGGCGATCGCCGAGAGCGGCGCGCAGTCGCCGGCCGACATGGGCAAGGTCATGAAGGTGGCGGTGCCGCTGGTGGCCGGCCGGGCCGACGGCTCGCGCGTCAGCGCCATGGTCAAGTCGCTGCTGGCCGGCGCGAAGTGAGGCGGCCGTGAACGCACCGGTGGGCTTCGCGCTGGCGGTGATGGTGCTGTTCGGCGCGCTGGGCTGGCGCGACGGCTTGGTCAAGCGCGTGCTGGAGGTGGCGGGCGCCGTGGCGGCGCTGCTGCTGACGGCGCGCTTCGCCGGCGCCGTGCAGCCGTGGGTCAGCGAGCGCACCGGCGCCGGCACCGGGCCGGCGCTGCTGATCACCTGGGCGGTGCTGTTCATCCTGGGGCTCATCCTCAGCCGCCTGCTGGCGGCCGGCATCGCGAAGCTCCTGCACCTGTCGGTCCTGGTCTGGGTGGACCGGCTCGGTGGCGCCCTGCTGGGCGTGTGCTTCGGGCTGCTGGTGGCCAGCGTCCTGCTCGTGGCGGCCAGCCAGGTGCGCGGCGGCGCCTCGGTGCAGGCCGACTGCGACCGCACGCTCGTCGGCCGGCTCGTCTACTACGCCGCGCCCAATCTCTACCTGCAGGCGCGCAAGGCGTCCGGCGGCCGGCTGGAAGCCGCCTGGGAGGCGTTCACCACGCGGGCGGCCGAGGCCGCCGCCGCCGGCAAGGCGCGCGTGGAGGAGTCGGTGAAGGCGTCGCTGAAGGAGTCCGCGAAGGAGTCCGCGCCGGACGACGCCCAGCGCAGCGGCGGCCGATGATCCCCCTGCTCGAGAGACTCGCCGCCGGCGCCGCCGAGGCCGCCCGCGCGCCGGTCGCCTCCGCCCGCGCCCTGTCGCTGCTGGAGTGGGACCGGCTGGCGGGCCAGGTCGCCGCGCGCTGCCTCAGCCCGCTGGCCGCCGCCGCCGTGCGGGCGCGCCGGCCCCTGCCCGACCCCTCCCTGCTGCAGCCGTGGCACGAGCTGGCCGACGAGCTGCGGCCCGAAGGCGACCGCAACCTGTGGCCGCCGCTGAACGACCCGGCCGTCCTGCTCGGGCTGCTGGACCAGCCGCCGCCGGTGCGCCTGGAGGGCCCCGACCTGGTGCACGTGGCGACGCTGGCCGGGGACCTGGACGCCCTGCGCGCGCACTTCCTGGACCGTCGCGAGAGCTGCCCGCGCTGGGCTGAGGCCGCCCTGGCCGCCTCGCCGCTGGAGGCGCTGCGCGGGGCGCTGCTGCGGGCGCTGGAGCCGGACGGCCGCCTGCGCGACGAGGCCAGCCCCAAGCTGGGCCCGCTGCGCCGGCAGGCCGCTGCCCAGGAGCGCGCGGTGCGCCAGGAGGTGGGCGAGGCGATGAGCCGCGCCCGCGCCGCCGGCTGGACGACCGCGGACGAGGTCACGCTGCGCGGGGACCGCTTCTGCCTGCCCATGCGCTCGGGCGACAGCCGGCGCGTCGACGGCATCGTGCACGACCGTTCGCAGACGGGAGCCACGCTCTTCGTCGAGCCGGCCGGCGTCGTGCGGCTGAGCAACGAGTTGACGGCGCTCAGGCTCGAGGTCGCCGCCGAGGAGGCGCGCATCCTCTTCGAACTGAACCGCGCCGTCGAGCACGCGGCGCCGGCCCTGCGCGATGGCGCCGCGCTGATGCTGCTGGCCGACGAGGTGCGCGCCGGCCTGCTCTGGAGCCGCGCCGTGCGCGGCAGCCGGGCGCGCCTGGCGCCCGGAGCGCGCCTGCGGGTCAGCGGCGGGCGGCACCCGCTGCTGATGGAAGCCCTCGGCGACGGCGACCTGGCGGCCGGCCGCGCGGCGGTGGTGCCGCTGGACCTGGCGGTGCCGGCTGATTGCCGCGTGCTGGTCATCAGCGGCCCCAACGCGGGCGGCAAGTCGGTCGCGCTCAAGACCGTGGGCGTGCTCTGCCTGCTCGCGCAGTGCGGCTGGGACGTGCCGGCGCGGGAGGACACGGAGCTGCCGCTGACCACCGCGCTGATGGTCGATCTCGGCGACGACCAGTCCATCGCCCAGTCGCTCAGCTCGTTCTCGGCGCACATGCGGCACCTGGGCGAGTTCCTGGCCGCCGCCGGCCCCGGCGCCCTCGTGCTGTCGGACGAGATCGGCAGCGGCACCGACCCGCAGGAAGGCACGGCGCTGGCCTTCGCCGCGCTGGAGCAGCTGGCCGCGCAGGGCGCGCTGGTGCTGGCCTCCACGCACTTCGGGCTGCTGAAGGCGGCCGTCCACGACCACCCGCGGATGCAGAACGCGGCGATGGACTTCGACGAGCGCGACCTGCGGCCGCTCTACACCTTCCGCGTGGGCGACCCGGGGACCAGCCACGCCTTCGACATCGCGCGCCGCATGGGCCTGCCCGCGGACCTGATCGAGCGCGCCCGCGCGCGCGCCGGCCACGAGCGCGTGCAGGTCGAGCAGCTGCTGATCGACCTCGACCGGCGCGCGCGCGAGCTGCAGACGGCGGGGCGGCAGGCCCGCGATGCGGCCGCCGCGGCCGAGGCGCGGCAGGCGGAGCTGGACGCGCGCCTGCTTGAACTCGAACGGCAGCGCAAGCAGGTCCTGGCCGACGCGCGGCGCGAGGTCGAGAGGGCGGTGCGCGACGGGCGGCGGGCGATCGAGAACGCGGTGCGGGAGATCCGCGCCGAGCAGGGCGCGCAGCCGGCGGTGCGCCGCGCCCGCGACCGGCTGGCGGAGCTGGAGCGCGCCGGCCTGACCGCGCCCGACGGCGCCGACGACGTCGCCGACCCGGGCTTCGCGCCCGGCCCCGGCGACCGCGTCCGCATCCCGCACCTGAACCTGGTCGGGCGCGTCGTCGAGGTGCGCGGCGGCCGGCTGGTCGCCGACGCGGACGGCCTGCGCCTGACCCTCGGCCTGGACGCGGTGCGGCCGCTGGACGAACCGCCCGCCCCGGCGGCGCCGGGCCGCGCGGGCGCGCGCCCGGCGGAGGCGAACCCGGGGGCCGGCGGCTGGGCCTGGCAGGGCGAGGCGCCGGCGGCCGAGCCGGTGCTGGACCTGCGCGGCCTGACCGGGGAGGAGGGCTGGCAGCGCCTGGACCAGCTGCTGGACCGGGCCATCCCGGCCGGCCTGGGCGCCGTCGAGGTCATCCACGGCCGCGGCACCGGCCGCCTGCGCGAATACCTGCAGGCGCGGCTGCGCGCCGACCGTCGCGTGGCTTCCTTGAAGGAGGATCCGGCCGGCGGGGTCACCCTGGTGCGGCTGGCCTGAGGCCGCCGGGGGCCGCGCGGTTGCGCCGTCCGCGCACTTGTCATATCGTTTGCCGTCGCGTCGATTTCGCCCGGATCCCGCACCGCGCCGGTCCCCTCGGGGCACTGGCCCTTCGCGGACGTTTCAAGCGGCCACCGCGGGCCGTCTCCGGCTTCGGTTCCTGCGCGGACTGACGCCGGCAGCGCGCTCCCGGCCGCGGCAACGGAAGGCCTGTCGGGCAGGGTATGTCGCCGGTCCTCTCTGCGGACATCATCGCGAGGATCAAGGACGAGACCGACATCGTCGAGGTCGTGCGCCAGCACGTCCAGCTCAAGCCTGCCGGCGCCGTCTTCAAGGGCCTCTGCCCGTTCCACAAAGAGAAGACTCCCAGCTTCATCGTCACGCCCTCGCGCGCGCGCTGGCACTGCTTCGGCTGCGGCACCGGCGGCGACGTCATCTCGTTCGTGATGGAGGTCGAAGGGGTCACTTTCCCCGAGGCCCTGGAGATCCTCGCGCGCCCGCTGGACATCGACCTGTCGAGCGCGCTGAAGGAGGACGAATCGGAGGGCGAGCGCCGCGCCTTCCACCGCGCGAACGAGACCGCGATGGCGCTCTGGCGCGACGCGCTGTGGGACGATCGTCTCGGCGCGCCGGCGGCCGCCTACCTGCAGGGCCGCGGCTTCGGCGAGAAGGTGCTGCGCGACTACGACGTGGGCTGGGCGCCCGGCCAGTCCGGCTGGCTGGAGGAGGGGCTGCGGCGCGGCGGCGTCGACCGCGAACTGGCGCTGCGCGCGGACCTGCTGCGGCCGAGCGACCGCGGGGGCGAGCCGTTTGCCTATTTCCGCAACCGCGTTATCTTTCCAATCAAGATCATTTCGCGCCAGGTTGCCGGGTTCGGCGGCCGCGTCCTGGACCAGGGCGAGCCCAAGTACCTCAACTCCTCCGACAGCGCCTACTTCAACAAGGGGAAGCTCCTCTACGGTTTCGAGTCCTCGCGCATGGCCATCGCCAGGCAGAAGTGCGCGGTGCTCGTGGAGGGCTATCTCGACCTGTTGGCCCTGGCGCAGGCCGGGTTCACGAACGTCGTGGCCACCTGCGGCACGGCGTTCACGCCGGAACAGGCGAAGCTGCTGCGACGCGGCGCGCGCGACGTGATCCTGATGTTCGACGGCGACAAGGCGGGGCTGAAGGCGGCCGTGCGCTCGGCCGACATCGCGCTGCGCTGCGGGCTCGAGCCGCGGATCGTGCGGCTGCCGGCGGGCAAGGACCCCGCCGACGTGGCGATCGCCGGCGGCGCGGCGCCCATCGAGGCCGCGCTGAAGGAGGCGGTCGGCTACGTGCCGTTCCTGAAGCGGCTGACCGCCGTGCGCGGCGGCGACCGCAGCCTGAGCGAGCGCGCCGTGCGCCAGGTGCTGGCCACGGTCGCCGGCATCGAGGATCCACTGCGGCGCGAGTACGTGCTGCAGGAGGCGGCCGCGGAGTTCGGCATCGACCGCGACGTGCTGCGGCAGTCGCTGCCGGCCGCCGCGGGCGGCGAGCACGCCTCGCGAGCGGGCGCGGCCGCCGCCGGCGGGCAGCGGAGCGCCGGGTCCGGCGAACAGGCGCCGACGGAGGCGCCGTCGCCGGCGGAGGAGGCGGGCGTGGCGCGGCGCGCCCGCGGCCCGCGCGTGCGGCGCTCGCTGGCCGCGGTGCAAGTGGAGCGCATCGCCGGCGACATGCTGGCGCACGCGCTGCGCGACGAGACGGGAGCGGCGGCCCGCGAACTGGCCGCCGCCGGGGAATTGCCGGGGCTCGAACCGGCGGCCGCCACCCTGGCCGCCGAGATCAGGGCCTGGGCGGGGGGCCCGGCGACGTCGCCGGGCGTGCGGGAGTGGGTGCTGTCGCGTTGGAACGGCGTGGGGGACGCGGCCTACCGTGGCTACGTCACCCGGCTGCTCGACCGCGAGGACATCCCCGCCCGCACCGATCACTTGAGGGTGGTCACTGACTGCCTCGCGCGGCTCGGGCACGACACCCGGCCCACTGGGCGCTGAACCGGTCACCACGGACGCGGGAGCAGGACCGGCGCATGGACAGCAAACGCTTCGATGCCCTGATCGAGACCATCCGCAGGGAGGCCACCGCCAAGGGCGGCTACATCCTGCACGAGCAGATCAACGACCTCCTGGGCGACGACTTCACGGTGGAGGAGGTCGACCGCCTCTACGAGAAGCTCGGCGAGCTGCAGATCGACTTCTACGACTCCGACGCCGAGGCGCAGGAGCGCCTCTCCCGGCGGAAGAAGAAGGAGCAGAAGAAGGTCGCCGCCGCCCGCAAGGTCAGCCGCACGAACGTCAAGTACGACGATCCGGTGCGCATGTACCTGCGCGAGATGGGCCGCGTGCCGCTGTTGACCCGCCAGGGCGAGGTCAACCTGGCCCGCCGCATGGAGGACGGGCGGCTGGCCATCATCGACGCCACGCTGCGCTCGAAGCACTCCCTGCGGGAGCTGCGCCAGACCGCCAACCAGCTCCTGGCGCAGTCGGTGCACGTCGACGAGGTCATCCAGCAGGACGCCAGCACCTGGAACGTGCACCTGTCGGCCGAGAAGGAGGGCAAGCGCCTCCTGAAGGCCATCGACGGCATCGAGAAGCTGCAGAAGGAACTGGCCGACGCGCGCGCCGAACTGGAAGCCGGCGTCGACGGCCCGCGCGCCGCGACGCTGGCGCGCATGGTGCAGACCCGGCAGAAGAAGATCCTCGAGGCCTTCCTGGCCCTGCAGCTGGCGCCGTCCCAGGTCGAGCAGCTGGCGCAGAAGCTCCTCCTGGTGCACGGCAAGGTCGAAGACCTCTACGTGCGCATCGCGCGCATCGAGGAGTCGGTCGGCGTGACCGGCGCCGACCTGCCGAACGCCATGAAGCAGCCCGGACTCTCCGCCGAGACCGTCGAGACCCTGCAGGAGGCGCTGAAGGCCGTCCGCGCGCACCGCAAGCGCATCCAGGACATCGAGCGGGAGATCGGGCTCAGCGCCGAGGAGCTGCACCGCATCGGCACCGAGATCGCGCTGGGCCGGCAGCAGGTGGACGCGGCCCAGAAGGAGATGATCGAGGCGAACGTGCGCCTGGTCATCTCCATCGCCA
>CAYNPY010000099.1:0-12455 GCA_964399195.1 uncultured Fibrobacteraceae bacterium
GCTCGGTGGTGGCCGGCGCCGTGCGCCGCGGCCTGGTGCAGAGCGACGGCGAGCGCCTGCGGCTGACCGAGGACGGGCGCGTGACGGCGGGGCGCGCGCTCAGCGGCTCGCACTTCTGACGCGGGACGTCAGGCATCCGGCCCGGGACCGGGCCCACCGAACGGCGACGGCCGCCGCGCCAGGAACGCGGCCTGCGCGGCCGCGAAGTCCGCCGAGTGCCGCGCCGCGTGCCGCAGCGCGGCGATCTCCGCCAGCGCCGCCGGCGGCAGCAGTTCCGTCTCCTCCAGCAGGTGCAGCACGCGCCGCGTCCCGCGCAGCGCCAGCGGTCCCCCGCGCGCGATGCTGCCCATCAGCTCGCGCGTCTCGCCGGCCAGCTCCTCGGCGGCCGCGACGCGGCAGAAGAAGCCGGCCGCCAGCGCGCGCTGTGCGGTGACCGCCTCGCCCGTCAGCAGCATCTCGCGCGCGAGGGCGGGGCCGAACGCGCGCAGCAGCCGGCGCAGGCCGGTGTGGCTGTAGACCAGGCCCAGGCGCACCGGCGGCAGCCCGACGCGCGCGTGGTCGGCCGCCAGGCGCAGGTCGCAGCACGCCAGCAGCTCGACGGCGCCGCCCCAGGCGTCGCCCTGCACCTCGGCCACCACCGGCAGCGGGTAGGCGACCAGGCGCGCCATCACCTGCTCGAAGGGATGCGACGCGCGCACGGCAGGGTCCGGGTCGAAGATCGCGGCGGGGATGTCGGCGATGTCGTAGCCGGTCGAGAAGTGGCGGCCGTTCGCCCTCAGCAGCAGCAGCGGCGCCCCGCCCGGCGCCGCGGCCAGCGCGTCGAGGGCGTCGCGCAGCGCCTCCAGCAGCGGCACGTCCAGCACGTTGCGCGGCGGGCGATCCAGGCGGAGTTCGGTCCAGGGACCGGCGTCGCGGATCTCGACGGGCATCGGTTGCCTCTTTCGGGTCGGGGGCCGCCCCATGATACGGGCGGGCGCGGCGCGATCAAGCGCCGGGCCGCGCGCCGACAGCGGCCTGCGGCGCCGGCGCGGCCGCCAGGCCGGCCGCCTGCAGGTGCTTCGCGTCGTCCTGGTCGCCGCCGAAGGCGATGCCGATCTCGCGCAGCAGCCCGAACGGCGGCACGCCGCCGGCCAGGATGAAGACCTCGTCGTTGGGCAGGACGACGGGCCCCGTCGGCCCGTCCAGCACGACGCGGTCGGCCTGGATCGTCCTGACGTTCGTGTCGCCGCGGAAGTCGATGCGTCCGGACTGCACCAGCTCGGCGAACCGCTCGGCGTTGCGCTGCTTGATCCGCATCAGCTCGGGCTTGCGGTAGGAGAGCGTCACCTCGCAGCCCGGCTGGTGGGCCAGGCCCATCGCCGCCTCCACCGCCGAATCGCCGCCGCCGACCACCAGCACGCGCCGGCCCTTGTAGGCCTCCGCGTCGATCAGCTTGTACGCCACCTTGGCCAGGTCCTCGCCCGGCACGTTCAGGCGCCGCGGCGAGCCCCGCCGCCCGAGCGCCAGCACGACGTGCCGCGCGCGCCAGCTGCCGGCCGTGGACTCGACCGTGAAGTCGCCGCGCCGCCCCTTGACGCCGGTCACGCGCGGGCCGATGCGGATGTCCACGTCGCCCTCGCCCTGCAGCCGCTCCCAGATCTCGAGCAGCTCCTCCTTGAGGTATTCGTGCTTCGGCAACCGGCCGAGCCGCGGGAGCTCCACCGGCTGCACCATCACGAGCTTGCGGCGGGGATACTGCAGGATCGTGCCGCCGGCGCCCTGCTGGTCGACGACCACGCAGCTGAGGCCCAGCTCCGCCGCGACCAGGCCCGCGCTCAGCCCGGCGGGGCCGGCGCCGACGACCAGCACGTCGAGGATCTCGGACGGGCCCGTCGGCCGCGGCCCGCGCGCGCGGGCGATCGCGCCCATGACCGCCCGGCCCTGAGCGACGGCGTTGTTGATCAGCGCGTAGCCGCTCAGCTCGCCGGCGATCCAGACGCCGGGCACCGTGGTCTCGCCGTCCGGGGTCAGCACGGGGATGTCGTCGCGCTTGGTGATGTCGCCCAGGCCGATGCGGATCGCCCCGACCGGGCAGGCCTCGGCGCACTTGCCGTGGCCGATGCAGCGCGCGCCGTTGATCACCACGGCCCGGCCCATGACGATGCCCAGCACGTCGTGCTCGGGACAGGCCGTCACGCAGGTGCCGCAGCCGATGCAGGCGCCGGCGTCGATCAACGGGTACTGGCCGACCGGGCGGTCCATGCCCAGTTCCCGGTTCTGCCGCAGGCGCTGCGAATCGGCGGCGCGCCGACGCCGGAACTGGCGCGCGTAGACGCCGATGCAAAGCCCGGCCAGACCGAGCATGGCCAGCCAGATGAGGACCGCTTCCATCCGTCCCTGCTTCCCGTGCGAATCGTCCGTGCCGTGCGTCCGCGGTCGCGGGCGTCCTAGAACCGGCGCCCCGCCTCCAGGAACAGGCGCCGGCCCTCGATGTCGTCGCCCCAGTCCTGCCGCCAGGAACCCGTCAGCTCCCAGCCGGCGCCCACCCCGCGCGAGAGTCCCAGTTCGGCCCAGGTGTTGTCGCGGGTGGTGTCCGCCAGCTTGCCGGTGTAGGTGAAGCGCCCGGCCTCCAGCGTCCAGCGCGCGCCGCCGGCGGTGCGCGTCGCGCGCAGGCTCGGCGACCAGCCCGACAGCCAGGGGCCGTCGAAGCCGCGCGCCGCCAGGGCCAGGTCGGCGACGCGCGCCAGCCGCGCCGGCACGCGCGCGAACGCCTGCCAGCTGGTGACGTCCTCGCCCGTGCGCTGCTCGTGGCGCAGGCCGCCCGAGACGTCCAGGCCCAGCCCGCCGGCGCCGCGCCACGCCGCCCCGGCCCGCCAGCCGTTGCGCCCCGCCTCGGTGAACAGGCTGTCCGGGAGCGAGCGGGTCTCCCAGGTGCGGACCGGCTCGCGGCCGTCGTAGCCCAGCGTGACCGCCAGCGGGCCGGAGACTTGCCAGCGTCCGGTCAGGGCGGTGCTGGTCAACTCGGCGCCGCTGCCGCCGCCTTCGCGGCGCCAGCCGCGGTAGAGGTCGACCTCGGCCGCCTGCAGCAGGCTCAGGCGCCGGCCGTCGCGCCAGCTGGTGACCAGCGACAGGTGCTCGCGGCTGATCTCACCATCGCGATAGCGGCCGACCGCCGCCAGCGTGACGCCGAGGTAGCGCCCGGCGGCGCCGGCGCGCTCGTACTCGAGGGCGATGCCGCCGAGGTGGTCGTCCGCGCTGAAGCCCAGGTCGCCCCACGCCGGCGCGAAGCCGCCGAAGACGCCGACCTTGGTGCCGGCTCCCAGCCGGCGCGTCACCGCCAGACCGTCGAAGGGGCCCGCGGCCGCCGCGCGGCGGCCACCCACGCGGCCGATCGCCAGTTCCCAGCCGAGGTCGCGGCCCTCGCGCACGAACGCCGCCTCCAGCACGCGGTGCCGCGATTCGGAGGCGGGAGCGCCGGCGCCGAAGCCGTCGCGCGCGAGCCAGCGCAGGCTGCCGCGGCCGTGGAACTCGAAGTCGCGCCCCAGTTCGCGCGCGCGGACCCGGAACGGCAGGCTGACCAGGTCGGTCGTCAGCTGCCGGTCCGTGGACTCGGCCGAGTGGTCCCATTGCAGGGCGAACCAGCCGTCGAAGCGGTCGACCGGGCGGTTGCCGCGCGGAGAGCCGGCGGCGGGCAGCTCGCGCGGGCGGGAGACGAGCGTGTCGGCCGCCGCCGCCGGCGCGGCCGGCGCCACGGGCTCGAAGACGGCGCGGTCGCCCGTGTTGACGGCGCCCGCGCCGCTGACGATGCGGCACGAAGCCGAGTGCTCGGCGACGAACACGACCTCCAGCTCGGCCACGGCCGTCCCGCCGCGGACGATGCGGACCCTGACGCCGACGTCCAGGCCGGCGGCGCTGCCCGCGTCCAGGTAGACGTTCTCGGCCGAGACGAAGCGGACGTGGCACTCGGATTCGGCGGCAACCGCCGCCGGGCTGGCCAGCGCCAGCGCCGCCAGGAGCGGCGCGAGCGCGCGGACGATGAACGACAGATGGTTCCTCATCAATGACGCCCGTCCGGGTGGCACGCGTAGCAGGCCGCGCTCACCCACTGGTAGTTGTCGCGGCCTTCATGGTCGTTCGCCATGTCGGCCTGGTTGTGCTCGTGGCACAGGATGCACTCGAAGTGGGCGTAGTTGCTCGGCGTCACGTGGCATTCCGCGCAGGCCAGGTTGCGGTGCGCACCGCTCGCGATCGGGAACAGCGGCTCGTGGTTCCAGGTCGACGGCGTCCAGGCCGTGGTCGAGTGGCAGCCCGCGCAGGTCGTCGGGAACGCGGCCGCGCTGTGGCTCGGCGCGCTCGTCTGGGCGTAGTCCTGCTGGTGGCAGGCATAACAGTCGGTCGGCGTGCCGGTGTAGCCCGCCGCGTGGCACGCGATGCAGTCCTGCGCGGCGTGCGCGCCGGTGAGCGGAAAGGCGGTGCGCGCGTGGTCGAAGGTCGAGTCGCTCCACACCGTCACGGCATGGCAGGTCGCGCAGTCGGTCGGGAAGGCGCCGGCGACGTGGTTCGGATCGGTCGCCGCCTCGTAGTCGGGCCGGTGGCAGGCGTAGCACTCGGCGGACGTGCCGGCGTACCCCGAGGCGTGGCAGGAGGCGCAATCGACGGCGCGATGCCCGCCCTGCAGGGGATAGCTCGCCGGCGGCTGGGCGTGGTCGTAGCTCGAGGGGCGCCAGGCGCCGGTGCCGTGGCAGGCCGCGCAGTCGGTGCCCAGGCCGGCCGTGACGTGGGCTGGGTTGGTCGAGCCGTCGTAGTCGGGCTGGTGGCAGGCGAAGCAGTCCGTCGGCGTGCCGGCAAACGTCGTCGCGTGGCAGGCCGCGCAGGCGGCGGCCGCGTGGGCGCCGGTCAACGGGAACCGCGGCGAGTGGATGAAGTCGCCACGTCCCCAGTTGGCAGAGAAGACGCCGTGGCAGCGTTCGCAGTCGGTGCCGAACCCGGCCAGGCGGTGGTCGGGATCCCGTGTCGATTCGTAATCGGCCTGGTGGCAGGCCAGGCAGTCCGCCGGCGTGCCCAGGTACTCGCCGCCCCTCGCGCCCACATGGCAGGCGTCGCAATCGACCTTGGCGTGCGCGCCGACCAGCGGCAGCCGCGTCGCGTCGTGAGCCTGCTGCGCCTGCGTGCGCTCGACCCAGCCGGCCGGGGTGTGGCACTGCCCGCAGTCGGGACCCAGGCGGCCCTTGTGCGCATCCTGGTGGCAGTCGGCGCAGTGCGTGCCGATGTGCGAGAACTGCGGCTGCCGGTGGCAGTCGCGGCAGGCCACCAGCGCGTGCCGGCCCTCCAGCGCGAAGCCGGTGGCGGCGTGGTCGAACGGCGCGACGCCGGTCTCGACTCCGGCGCCCTGGTCCTGGTGGCAGAGACGGCAGTCCAGCTTCATCTCGCCGTGCGGATTGGTCGCCCTCGGGGCGGGCGGCGGACTGTCTGCCGCGGACGCGACGGCCGCCAGCAGGGCGAGCGCCGCGCCGAAGACCGTCAGGCGGAAAGTTCGTCGGCTCATGACTGCCCTTTCTGCGGGACCGGCGGGTTCACATGGCAGGCCCTGCACTCCACGGGCAGGCCCTTGTAATGGAGCAGGCGCGGCCGGGTTGCGTCGATCGGCAGATGGCACTTCCCGCAGGCGACCTTCTCATGGCCGCCGCGCAGCGGGAAGCGGCTGTCCTTCTCGTGGTCGAACTTCTCGGCCAGCCAGTCGCGGGTCACGTGGCACCGCGCGCAATCGGCTGTCGTCGTGCCCGGCGCCGGCTTGTCGGCGAACTGGCCGCCGTGGACGTCCCGGTGGCAGGCGCCGCAGTGCTTTTCCGCCAGCTTGAACGGCACGGTGCGGGCGCCGGCCTTGCCGTTCGCGGCGGCCACGGGCTTGTGGCAGGCCACGCAGGCGACCTTCGCGTGGCGGCCGTCGAGCCGCCATTCGGCGCGGTCGTGGTCGAAGGCGACGCGCCGCCAGCCGGCCACGTCGTGGCAGACGGCGCAGGCGTCGGCGGAGGGGTCGCCGGCAAAGCGGTCGCCTTGTCCCTGGTGCGGGTCGCGGTGGCAGTCGGCGCAGCGAGAGGCCGCCGGCTGCAGGTCCGCCGCCCGCGAGTACGGCGCCGGGCGGCCGGCCGCTTCGGCCGCCGTCTTGTGGCACAGCAGGCAGGGCACGGCCAGGTGCGCGCCGCGCAGCGGGTAGGCTGACTTCGCGTGCTGCTCCAGGCCGTAACGGGCGGGCGTGAAGCCGTCGACGGTGTGGCAGTTCTCGCACGCCAGCCACTGCGGCCGGCCGCGGGCCGCGGCCCCGTGGGCGTCGCGGTGGCAGTCCTTGCAGGCGGCGAACGCCGGCTTCTGCCTGCCGCCGCCGTGGCATTCGGCGCAGGCCACCTTCAGGTGAAGTCCGGTCAGCGGGTACTTCGTGCGCGAATGGTCGAAGCCTCCGCCCAGCACCTGCTTCCAGCCGTCGGTGACGTGGCACTTCGCGCAATCGGGTCCCAGCTGCCCGGCGTGCGGATCGCGGTGGCAGTCCGTGCAGGCCGCGTGCGCGACGGGCGCGTAGCGCGCCGTCGGCGGTCGCTCGTCGTCCCCTGGTTCGGCCGGCAGCGCCGCGTGGCACTTCGCGCAATCGACCTGCCGATGCCGGCCTGTCAGGGGGAACGACGACTTCGCGTGGTCGAAGCCCGTGGCGGGCTTCCAGGCCGTGGTCGTGTGGCAGGCGGTGCAGGCGCGCGCGACCGCGCCGTCCTTGAACTGCCCGCGATGGTGGTCGCCATGACAGCCCACGCACGTCGCCGGCAGACCCAGGTAGGTGCGGTCCGGATCCTTGCGGCGGGCGCGCAGCGCCGCGGCGTCGCTCACCTTGCCGGCGTTGTGGCACTTGCGGCACGCGAGCTTCGCGTGGGCGCCGGTCAGCTCCCAGCCGGCCTGCCGGTGGTCGAATTTCTGCGGGCCGCCCTGCCAGTGCACCAGCTCATGGTCGGCGCCGTGATGTTCGGTGTGGCAGTCGGCGCAGCGCGCATACTCCGCGCGGCTGTGCAGCCCTTTGCCGGCGGTCCGCTGCGCGGCGATCTCGGCGTGGCAGGCCAGGCACCGCTGCTGCACCTCGCGGTTGCCCAGCTCGTGGCACTCGCCGCAGCGGCGCAGGCCCTCCAGGTCGGCGTGCGGGCGGCTCAGCGGGCCGGGCGACAGCTGCGCCTGGGCGACAGAAACGAACATGAGAACCGGTATCACAAACCAAATTGCTCGCATTTCGGCACAGGATGACCACAAAACGCCATTCACGAAGCCGTGACGATTCAAGCCCGGACCGCGTTTCTCAGGAGCCGAATTCCCACACGTAGCCGAGCGCCACGGCGACGGCCACGTGCACGATCATCACGACGATCATGATGATCGCGAACGGTTTGTGGAACACGTGCCAATAGTGGAACAGGTCCCGCACCAGGTCGAACAGCCGCAGGCGCCTCGTGTGCAGCACCCAGTCCTTGGCCAGCCGCACGGCCGCGGCGCGGTCGCCGTCGGTGTGCCTCGGCGCCCACCTCTGCAATTGGCGCACCAGCGCGGCGTTGAGCAGCGGCAGCAGAAGCAGCGCGACGGGCGCCGCGCGGCGCTCGAGCCGGCGCACGGCAATGTCCTCGAGGATCGCCGCGCCGCGGTCGTCGAGGCCGTGCGCCGTGGAGAGTTCGACCAGCAGGGCCTCGGCGCGCGCCTCGACCTCCTCGACGGCCATCGTCTCGCCCAGCACGTTGCGCGGGATCTGCTGGTAGAGATAGCGGCCGATGAACCCGCTGACGGCCACCGCCACCATCGACCAGTAGCTGACCGCCACCAGCCCGCCCACCTTGAAGGCCGTGTGCAGCGTGATGAGGATCGGACCGGCGATGCCCAGGAAGATGTGGTAGCGCAGCCAGATGCGCAGTTCGCCGGCCCGCTGCAGCCACTTCGCCCGCTTGCGCAGCGAGTAGAGCAGGAGCAGCAGGATCATCAGGCTGCCCAGGATGCCCAGCCCGTGCCCCACGCTGCCGGCGGCGCGGAATTCGCGCACGTCGGGATGATGTGGGCGTTCGGCCAGCGCTGTCGTGTAATAGTCCCAGCCGCCGCCGAGCGACCAGGCCACCAGGCCGGCCACCGCGAGCGCGAGGATCGCCAGGATAACGCCATGGATCCTGTCGCTGCGCTGCCGCATGCCCCTCCCGGAACGCAGAATCGCGCGCGTCGCCGCGCGGCCGCTGCCGTCCGGATTCCATAGCACGAATGGTGCCGCCGGTAAACGGGGGATCCTGCGGGCGTCGGGAAGCCCGGGCCGGGTGTTCTAGGCGTTCCGGCGACGCGGCAACAGCCTCGCCGCCAGCCCCGCCGCGAACAGCGCTGCGATCACCACCGGCACCGGCGGCATGTCCACCGCGATCGCCGTCGCGAAGCCCGCCAGCGTGCCCACCAGGCCGAGCACGATGACGCCGGCGGCCAGGCCGCCGAGACCGCGCGCGCGCCGTTCCCACAGCAGCGTCGGGATGGCCAACAGTCCGAGCGTCAGCAGCGGCCCCACCCAGATGACGCCGGCGGCGATGATCAGCGCGCCGGCGACGCGGAACAGGCGCACCAGGCGCCGCCCGCCACGCTCGTGGCGAATGATCAGGCTCTCCTGGTCCAGGGCCAGCGCGCAGAGCCAGCCGCGGAAGCGCCAGGCCAGGGCCAGGGCCAGGATGGTCAGCAGCACGAAGCCGACCAGTTCGACGCGGTCCATGACCAGGACCTCGCCGCGAAGCATGTCGTGCACGTGAGCTTCGACGCGCGGGCTGGCCGCGCCCATCAGCAGCGCGGCGGCGTCGCCGGCGCAGAAGACGCCCACCAGCCAGACGGCCCGCCAGCGCGACGACAGGCGCTGCCCGCCGCGGCCCGGCAGCACCAGGCTGACCGCGAGGATGGCCGCCACCGCCGCCGCGTAGAGCGGGAACGAGGCCTCCGGATCCACGCCGAGCAGAACCATGAGCACGATCGCCGCGGCCCCGACCGGCGGCAGGGCCAGACCCAGCAGGATCTCGTCGCGCAGCGACAGCAGCGCGCCCAGCGGCGCGGCCGTCAGCGAGAAGAAGGCGGCGCCGACGAACGGCACCCACGCGAACTGGAGCACCGTCAGGAAGTCAGACATGCTGCTCCTCCTTCTCGGCGGCCCGGACGGGCACCTCGCGCGTGGCCGTGACCCAGTCGCGCACGTGCGAGGTGATGACCATGCCGGGCCCCTGCGCGCGCAGGCGGTCCAGCAGCTGGCCGATGCGCAGGGCCGTCTCGGCGTCGACGTTCACGGTCGGCTCGTCCAGCACCAGCAGGCGCGGCCGGCCCAGCAGCGCGCGCGCCACCAGCACGCGCTGCCGCTGCCCGCCGGACAGGCTGCCGAACAGCGCGCGCGGGCGGTCTGCCAGGCCCACTTGGTCGAGCGCGGCCATCGCCTCGGCGCGGCCGCCGCGCCAGCTACCGGGCGCGCCGGAACGCACGACGTCCAGCGCTGTGGCCGGCGCCGAGCGGTCGATGACCGATTCCTGCGGCACGTAGCCGACGTCCCGCCGGTCGATGGCCCATGATACGGTCCCCGCGAAACGTTCCACCAGGCCGAGCATCCCGCGCAGGATCGTCGTCTTGCCGGAGCCGTTGTCGCCCGAGAGCAGCACGATCTCGCGCTCGGCGACCTGGAAGCTGACCGCAGCGGCCGGCGTCAGCACGCCCGCCGCCGCGCGGTAGCCCCAGACCCCGCCCTCGACGGTGAGCAACGGCGCGGGCGCGGTCATCGCCCGCCCTCCAGCGCGGACAGCAGCGCCCGCAGGTTGTGCTCCTGCAGCGCCGTCCATGTCGTGACGCCGTCCAGCGCGCCGACCATGTTGCCGATCTGCGCGGGCCGGGCCCCGATGCGGTCGGCGAACTTGGCGGCCAGCTTGGCCGGCTGCGCCTGGTTGTAGACGACCAGCTTCACGCCGGCGGCGCGGGCCATCTCGGCCAGCTTCGCCATGTGCCCGGCTGAGGGTTCGATGCCCGGCTTGGGCTCCAGGGTGCCGACGACCTCCAGCCCGTAGAAAGCGGCCAGGTGCGACAGGTCGGCGTGGTAGCTGATCACGCGCACGCCGCGCAGCGGGGCGCCCTCGGTCCGCAGGCGGGTCGCCAGCGCCTCCAGTTCGGCAACGTAGGTTTCGCGGCGGCTGGTGTAGCCCGCGGCCCCCTCGGTGTCGAAGGCGGCGAGCGCCTCGGCGATGTTCCGCGCCATCGCCGGGCCGTTCTGCGGGCCGATGTTGAGGTGCGGGTTGCCCTCGGGATGCTGCTCGCCCTCGGCGCGGCTGAGGACCGCGGGCACGTCCAGCGCCTGGATGCCGCGGCCGGCCTCGATCCAGCCGGCCTGGTCCTCGCGGATGCGCGGGTTGCGGGCCTCGTCGGCCAGGGCCGGCAGCCAGGAGTGTTCCGCCCCCAGCCCCAGGCTCAGCAGCAGGTCCGCCCGGTTCAGCTTCGGGATGAAGCTGGGGCGGGCCGGCACGCCGTGCAGGTCCTCGCGGCCCGAGGCCAGGACCTCCACCTGGACGCGGTCGCCGCCGAGACGCCGCGCCATGTCGCCCAGGTCGGGCACCGAGGCGACGACGCGAACCTTGCCGGCGTCGGCGAGCGCGCCGGTAGGCAGCACCGCCAGCATCGCCGAAGCCGCCAGCGCCGTGAACGCGGCGCGCGCCGCGCCTCTTTGCGGGCATCGCATCACCGCTGCCTCCCGTGGGTATGGAAGCCGATGGTCCCGTCGAACGCCAGGATCACGTGGTTGACGTCGTCGGCGAAGGCGCCGCGGTCGTCGCGCGCGTACTCCAGGCGCAGTCGCTGGTAGTGGCTGAGATTATAGGTGAGGAAGCCCGCGGTGCGCGTGCGATCGTCGTCGGCGCCGCGGCGGGCGGCGAAGGTCTCGCGCGTGGCGCCGAATTCCCAGGTCCGGTTCAGTCGGTAGCGGAACCAGGCGAAGTACCCGTCGCGCGACAACTGGCTCTGCAGCCAGCTCGACTCCTCTTCGACCTCCACCTCCACCTCGAACTGCTCGCGGTTGTGCACGTACTCGAACCCGAAATCGAGCCCGCGGTGCAGGTTCCGCTCGGGCGGATTCCAGAAGACGGCGATGTCGAAGCCGGCCGTCGTCTTCGCGTAGTCGGTGCCGGGCAGGCGCAGGCTGGTGCGGTACGCATCCTGGTGCAGGACGCTGGCCCCCAGGTCGAGGCTCCAGTCCAACCCGGCCTCCACCGTCGTCTGCACGCGGCCCAGCCAGGCCAGGCCCGACAGTTCGCGGTTGCCCGTCGGCGCCACGGGAGCCTCCGGGTCGTCCAGGAGCGCGCGGTAGGCCGCCTCGGCGGCGGGATCGTCCGGGCAGTGCAGTTCGCCGTCGTGGTAGTGGCAGCCGGGCGGCGGGTTGTCCGGCCCCCAGGCGTCGCCGGCCCCGGTCGGGTCGCTGTCGTGCGCGTGGCCGTCGATGGCGTCGAACACGCCTCCGTACACCTCGACGTAATGGTCCGTCGGGACCAGCCAGCTCAGCTCCAGCCCCTGCGGCAGGAAATGACCGTCCAGGTACTCGTGCAGGATCCGCGGCTCGGAGACGAACGGCAGCGCGTGGGCATGGAAGCGGTTCCAGCGCCCGAAGCTGCCCAGGAACTGCCCGCCCCTCGCCTTCAGCCCGCCCGGCAGGTGCGGCAGCGTGAAGAACAGCTCGTGGATCTCGGCGCCCTCGTCGAAGAACAGCGCGTTGAAGTCGAGGCGACCGTAGGGATCGGCCTCGGCCCCGATCGAAAGCTCGGCCGTGGACAGGTCGAAGCCGCGCGTCGTCCACGTGCGCCCGCCGTCCGGGTCCCTCTCGGCGTCGTGCAGGTCGAACTTCAGGGCGTAGACCAGCCCGAGGTCCGGGTTCTGCCAGGCGCCCAGGCCGGCCGTCTGCGCCGCGGCGGGCGCCGCGCCCAGGAGCAGGCAGAACAGCGAAGCGGTGACGACCGCGGCGCTCGGCCGCGGGGCGCCTGCGGACGAGCCCGGGCCCCGGTGGAATCGAAGGGACATGGCGGCAACCTCCTGCCAATGGTGTGTGCCCCCGCGGGCGCGCCTGAGGCGGCCCGGGGCGGGGCGACCGATCCGTTCCGTGAAGCGAAAACGGTTCAGGCGGCGGGAGGGGCGCGGCCGGGCCGCAGGCCGACGGGGAAGGACGCCGCGCGCCGCCCGGCCGGCGCCGGCAGGCGCAGCGCTGCGCGCAGCGGTAAGTCCAGCGCCAGGCAGGCGGCCGGCACGACCACCAGGGCCGCGGCCGCCAAGCACCAGAAGCAGGCGGCCGGCTGGCCGGCGCAGTCCTGGTCGTGGTCGTGGACGTGGGACACCGCGCCGAAGCCCAGCAGCGCCAGGGCCACGGCCAGCGCGACGGCCAGGGCCGGGCGCAGCGCGTGCGTTCGCGGGCGGCGGTGCAGGAGTCC
>CAYNPY010000100.1:0-12361 GCA_964399195.1 uncultured Fibrobacteraceae bacterium
GGTCACCTCGTCGTCCGGCCCGCCCTCGCCGGACCTGCCCTCGCCCCGCCCCCCCTGGCCCAGCCCGCCGCCGGCCAGCCACGCCGCGAAGGCGTCGCGGCCCGCCGGCGAGCGCCAACGCACGTCGACGCGCGCCACGCCCCAACGCAGCAGCGCGTCGACGGCCGCGCGCGCCGTGCCGCCGGTGCCCAGGACGACGGCGTCGGCCGGCGGCGCGGCGCCCGGCCAGAGCTGGCTGAGCACCGCCAGCAGACCTCCGCTGTCGGTGTTGTGGCCCAGCCAGCGGCCGTCCTCGACCCGCACGGTGTTGACCGCGCCGATCGTCCGCGCCTGGTCGGTCCGCCCGTCGCAGAGCGCCGCCACCGCCTGCTTGTGCGGGGCGGTGACGTTGAAGCCGGCCAGGTCGGCGCTGCGCGCCTTGAGCGCGGGCAGTTGTTCGGCCGTGACCTCCAGCGCCAGGTACTCGTGCGGCAAGCCGCGCTCGGCCAGCGCGGCGCCCTGCAGTCGGGGCGACAACGAGTGCCCGACGGGATCGCCGATGACCGCGTAGAAGGGATGGGCCGGCGCCCACGGACGCCCGTCGCGGAGCCAGCCGTCCGGCCCCAGGCGCAGGGGCGCCGGCGTGCGACGGCGGCTGTCTTCAGTTCGCCCGTCAGCCACGGAGCGCCGTCCCCGACCGCCGGGAGGCGGCCACGACCAGCGCGCCGGCGATGACGAGCGCGCCGGACACCCACTGGTTCGCGCTCAACCCCAGCGCCATCTGGCCCGGCTCGTAGTAGCGGAAGAAATCCTCGACCAGGCGCGCCACGCCGTACAGGACCAGGAAGCGGCCGAAGGTGGCGCCGCGGCCGGCCGGGCGGCGCTCGGCCAGCAGCAGCAGGCCGAAGATCGCGAAGCCCGCCGCCGAGGCGTAGAGCTGGGTCGGGTGCACCGCGCGCCCGCCGAAGGTCAACGAGGCGGGCGCCTCCGACGGGAAGTGGACCGCCAGCGCGCAGGTGGTGGGCTTGCCGAAGCAGCAGCCGGCCAGGAAGCACCCGATGCGCGTCAGGCCGATGCCCAGCATGACGCCCGGCGCGAAGATGTCCGCCATGTCCAGGAAGGCGATCCCCCGGCGGCGGCACATCCACCACACGGTCGCCGTGGCGGCCACGATGCCGCCGTACAGGGTCAGCCCCCCGTCCCAGATGAACAGCGCCTCGTACCAGGGGTCGAACTGCGACGGGTGCGTGACGACGTAGAGGGCCCGGACGCCGATGATGCTGGAGATCAGCACGCCGAAGACCAGGTCCATCACCGTCTCGGGGCCGATGCCGCGGGGGCGCGCCCGCCGCACGCTCAGCCACATGCCGAGCCCGAAGCTGAGCGCCAGCATGAGCCCGTAGCTCTTGACCACCCCGAACAGTTCAGGATGCATGGGAGGCTCCTCTCGGGCCCGGGGGGCCCGCGACGGCCGGCGGCCGCGCGGGCGCGGGCCGTCAGACGTCGAACGACTTCGAGCTCACGTTCAGCAGCAGGCCCACCATGGCCGAGGTCACCAGCAGGTTCGAGCCGCCGTAGCTCATCAGCGGCAGCGGGATGCCGGTGACCGGCAGCAGGCCCGTCGTGATGGACACGTTCACCACCACATGGAACGCCAGGTACGAGACGATGCCCACCGCCAGGAAGCGCGTGAACGGCTTGCGGACCGCCGCCGCGTGGTCGATCCCGCGCAGGATCATCACGAAGAACAGGCCGATCACCAGCAGCGCGCCGACGAAGCCCAGTTCCTCGCCCACGACCGAGAAGATGAAGTCGGTCTGGCGCTCGGGCAGGAAGGCCAGGCCCTTCTGGGTGCCCTTGAGGTAGTGCGTGCCGAACAGGCCGCCCGAGCCGATCGCCACCTTCGACTGCAGCGCCTGGTAGCCGGCCTGGAAGGCGTGCTCGGCCGGCTGGAACCAGGCCATGACGCGGTCCTGCTGGTAACCGCGCAGGCCGGACCACACGACCGGGATGGCGATGCCGGCCAGGACGTTCGTCGCCAGCAGCGTCACCTTGGCGGGGATCGACCAGCGCACCCAGTACAGGGCGCCCAGCAGCAGGAGCAGGTACCCGCCCCACGGCCAGGCCTGGTGCGCGACGGCGTCCGAATAGAACATGATCACGGCGCTGGCGATCCCGCTGGCGGCCACGAGCAGGAAGATGCCCGGCATGCCGAACCAGAAGATCATGCCCACCCACGCCGCCCAGAACACGAGCGAGGTGCCCAGGTCCGGCTGCTTCATGACCAGCAGGGCCGGGATCGCCGTCAGCAGCAGCGTGGCCCCGGTGGCCAGGGACTTCCGGTTGCTGTCGAGGCCGCGCGCGAGCAGGCTCGCGTTCAGGATGATGCAGGAGACCTTCGCCAGCTCCGCCGGCTGCAGGCTGACCGGCCCGAAGACCAGCCAGCGGCGGGCGCCGGCGATCACGGGGCCGAAGACCGGGACCAGCAGCAGCAGCGCCAGCGAGACAAGCCAGGGCAGGGCCGCCAGATTGTCCAGGTGCCGCAGAGGCACGCGCGAGGCGACCACCAGGCCGACGTAGCCGGCCAGCGCCCAGGTCAGCTGGCGCCAGAACACCGACTTCGGGACGCCCGGATCCACGTTCTCGTAAGGGCCGATGATCGGCTCGGTGACCGACCACAGCACCGCCAGGCTCATCAGGCACAGCCCGAGCCAGCACCAGAAGATGGCCCGGTCGCCCCGCGGCGTCAGCAGTTCGCGCAGGCCGCCCATCAGTCGCTCTCCACGTTCGGATCGACGGGCACCTCGACGGGCACGGCGGCGCTGTCGGCTTCGTCCTCGTGGAAGTACGCCTTCAGGAAGTCGCCGGCGATGGGCGCCGCGACGGCGCCGCCGCCGCCGGCGTTCTCCATGATGACGGCCAACGCCACTTCCGGCAGCGTCGCCGGGGCGAAGCACATGAACCAGGCGTGGTCCTCGCCGTGCGGGTTCTGGGCCGTGCCCGTCTTGCCCGCCACCTCGACGGTCTTGAGGCGCGCACCGCGCCCGGTCCCCTCCGCCACCGTGCGCCGCATCGCCTCCCGCACCCAGGCCAGGTGCTCGGCGCGGAACGGCAGCGGGCGCGGCTGGCGGCGCGCGCGCGCCGGGCTGCGCACGAAGGTCGGGTCCGGCATGGCGCCGCCGCTGGCCAGGCGCCCGGCGACGACCGCCATCTGGATCGGGGTCACCAGCAGCTCGCCCTGCCCGATCGAGGTGTTCATCAGCACGCCCCGCGTCCACTTCCCCTTGCCCAGCCGCTTGTCGTACCAGGCGGCGTCCGGGACGTTCCCGCGCACCTCGTCGCCCAGTTCGGCGGTGACGCGGGCGCCCAGCCCGAACGCGCGCGCGGCGGCGGCCAGCTCGTCCACCTGCAGGCGCATGCCCAGCTGGTAGTAGAACGTGTCGCAGGAGTTCATCATGGCCATGGTGTGGTCCACCCAGCCGTGGCCGCCCTTCTTCCAGCACCGGAAGTAGCGCCCGCCGTAGGTCCAGCCGCCGCCGCACGGCTCCAGGGCGCTGCCGGTGCCGATGTGCCCGCCGCTCAGCCCGGCCAGCGAGGTCACCGTCTTGAACAGCGATGCCGGGGGGTACGTGGCCTGGGCGATGCGGTTGAACAGCGGCTTGTCGGGATCCTCGACCAGCTCGTTCCACTGCGCCGTGCTGAGCGACGCGCCCATCAGGTTGGGATCGAAGGCGGGGCTCGAGTACGCGGCCAGGACCTCGCCGGTGCGCACGTCCAGCGCCACCGCGCAGCCGGGGCGGTCGCCCATCGAGGCGGCCAGGCGCTGCTGCAGCCGCAGCGAGAGCGTCACCTCGACGTCGGTGCCGGGCACCACGTCGCGCAGCCAGACCGGCTTCTGGCCGACGATGCGGCCGACCGCATTGACCTCCTCGAGCTTGATCCCCGCCACGCCGCGCAAGACAGGCTCCATCGACTCCTCGACGCCCAGCTTGCCGACGTAGTCCCCCTGCGCGTAGATCGTCGACGTGCTGTCCAGCTCGCTGCGCCCGATCTCGCCCACGTAGCCGATCGCGTGCGTGAACAGCGGCCCGAACAGGTATTGCCGCCGCGAGCGGGTGACGACCTTGACCCCCGGCAGTTCGCGCCCGCGTTCCTCGACGGTGAAGATGCGCGACGGCGCGGCGTCCGACACCAGCACCAGTTGGTCCTTGCGCGCCGCCTGCTGCTCCAGGCGGTCCAGGGTCTCCCAGCGGTCGAGCCCGAACCACTCGATCAGCCGGTTCAGCGTGGAATCGGGCCCGACCGGCGTCAGGCAGCTGCGCGGCACGGTGATGTCGGCGATGTACTGGTTGGCCACCAGCACATTGCCGTCGCGGTCGAGGATGCGGCCGCGCGGAGCCCGCACGCGGAAACGGTCCTGCCGGTTCTCGAGCGCCTGGTCCTGGTAGTACTGGTGACGGATGACCGTCAGGTGGAAGAGATTGACCACGAGGATGGCGAACGCGACGATGATGACCGTCCGCAGGATCGCGTGCCGGACGGAGAAATCGCCCCCGTACACGGCCTAATCCTCGGGGCGGAGTACGCCGCCGAACTCCGCCACCCGCAGCAGGGGCACGCCGACCAGCGCCGAATAGGCGGCCACCGGCAGGCTCTGCGTCAGCAGCGGCACCAGGAAGCGCTCCTGCGTGAGGTTGCTCTGCACGAGCAGGAAGACCAGATCGTGCAGCAGCACCGCCAGCACGATCATGACCGCGTCGACCACCAGCACGCCGTGCACCAGACGCCCGCGCATGCGGCCCAGCCCGAACCCGAGCACGCACTTGCAGAGCGAGCGCAGGCCCAGCAGCGGCGGGTTGCCCAGGTCCTGCACCAGGCCGATCGCGAAGCCGCCCATGGTCGCCGGCGCCGCGCCGGCCGACAGCGCCAGCAGGACCAGCGCGATGATCGGGAAGTCCGGCGCGCGTCCGGCGATGTCGATCAGCGGCGCCACCAGCGCGTCGCCGACGAACGCCACCAGGAACCAGACGACCGTCGTGCGCAGGAAGTGCCTCATGGCGCCTCCCCGGGCGCTGCATCGGCCGCCGGCCCGGTCCCGGCGCCCGTCGCCGGCCGCCCGTTCGCCGGCAGCCCCGCCGCCGCCCCCAGGCTCGTCACCACGAACACCGTCTCGTTCACGTCCGCGCTGGCGGCCGGCTCGAGCGTGATCGACATGAAGATGCCGTCCGCGGGCTTGGCCACGGCCGCCACCACGCCGAGGGGGAAGCCGCGCGGCGTCTGGCCCGCGTCGGGCGCCCCGGCCAGATCGCGCACCTCGGTGATGCCCGAGGTGATCACGACGTCGCCGGGCACCACGTCCTCGTCGCGCCCGACCATGTCCACGCGGAGCGTGCTGGCCTGGGGCCGCAGGACGCCGACCAGCCCGGTGCGGGCGAATTCGACGCCGAGCGCGAAGTCGGGCGCGGTCAGCAGCTCGACCCAGGCCTCGCGCGCGCTGACGATCTGCCGCACGCGCCCCAGGTACCCGGCCCGCGTGACCACCGGCTGGTACACGCGCCAGCCCACCGGCTGCGCGCTGGCGATCTTGATCATGGTGACCTGCCGGCCCCGCTGGCGCATGACCACGCGGCAGGGCGCCAGGTCGCCGGTGTAGCCGGCGTCGAGCGCCGGCCCGGCCATGCGCGCGGCGTCGGCCACCTCCCGCGCGGCGGCGGCCGCCGTCAGCTCGAGCTGCGCCACCTGCCGCTGCAGGTCGGCGTTCTCCTGGCGCAGGCGCGCCACGTCGCTCGCGAAGCCGCGCACGCGGAGCCAGGGATCGGTCAGGACCACCGACAGCCGGTCGGCCACCAGAACGCGCGAATCGCCGGGCAGGAAGAGCAGCAGCAGCGACAGGCCGACGCACGCCGCCAGCGCGGTGACTTCGCCGCGCGGCGAGAACCGGTGCGGACGTCCGTTCATGGCCGCTGCCCGCGATCCGGCATCAGGTGCGGCCGCTCGGCATGATCACCGGGCGGTACTTCTCGAAGTCGTCGAGGATCTTGCCGGTGCCCAGCACGACGCAGAACAGGGGGTCGTCCATCAGGTTGATCGGCAGGTCGGTCTGCTCGCGCAGCAGCTCCGGCAGCCCGCGCAGCAGCGCGCCGCCTCCGGTCAGGACGATGCCGCGATCCTTGATGTCGGCCGCCAGCTCGGGCGGCGTCTGCTCGAGGCTGTGCTTGAGCGCGTCGCAGATCTGCTGGATCGGCTCCTGCAGCGCCTCGCGGATCTCCACCGAGGACACCTTGATGGTCTTGGGCACGCCCGACACCTGGTAGAGGCCCTTGACCTCCATCTCGCGTTCCTCGTCGAACTTGTGCGCCGAGCCGATGGTCTTCTTGATGTTCTCGGCCGTCTGGTCGCCGATCAGCAGGTTGTGGTTCTTCTTCACGTAGTTGACGATGGCCTCGTCCAGCTCGTCGCCGCCGACGCGGATCGAGGTGTCGCAGACGATGCCGTTGAGCGCGATCACGGCGATCTCGGACGTGCCGCCGCCGATATCGATGATCATGTTGCCGCTCGGCTGGTCCACCGGCAGCCCGACGCCGATCGCCGCGGCCATCGGCTCGGCCACCAGGAAGACTTCCCTGGCGCCGGCATGCTTGGCGCTGTCCCGGACGGCGCGCTTCTCCACCTCGGTGATGCCCGACGGCACGCAGATCACGATGCGCGGCGCGATGAAGTGGCGCTTCTTCTGCGCGATCTTGATGAATTCGCGCAGCATGTATTCGGTGACCTCGAAGTCGGCGATGACGCCGTCCTTCATCGGCCGGATCGCGGCGATGCGGTCGGGCGTCTTGCCCAGCATCGCCTTCGCTTCGGCGCCCACCGCGTAGACCTTGCCGGTATGCTTGTCGAGGGCCACCACCGAGGGCTGATTCAGGACGATGCCCTTGCCCTTGACGTAGACCAGCGTATTGGCAGTGCCCAGGTCGATGGCGATGTCGTTGGTGACCATGCCCTGGAGGTGCTTGAACATGCCCGAATCCTTCCGGCGGCGGCCGATCCGTCACCCCGTCGCCGGGGCTGGCCAGCCGTATTCCCTGATGCTGGTGATGTCGGCATCGCCGACCACCAGATGGTCCAACAGCGCAATGCCAAGCAGTTCGCCGCACCTGTCCAGGCGCCCGGTCAACTCGAGATCGTCGCCGCTCGGGCGCGGGTCTCCGGAGGGGTGATTGTGGGCGACGATGACCGCGGCGGCCGAGAGCGCGATCGCGGGCTTGAAGACCTCCCGCGGGTGCACGAGCGAGGCGTTCAGCGAGCCCGTCGAAACGGTCTCCAGCGCCCTGACCCGGTGCCTAGCATCGAGATAAAGCGCCAAGAAGCGCTCCCTGTCAAGACCCCGGAATTCGTCGCGCAGCAATCCCGTCAGGTCTTCCGGGCGCCGGACCAGCAGTCCGGTCACCGGCGCCGTCCGCGTGGCCCGCCGCCCCAGCTCCAGCGCCGCCAGCAGGCGCCGGGCCCGCGTCGGCCCCAGCCCCCGCCGGGCGGCCAGGCTGGCTGCCGGCGTGGACGCCAGTTCCGCCAGCGGCCGCAGCCGCAGCAGGCGGCGGGCGCCGTCGCGCGCGGCGGGTCCGGCCCGGCCCGGGGCCAGGACCCAGGCCAGCAGTTCGGCGTCGGAGCAGGCCCGCGCCCCGAAGCGGCGCAGGCGCGCCTCGGCCTCGGCCTCCTCCCCGTCCTCGGCCCCGCCCGCCGCCGCCGCCCGCGCGCCGGGGCGGTCGCCGGCCTCGGCGCCCGCCTGTCCGGACCCGCCGGTCCGCGCGCCGGCGGCCGGCAGCTCCAGAGCGGCTTCACCCACGGCATTGTCTTGTGCCGGCCCGCGTTCGGACATCATAATGGCCTCCGTGCCGCCTGCGCGGCGGTCTGCAGTCCGCCGAACCTCGATCCCCGGTTGCCGGGAGGTCCCGCGTGAGTGAATCCGTAACCGCCGCCGCGGACGCCGGCATCCTGGTCCGCAAGTACGGCGGCTCCAGCCTGGCCACCGTCGATCGCCTGAAGGAAGTGGCGGCCGACCTGCGGCGCGCCCGCGACCGCGGCCACCGGCTGGTCGTGGTGGTCAGCGCCATGGGCGACACGACCGACGACCTGGTGGCGCTGGCCCGCCAGGCGAGCGCCGACCCGCCGCGCCGCGAGCTGGACATGCTGCTGTCGGTCGGCGAGCGCATCACCGCGAGCCTGCTGGCCATGGCGCTGGCGGACGCCGGTTGCCCCGCCGTGAGCCTGACCGGCAGCCAGTGCGGCATCATCACCGACACCAGCCACAGCGACGCGCGCATCATCGAGGTGCGCGGCGACCGCGTGCGCGAGGCGCTGGCGCGCGGCCAGACGGTGGTGGTGGCCGGGTTCCAGGGCGTGAGCCTGGCCCGCGAGATCACCACGCTCGGCCGCGGCGGCTCCGACACCACGGCCGTGGCGCTGGCCGCGGCGCTGGGGGCGGTGCGCTGCGAGATCCTCAAGGACGTCGACGGCGTCATGACCGCCGACCCGTCGCGCGTGCCCGACGCGCGCCTGATCGAGCGCCTGACCTGGGACGAGATGGCGATGCTCGCGGCCGCCGGCTGCGGCGTCGTGCACCTGCGCGCGGTGGAGTATGCGGCCCGCCACGGCGTGGAGATCGTGGTGCGCTCGAGCTTCCACGACCGGCCCGGCACGGTGATCGGCGCGCCCGCCGGCGCCGCCGCGCCCGCGCCCGCCGCCGCGGCACCGGCGGCAGCCGCAGCCGGCGCCGGCTCGCCCGCTCCCCTGCGCGCGAACGGGACCCAGAGCCGCTACCGGCCGCTGGCCCTGCAGGTGCACGCGGCGATGGCCCGGCTGCGGCTGCAGACGGCCGACTTCGCGCTGGCCGACGCCTGGCGCGCGCTGCTGCTGGAGCGCCTGGACCCCGCGCGCGTGGTGGCCGAGTGGCTGGACGTCGCGGACGGCTACCGCTGGGAGGCCTGGGCGCCGGCCGCCGCCTTCGGCGACCTGGCGGCGCGCCTGCGCGCGGTGGACGCGGCCGGGGGCGGCACCGTCGACTGGCAGGAGGGCCTGTCGTGCCTCAGCCTGGCCGGCGGCCGCCCCGACACCTGGCTGCAGGTGCACCGCCACCTGGACGCGCTGCGCGAGGAGGCCGGCCGGGCGCCCTGGCGCGTGCGCGCGGACGGCGCCACGCTCAGGATCCTGCTGGACGCGCCAGAACCGGGCGACCTGCCGGCGCAGCTGCACCGGGCACTGCTGGCAGGCTGAACTCGCGCTCGAGGAACTCCCGCCACGGCCCCGGCGGCAGCGCGCGGCCGGCCTCGGCCAGCCAGCGGCCGGCCGCCTCGGCGTCGCGCGCGCGCCCGCGGCACAGGACGACCAGGCGCACGAGCGCCCGCTGGCCCTGCGGGTCGTCCGGATGCAGCTCGTACAGGCGGCGGTAGACATCCAGGGCACCCCGGTAGTCGAGCTGCAGTTCCTTGAAGCGCGCCGCCTCGGCCATCTCCGGCGGCGAGAGCAGATCGGCAATGCCGGCGCGGCAGGCCTCGTCGTAGACGTCCAGGGCGGCGTCCACGCGCCGCTCCTGCCGGTGGAGGTCCCACAGGCGGCGCCAGGCCGCGGCCGCCTCCGCGGGCCTGCCGGCGACGTGCTGGCTGCGCGCCAGTTCCAGCAGCGCCACGCGGTCTCCCGGCTGCTCCTCCAGCGCCTCGGTCCAAGCGCCGGCCGCGGCCAGGTACTGGCCGGCGCGGAAGTAGCGCCGCCCGCGCGCGGCGGCCGCCTCGAAACGTCCGGCCTTCAACTCGCCGGTCGCCAGTCCCAACGCCAGTCCCAGACCGAACCCGCCGAGGTGCGCGCCGAAGCTCACGGTATTGCCGGTGTGCGGCGCCAGCAGCATCTGGGTCACCTGCAGCAGGATCCACAGCGGCACCGCCCAGGGCACCGGCACCGGCGCGCGCCCCACCCTGTTCTGCCCCCCGATCGGGGCGAACAGCCACCAGGCGATCACCACGCGCGCGCTGTACAGCCGCAGCACGGTCAGTGCCATCAGCCCGGCGATGGCCCCCGAGGCGCCCAGCACGCCGAGACCGCCCTGGCCGAACAGGCCCGCCGCCGCGACGACGCCGTGCGCCAGGTTGCCGCCCACGCCCAGCAGCAGGAACAGGCCCAGCAGCGCCGGGCGCCCCAGCCGGTCCTCCAGCGGCGGGGCCAGCACGTGCAGGTAGATCAGGTTGCCCAACAGGTGCAGCCACGAGCCGTGCAGGAACACCGCCGTGACCACCGTCCAGGCGCGGCCGTCGCCGGGGAAGAAGGCCAGGTCCAGCGGGTCGCTGCCCGTGGCCGGCGCCAGCCAGCGCTGCCAGGCGTAGACAACCGTGAGGGCCGCCATGAGCGCCCAGGTCAACCACGGGCGTCGGCGCGCCGGCCGGTCCAGCCCCACCGGAAAGAAGTAGAAGAAGTACATCGTCCGCCCTGGCCCGGGAGCCATCCGCCCGGGCCGGGCCGGCCCGGGCGCTGCGGTCAGGGATCGGCAATCGGCAGAAGGACTTGAATCGGGCGATTCAAGCGGCGCTGGAAGCAGGGGCGCGCCCGGTCGGCGGGCGGCGCCGCGTCAGGCGCCGCGCGCGGAGACGGCCTGGTCGCTCACGATGCGCCCGTCGGCCAGGCGCACGATCCGCCGCGTGCGCGCGGCGATGTCCGGCTCATGGGTGACCAGCACGATGGTGTGGCCCGCGGCGTTCAGGCCGCCGAGCAGGCCCATGATCTCGTCCGAGGTGACCGAGTCCAGGTTGCCCGTCGGTTCGTCGGCCAGGATCAGCGAAGGGTGGTTGACCAGGGCGCGCGCGATGGCCACGCGCTGCCGCTGGCCGCCCGACAGCTCGTTGGGCTTGTGCCACGAGCGGTCGGCCAGCCCGACGGCGCGGATGGCCTCGTCGACGCGCTCGCGCCGCTCGGCGGTCCGCACGCCGGCATAGACCAGCGGCAGCTCCACGTTCTGGGCGGCCGTGCTGCGCGGCAGCAGGTTGAAGGTCTGGAAGACGAACCCGATCTCGCGGTTGCGGATGTCGGCCAGCTGGTCGTCGGTCAGCGTCGAGACCTCCACCCCGTTCAGGCGGTACGAGCCGCTGGTCGGGGTGTCCAGGCAGCCGAGCATGTTCATCAGCGTCGACTTGCCCGAGCCGCTGCTGCCCATGATGGCCACGTACTCGCCGCGCCGGATCTGCAGGTCCACCCCGCGGACGGCCGGCACCGACTGCGTCCCCACCACGTACGTCTTGCACAGCTCCCGGACGTCGATCAGAACGCCGTCGGGCGCAGGTGCGCCGTCCGCCATGTCACTCCCCCGCCGCGCCGTTGCGCCGGCCCAGGGCCCGGTCCAGGCTGGCCCGGGCGATCAGGAAATCGCACTTGGCCTGCACTTCCTGGGCCCGCGCGCTGGTGAGGTTCACCTGCGCGACGATGACGTCCAGGGCGGTGCCGGCGCCCACGCGGAAGCGTTCCTGCGCCAGGCGCAGCCCCTCCTCCGACTGGACGATCGTCTCCCGGCTGACGCCGGCGCGCTCGCGCGCCTCCACCAGGGCGTTGTGCAGCTGCCGGATCTCCACCTGCGCGTTCAGGCGGGCCTGTTCCAGCTGGTACTCCGCGATGCGGGCGCCGGCCTTCGCGCGCGAAATGCCGCTGAAGGTCTGCAGGCGGTCGAAGATGTTCCAGGAGACCGCGTAGCCGAAGGACGTCGACGACGACACCTGGGCGCCGAACTTGTAGGGCGACTCGTTGTTGTCACGGCCGTAGTTCCCGTACACGTCCAGCTGCGGGAACAGGCTGCCGCGGGCCGCCTTGACGTCCTGGTGGCGGGCCTCGACCGTCTTCTCGCTGCTCTGCAGGTCCAGGCGGTTGCGCAGGGCCTCGCCGTACAGCTCCGCCACGTCGGCCACCGCGAAATCGGTTTCCAGGACCGAGGCGTCGACAGCGAACTCGCCCTGCAGCGGCCGGTTCATGGCGTAGGCCAGGTCGGCCTGGCCCTTCTTGATGCTGTTCTCGGCGACGACCACGTCCAGCTTGGTGTTCTCCAGGGCGACGCGCTGCTGCAGGACGTCGCTCTTGGCGGCGCTGCCCAGCTTGAAGTAGGTCTCCGTCCGCTCCAGCTCCCGCGCGGCGCGGTCGCGCGCCTCGCGCGCCACCTCGGCCAGCTTCTCGAAGCGCACCAGATTGTAGTAGGCGGCCACCACGTCCTCGACCACCCGCTCGCGCGTGTAGCCCACCGTGGCGTCGGCCGCCTCCAGATTGTGCCTCGCGCTGCGCAGCGCGCCGTATTTCGCGAACCCGTCGAAGAGGTTCAGCGTGGCGCGGCCGCTCAGCGACTTGTAGGTCGCGCTGACGGTCTCGT
>CAYNPY010000101.1:0-12185 GCA_964399195.1 uncultured Fibrobacteraceae bacterium
CCGCCCGGCCCGCGTCGCCCGCCGACCGCGCCGCCCTGCTGGCGGGCGCCGACCGTCCCCTGTGGGCGCTGTGGGCGCGCTGGGGGGCGTCGTTCGCCGACACCGCCGGCGCGGGCGAGCGAGAGCGCGCCTACGCGCGCGGGCTCCTGGCCGTGCGCGGCGCGACCGACCCGGCCGCGGCGGCGCTGGCGGCGGTGGCCCCGCTGCTGGCCGAGCCGCGCCTGACCGGACAGCTGCTCGACGCCGACATCGCCCGCCTGACGGGCGGCGGCTCGCCGGCGCGGCCTTCGCTGGTGCCGGGCCTGGTCACCGCCGCCGGCGGCGACCACCTGCAGATCCACGCCCTGCTCGGCTTCGCCCTGGCGGCCGGGGACATGCGCGGCCAACTGGCGGCGGCCGTCCTGCTGCCGCAGCGCGGATTGACAGCGGCCGAGCGCCGGCTTTTCCTTTACCCCCTCCCCGGGGAGGGCCCCGTGCGCGACGCGCTGCTGGGCGCCGGCAGCGAGCCCGCCCTGGTGCTGGCGGTGGCGCGCAACGAATCGCTCTTCGAACCCGGGGTGCGCTCCTGGGCCGGCGCCCTCGGCTTCATGCAGGTGATGCCGTTCCACTACGAACGCCGGGGCGCCCTGCCCGGCGCGCGCCACTGGAGCAACCCGCCGGTCTCGATCGCCAAGGGCGACGAGCTGCTCCGGGACGGGGCCCGGCGCTACGGCGGCGACGCCTACCGCGCGCTGGCCGGCTACAACGCGGGCTACGAGGCCGCCGACCGCTGGGACCGCCAGCTGGGCGGCGCCCCGGCCCGCGACATCTACCTGGCCTGGATCGGCTACCCCGAGACTCGCCACTACGTCGAAAAGGTCCTGGTCGATCGCGAGATCTACCGGGCCGTCATCGCCGCCCGCGCGGCGCTCCGCGACTGACTCGCGGCAACAAGGAGCACACGATGGCCAAGGGCCTGCAGGGCTGGTTCGAGAAGGCGTTCGGCAAGACGAACCGCGACGTCGCCCGGCTGAAGCCGCTCGTCGAGCGCATCAAGGCCAACCGCGGGCGCTACCAGGCGCTCAGCGACGACGAACTGCGCGGGCTGCGCGAGGAATTCGCGCGCCGCCACCAGGCCGGCGAGACGCTCGACGACCTGCTGGTCGAGGCCTACGGCGTGGTCTGGGAGGGCTGCCGGCGCCTGACCGAGCGCAAGGCGACCTGGATGGTCTGGGGCCATGAGATGACCTGGGACATGGTGCCCTACGACGTCCAGCTCATGGGCGCCATCGTGCTGCACCAGGGCAAGATCGCCGAGATGGCCACCGGCGAGGGCAAGACGCTGGTGGCGATCATGCCGCTCTACCTGAACTCGCTGCCCGGGCGCGGCGCCCACCTGGTCACGGTCAACGACTACCTGGCCAAGCGCGACGCCCAGTGGATGGGCGGCGTGCTCGAGTTCCTGGGCTGCAAGGTCGGCTACATCCTCGGCGAGATGACCCCCGAGGAGCGCCGCGCCGCCTACGCCTGCGACGTGACCTACGGCACGAACAACGAGTTCGGTTTCGACTACCTGCGCGACAACATGGTCGTGCACGCCGAGCACCTGGTGCACCGCGAGTTCCATTACGCGATCGTCGACGAGGTCGACTCCGTGCTGATCGACGAGGCGCGCACGCCGCTGATCATCTCGGGCGCCGTCGACAAGTCCACGCACCAGTTCACCGAGCTGAATCCGCGCGTGCAGAGCGTCGTGCGCGGCCAGATGAAGATCGTCAACGAATGGCTGAGCGACGCCGAGCGCGCGCTGCGGGCCGCCAGCGAGGGCGCGGACGTCGCCATCGACGAGGCCACCGCCCTGAAGCTGCTCCGCGTCAGCCGCGGAGCGCCCAAGAATCCCCGCTTCCGCAAGCTGGCGCAGATCCCGGGGGTGCTGGAGACGATCCAGCGCACCGAGGAGTCCTACATGCGCGACAAGGCGATGTGGGAGGCGGACGCCGACCTGCTGTACGTGGTGGAGGAGAAGAACCACCACGTCGACCTCACGGAGAAGGGCCGCGAGGTCTTCGCCCGCGAGGACCGCGACTTCTTCGTGCTGCCGGACCTGGCCGAGCGCGCCGGCGCCATCCAGTCGGACGAGTCTCTGACTCCCGAGGAGAAGGCGCAGCGGCTGGCCGCCGTCGAGCAGGAGTACGCGCTGAAGAACGAGCTGATCAGCAACGCCGACCAGCTCCTGCGTGCCTACGCGCTGTACGAGAAGGACGTCGAGTATGTGGTGCAGGACGGGAAGGTGATCATCGTCGACACCTTCACCGGCCGCCTGCAGCCGGGTCGGCGCTTCAGCGAGGGCCTGCACCAGGCCCTGGAGGCCAAGGAGGGCGTGGTCGTCCAGAAGGAGACCCAGACGCTCGCGACGGTCACCGTGCAGAACTTCTTCCGCAAGTACGAGAAGCTGGCCGGCATGACCGGCACCGCCGAGACCGAGGAGGCCGAGTTCAACGGCATCTACAAGCTGGACGTGGTGGTGATCCCCACGAACCGGCCGATCGCCCGCGACGACCTCGACGACGTCATCTACAAGACGAAGAAGGCGAAGTACAAGGCGATCGTCGAGGAGATCAAGCGCCTGCACCGCCTGGGCCTGCCGATCCTGGTCGGCACGACCACGGTCGAGGTCAGCGAACTGCTCAGCCGCCTGCTGAAGCTGCAGGGCATCAACCACAACGTGCTCAACGCGAAGTACCACAAGATGGAGGCCGAAATCGTCGCCGAGGCGGGGCGCATCGGCGCGGTGACGATCGCCACCAACATGGCCGGTCGCGGCACCGACATCAAACTGGCGCCCGGCGTGCTGGACCTGCCGGCGAAGTGGGCCGCCGACCCTGACCTCAAGCGGGAGGACTGGGAGGGCCAGGCCACCGGCCTGCAGATCATCGGCACCGAGCGGCACGAGAGCCGGCGCATCGACCGCCAGTTGCGGGGGCGATCCGGCCGCCAGGGCGACCCCGGCGCCGCGCGGTTCTTCCTGTCGCTGGAAGACGATCTCATGCGCCTGTTCAGCCCCGAGCGCATCGTCAAGGTGATGGACCGGCTGGGGGTGCAGGAGGACGAGGTCATCACGCACTCGATGGTCACGCGGGCGATCGAGAAGGCCCAGGTGCGCGTCGAGAACCAGAACTTCGACATCCGCAAGCACCTGCTCGAGTACGACGACGTCGTCAACAAGCAGCGCGAGGTGATCTACCAGATGCGGCGCGACGCGCTGGAGGGCCGCGAGCTGGACGAGCAGTTCCGCGACTTCCTCGGCAACGCGGTGGACGGCGCGATCGCCGAATGCATCGATCCCGAAACCGTGCCGGACGACTGGGACCTGGAGAAGCTGGGCCGCCTCTACGGCTCGCTGGTGCTGGCGCCGCTGCCGGTGGCCCCCCGGGAGCACCTGCAGCTGGGCTTCGAGGAGCTCTCGACGCGGCTGCACGAACTGGCCGCCGAGCGCTACCGCAGCAAGTGCGCGTACCTGGGCGAGCATCTGACCGGCCAGCTCCAGAAGTTCGTCCTGATCCAGATCCTGGACGAGCAGTGGCGCGACCACCTCAACGAGCTGATCCTCCTGCGCAGCGGCATCGGCCTGCGCTCGTACGGGCAGCGGGATCCCCTGGTCGAGTACAAGGGCGAGTCGTTCCGCATGTTCGAGGCGCTGGTCGGCAACGTCGAGAAGTCGGCTATCAACCTGTTCTTCCGCGCCGAGCTGGCGCCGCCGCCGCAGCGCCCGGCCACGCCGCCGCCGGTGATGCAGACGCGCCACCAGGAAGTCTCGGCGTTCGGGGGCGGCCCGGCCGCCGAAGCCGGGCCGGAGGCCGCGGCGCCGAAGCCGCGGCCGGTCGTCAACGTCGCGACGGCCAATATCGGCCGCAACGATCCCTGCCCCTGCGGCAGCGGCAAGAAGTACAAGAAGTGCTGCGGCGCCTGAGCGCCCGCCCACCCGCGGCCGGGGCGGTCTTGCCGCCCCGGGTCGCCCGTGCTAGGTTTGGCCGCGTCGCCGGCTGCCGGCCGGCGGCGGAAAGCGATGCCAGCGATGAACAGCGACCGCGGTAAGCTCAAGCACCTGCTGGTTTTGCTGCTCGAGGCGCTCTCGGGCGGGACGGAGGTCTCCGCCGCGCGCCTGAGCCGCCTGCGCGAGCGGATCGCCGCCTCGGGCCTGGTGGAGGAGGACGTCCACACCCTCCTGGACTGGATCGAGGAGCACCTGCTGGCGGACACCCGGGCGGACTGGCCCCAGGAGCCGCTGCCGGACGCGCCCTCGGCGAAGTCGTTCCGCCTGTTCGGCGAACTGGAGGGCGAGTACCTGACGCGCGACGGGCTGGGGCTGCTGCTGGACCTGTTCAACACGGGCCAGATCGACAGCGCCCAGATGGAGGCGCTGCTGCAGTACTCGTCGCACATCGCGTACCGGCCGCTGACGCCGTACGATCTCGAGCCGATCCTCGAGCAGGTGCTCTTCCGGCCAGGCCGGCCGGGCCTGACGGGGGGCGCCTCGGAGGGGTTCGACAACATCCACTGAGGGCGGCCGCGGCCGCCCCGGCGCGCGCGGAACCGGCTGCTGCCTGCGGCAGCCGGGTTTTGCTTGAAGGAGGGGGCGCTTGAAGCTGATCATCGTCGAGTCGCCCGCCAAGGCCCGCACCATCGCCCGCTTCCTCGGCGACGGCTACGTCGTGACCTCGAGCTACGGCCACATTCGCGACCTGCCCGCCTCGGCGAAGGACATCCCCGCGCGCTGGAAGAACGAGCCCTGGTCGCGCCTGGGCGTGAACGTCGACGACGGCTACGCGCCCATCTACATCGTCTCGCCCGACAGCCGCGCGCAGGTCGCCGAGCTGAAGAAGCAGCTCAAGCAGGCGGACGAGATCCTGCTGGCGACCGACGAGGATCGCGAGGGGGAGGCCATCAGCTGGCACCTGCTCGAGGTGCTGCAGCCCAAGGTGCCGGTGCGCCGGATCACCTTCCATGAGATCACGAAGGAAGCCATCACGGCCGCGCTGCAGGCCCCGCGGCAGATCGACATGCAGCTGGTGCGCGCCCAGGAGGGCCGCCGCATCCTGGACCGCCTCTACGGCTACTCGCTGTCGCCGGTGCTCTGGAAGAAGGTGCGCACCAAGCTCTCGGCCGGCCGCGTGCAGAGCGTGGCCGTGCGCCTCGTGGTGGAGAAGGAGGAGGAGCGGCAGCGCTTCCGCGTGGCGCGCTACTGCGACGTGGAGGCGACGCTCGGCGGCGGGGAGCTGGAATTCCCGGCGCGCCTGCTGGCGGTCGACGGCACGCGCCTGGCGACGGGCAAGGATTTCGATCCGGAAACGGGCCGGCTGAAGCCGGGCGAACCCCGGTTGCAGCTCGACGAGCCCGCGGCGGCCCGCCTGGCCGCCGGCGCGCTGGCGGCCGTGCCCTGGCGCGTCGCCGCCGTGGACCGCAAGGAGACCACGCAGCGGCCGGCGCCGCCGTTCACCACGTCCACGCTGCAGCAGGCCGCCAGCAGCCGGCTGAAGATGACGCCGCAGCGCGTCATGCGCGTGGCCCAGCGGCTCTACGAGGGCGTCGGCGACTTCCGCGAGGGCCTCATCACCTACATGCGCACCGACTCGCTCGCCCTCAGCGAGGGCGCGCTGGCCGAGACCGCGGGCCTGATCCGCGACCAGTTCGGGCCCGAGTACACGCAGGGGCCGCGGCGCTACCGCACGCAGACCAAGGGCGCCCAGGAGGCCCACGAGGCGATCCGCCCCACGCACGTCAGCCGCACGCCGGCCGCCGTCGCCGGCCGCCTCGACAAGGACGAGCTGGCGGTCTACACGCTGATCTGGAACCGCACCGTCGCTTCGCAGATGTCCGACGCCAAGCTCGACAAGACGGCCGTCGACGTCACCGTGCAGGCCGAGGCGGGCGAGCTCCTCTTCCGCGCCAACGGCTCGGTCGTGCGCTTCCCCGGCTTCCTCAAGGTGTACGGCGACCGCGGCCAGGACACGCTCCTGCCGGAGATGCACGTCGGCCAGGCGGTCGGCGGCGAGGCCGCCCGCGCCGCCGGCGGCGTCGACGTCCTGCGCGTGACGCACGCCGCCCACGAGACGCAGCCGCCGGCGCGCTACACGGAGGCTTCGTTGATCAAGAAGCTGGAGGAGGAGGGCATCGGCCGGCCCTCGACCTACGCCTCCGTGATCGCGACCATCCAGAGCCGCGATTACGTGGCCAAGAAGGGCGGGGCCCTGCTGCCGACCTACATCGGCATCGCCGTGACCCACCTGCTGCGCGAGCACTTCCCGCGCTACGTCGACGTGGCCTTCACGGCGCGCATGGAGGAGGAGCTGGACCAGATCGCCGCTGGCGAGCGCGACTGGATCGAGTTCCTCGACGCCTTCTACCGCGGCGGCGAGGGCGGCGCCGGCCTGGAACGCGATATCGCGGCGGGACTGGACCGCATCGAGTTCCCGCGCATCCACGTCGGCGACGATCCCGAGACCGGGGCGCCGATCGTGCTCCGCATCGGACGCAATTACGTCTCGGTGAACGTGGAGGGCGACGAGGAGCGGCGCGCCACGGTGCCGGTCGACCTCTTGATCGACGAGCTGACGCCGGCGCGCGCCCTGGAGCTGATCACGCAGCGCGACCGCTCGCGCGAGCCGATCGGCCGGCACCCGGAGACCGGCCAGAACATCTACGTCCTGACCGGCCCCTTCGGGCCGTATCTGCAGCTGGGCGAGCAGGAGGGCGACGCCAAGCCCAAGCGCATCAGCCTCGGCGCGAAGACCGACCTCTCGACGATCGACCTCGACTACGCCCTGCGCCTGCTCAGCCTGCCGCGCGTCATCGGCACGGACCCGGCCAGCGGCAAGCCGGTGCGGGCGGGACTCGGCCGGTTCGGGCCTTACGTCGAGCACGAGCGCGTCTTCGCCAGCGTGGCCTCGGTGGACGAGCTGTTCACGATCACGCTCGAGCAGGCCCTCGACCGCATCCGCAACAAGAACCGCCGCCCGGTGCTGCGCGAGCTGGGGCCGCACCCGGAGACCGGCCTGCCGCTGGTCATCTGCAAGGGCCGCTACGGGCCGTACGTGACCGACGGCAAGGTCAACGGGACCATCGGTCGCGACACCGACCCCGAAGAGGTCACGGTGCAGGAGGCAGTGGCGCTGCTGGCGGCCGCGGCCGAGCGCGCGGCGCAGAACGGAGACCGCCCCGCGCGCGGCCGGCGTCCGGCGAAGAAAGCGCCGGCGACCGGCGCGGCGCCGCGGCGGCCGGCGAAGAAGGTCGCGAAGAAGGCGCCGGCGAAGAAGACCACCGCCAGGAAGGCGACCGCCAAGAAGGCGACCGCGAAGCCGGCGAAGGCTGCCGCGAAGAAGCCCGCCGCGCGCACCCCCGGTACCGGGAAGGCCTGATGCCGGCGCCGGCCGTGACCGTGGTCGGCGGCGGGCTGGCCGGGTGCGAGGCGGCGCTGCAGCTGGCCCGGCTGGGCGTGCCGGTGACGCTGCGCGAGATGCGCCCGGCGGCGTCCACGCCCGTGCACCGCGGCGACGCGCTGGCGCAGATCGTCTGCAGCAACTCCCTCAAGAGCACCGAGCCGACCACGGCCAGCGGCGTCCTCAAGCAGGAGCTGGACGCGCTCGGCTGCCGGCTGCTGGAGGCGGCGCGGACGTGCTCGGTCCCCGCCGGCAGCGCCCTGGCCGTCGACCGCGAGGCCTTCTCGCGCGAGGTGGCGGCGCAGCTGGACGCCGCCGGCGTCGCCGTCGAGCGCGGCCCGGTCGACGCGCTGCCGCCGGCGGACGGCCACCTCTGGCTGCTGGCCACCGGGCCGCTGACCACGGCGGCCCTGGTCGAGGAGATCGGCCGCGCCACCGGGCGCCCGGCGCTGCACTTCTTCGACGCCATCGCGCCCACGGTCACGCTCGAGTCCCTGGATCTCTCCGTGCTCTACCGCGCGGCCCGCTACGGCCGCGGCGACGCCGACTACCTCAACGCCGCGCTGGACCGCGAGCAGTACGAGCTGCTGTGCCGCGAACTGCTGGCCGCCGAAAAGGCGGAGGTGCACGCCTTCGACCGCGGCGAGCTGTTCGCCGGCTGCCAGCCGATCGAGGAGATCGCCGCCTCGGGGCCGCGCTCGCTGGCCTTCGGCCCGCTGCGCCCGGTGGGGTTGCGCGATCCGCGCCCGGGCGCCCCGCGCCCGCACGCCGTCGTGCAGCTGCGCCAGGAGAACCGCGAGGGCACCCTGTACGGTCTGGTCGGCTTCCAGACGCGGCTCAAGCAGGGCGAGCAGCGGCGCGTGCTGCGGTTGATCCCGGGGCTCCGGAATGCGGAGTTCGTGCGCTACGGCCAGCTGCACCGCAACTTCTACCTGGACACGCCGCGCTGCTGCGCGCCGGACTTCTCGCTGCTCGGGCGGCCGGACGTGCTGGTCGCCGGGCAGATGACCGGCGTGGAGGGCTACGTGGAGTCGATCGCCTCGGGACTGTACACGGCCTGGCAGGCGGCGGCCCGGCGGCGCGGCCTGCCGTTGCCGCCGCTGCCGCGGGCAACCATCCTCGGCTCGCTCCTGGGCGGCTTCCTCTTCGACCGCACCACGGAGCGGCTGACGCCGATGAACGCGAACTTCGGCCTGCTGCCGGACCTGCCCGAGCCGGTGCGCGACAAGCGGGAGCGGAAGCTGGCGCGCGCGGAGGTCTCGCGCCGCGAGCTGGCCGCGTGGCTGGCCGCGCCCGCGCTCGCGGAACTTCTGCGCGGCTGACGGCGAGTTCCACGGTCGGCGCGGCCCGCTTGCCAGCCCCGGCGGGCGGTGGTAGGTTCCGGCGCGCCGGCCGGATGCGACGCCGGCGCAACGCCGGGCCGGGAGGGAACCTGCGCCGTGGATCCGCTGCAACCGTACCTCGACCACCTGGGCATCGAGCGCGGGCTGAGCCCGCGCACCGTGGCCGCCTACGGGCGCGATGTCCGCGACTTCCTGGCCACCGCGACGGCGTCCGGGCTGCTGCAGGAGCCGGCAGGCCGCGCCCAGTGGCCGCGCCTGGCCGGGCAGCGGGACCTGATCCGCACCCACCTGGCCGCGCTGCGGCGGCGCGGCTGCCGCCCGTCCACCCTGGACCGGCACCTGGCGGCCATCCGCTCCTTCTACCGTTACCTGAAGCTGACCGCGCAAGTCGCCGACGTGCCGGGCAATCTGAGCGTGGGCCGGGGGGGCCGCCGGCGGGACCTGCCGCACGACCTGAACGCGGACCTGACCGCGCGGCTGCTCGAACTGCCGGATCCCGCCACCCCGCGCGGCCGACGCGACCGCGCGCTGCTGGAGGTGATCTACGGCCTGGGTCTGCGGCTGGCCGAGGTCACCGGCCTGGATCTGGGCGACCTGGACTATCCGCAGCAGAGGGTGCGCGTGCTCGGCAAGGGGAACCGCGAGCGCGTGCTGCCGCTGGCCGGCTGCGCGGGCGAGGCGCTGGCCGCCCATCTGGGCGGGGTCCTGGAACCGGGCGTCTGGCGCGACCTGCGCGACGGCGCGCTGGGGCGCGCCCACGCGGGGCGTCCCGTGTTCGAGGGGCGGCCGGGCCGACGCATCGGGCGCCGCACGGTGCAGGCCCTGGTCGCGCGCTACGCCGGGGAACTGGCGCAGGTCGCCGGTGTTTCCCCGCATACGCTGCGGCACAGCTTCGCGACCCACCTGCTGGACGGCGGCGCCGGCATCCGCGTCGTCCAGGAACTGCTCGGGCATCGCCACCTGTCGACCACGCAGATCTACACGCACCTGGGCCGCGGCCGGCTGCGGGCGAGCTTCGAGGCCGCCCACCCGCGCGCCCGCACCCGCCGCGGCGGCTGAACCCCGGCCGGAAGGAAGTCCATGCGGATCCGCTCGACCACGGTGCTGGCCGTCCTGCGCGACGGCCGCGGCGCCATCGGCAGCGACGGGCAGGTGACCCTCGGCGCCACGGCGGTCAAGCACGGCGCCGTGAAGGTCCGCCGCCTGTTCGGCGGGCAGGTGCTGGTCGGCTTCGCCGGCGGCGCGGCCGACGCCTTCTCCCTGTTCGAGAAGTTCGAGGGCCACCTCGAACGCTACCGCGGCCACCTCAAGCGCGCCACCGTCGAGATGGCCCGCGAGTGGCGCAGCGACCGCGTGCTGCGCCGCCTCGAGGCGATGATGGTGGTGATGGACCGCAACGACATCTTCACCGTGTCGGGCGCCGGCGACATCATCGAGGCCGACGACCGGATCGCGGCCATCGGGTCCGGCGGCCCGTACGCCCTGGCGGCGGCCCGCGCCCTGGCCCGCCGCACCGATCTGGACGCCGCCGCGATCTGCCGCGAGGCGCTGCAGATCGCCGGCGAGATCTGCGTCTACACCAACGACCGGCTGACCATCCTCGAGACGGACGGCGGCGGGGAGGCCCATGCGGATCCGGCGGATTGAAGCGAGCGCGGCCTGGACCTGCCCGCAGACGGTGGCGATGCTCGACCGCTACATCGTCGGGCAGGCGGACGCCAAGAAGGCCGTGGCCATCGCCCTGCGGAACCGCTGGCGGCGCATGCAGCTGCCGCCGGAGGCGCGGCGCGAGGTGGTGCCCAACAACATCATCCTCATCGGCCCCACCGGCGTCGGGAAGACCGAGATCGCGCGCCGCCTGTCGCAGCTCGCCGACCTGCCCTTCCTGAAGGTCGAGGCCACGAAGTTCACCGAGAAGGGCTACGTCGGCCGCGATGTTGATTCCATGGTGCGCGACCTGGTCGAGGCGGGCATCGCGCTGGTGCGGCGGCGCGCGGAGGCGCGGCACGCCGACCAGATCGACGCCGCGGTCGAGGAACAGCTGGTGGACATCCTGTTCCCGCCGCTGGCCGGCCTGAAGGACGACCCCGAGCGGCAGGCGCGCTGGGACCGCAGCCGCGAAAAGATCCGCGCGCAGCTGCGGGAAGGCGTGCTGGACGACCGCGAGGTGACCGTCACCAGCGAGCAGCAGCGCCTGCCGCTGGCGAACATCTTCACTTCCGCCGGCGAGGAATTCGACGCCTCCATCGGCGAAAGCCTGCGCGGCATGTTCCCGCGGCAGCGCCACGAGCGCCGGGTTTCGGTGGCCAAGGCCCGCAAGCTCCTGCGCGAGCAGGAGGCCGAGAAGCGGCTCGACCAGGAGCAGGTCGCGGCCGAGGCGGTCGAACTGGTCGAGAACGGCGGCATCATCTTCCTGGACGAGATCGACAAGATCGCCGGCGAGCGCGGCGGCGGCGGCGGCGGGCCGGACGTCAGCCGCGAGGGCGTGCAGCGGGACCTCCTGCCCATCGTCGAGGGCTCCACGGTGAGCACCAAGTACGGGCCGGTGCGCACCGACCACGTGCTGTTCATCGCCGCGGGCGCCTTCCACATGAGCAAGCCCAGCGACCTGATCCCCGAGCTGCAGGGGCGCTTCCCCATCCGGGTCGAGCTGCAGAGCCTCGACCGCGCCGATTTCGTGCGGATCCTGCGCGACACGGAGTCCTCGCTCGTGCGGCAGTACCAGGCCCTGCTGGAGGTCGACGGCTGCCGCCTGACCGTGACCGACGACGCCATGGAGGAACTGGCCGGGATCGCCGCGGAGCTGAACCGGCGGCTGGAGAACATCGGCGCCCGGCGCCTGCAGACCATCCTGGCCCAGCTCCTGGACGACGTGCTCTACGAGGTGCCGGAAACGCGGCGCGACGACCTGGCCGTGGACGGGGCGTTCGTTCGCGAGCGGTTGGGCGCGATCGTGCGGGACGAGGACCTGACGCGCTACATCCTCTGACGCGACGGGGCTGGACGGCGGGCCCGGAGCGGCTATTTTCGGGGGACGCCGGCGCGGCCGGCGGCCCAGTGAACCCAGGCGCAAGGAGCCGGACGTGGCGGACAAGCGTGACTTCCTGCACATCGACGACTACACGCTGCCCGAGTTGCGGGCCATCCTCGACCTCGCGAAGCGGACCAAGCCGCTGGCGCGCGCCCATACGCTGCCGCACACGCACCCGAACCGCGTGCTGGCCTGCGTGTTCGCCAAGCCCAGCCTGCGCACGCGCGTCAGCTTCGAGGTGGCCTTCCGGCAGCTCGGCGGCCAGACGATGTTCATCACCGACAAGGAGATCGGGATGGGCACGCGCGAGTCGGTCCACGACGTGGCCAAGGTGCTCAGCCGCATGTGCGACGGCATCATGATCCGCTGGTTCGACCACGGCGAGGTCCTCGAACT
>CAYNPY010000102.1:0-11868 GCA_964399195.1 uncultured Fibrobacteraceae bacterium
CAGCCGCCCCGACTTCCTGGCCGAAGTCTGCGAAGCCCTCGGCGACTCGTTGCCGGACCTGCGCGCCCTCGTCGAGGAGTTCCGATGACCTGCTATTTCCTCGCCCGCGTGACCATCCACGACCCCGCCGGCTATGCCCGCTACCTGGAAGGCACCGACGAGCCTCTGGCCCGCTTCGGCGCGCGCGTGCTGGCCGTCGACGAGTCGCCGCAGGTGCTCGAGGGCGACTGGCCCTGCTCGCGCACGGTGCTGATCGCGTTCCCGGACGAGGCGGCCGCGCGCGCCTGGTACGATTCGCCGGAGTACCGGGCGATCGCGCAGCACCGGCACCGGGCGGCGGCCACCGATGCGGTCTTCTTGAAGGGGCGCCCATGATGATGACACACGCGAAGCGATGCGCAGCGGCCTGCGCCACCCTGCTTGCACCCTTGGCCGTGGCTCTGGCCACGCCGCCACCCGCCCGCGCCTCGGACCCCGTCCCTTCTCTGACCATTGCGCCAGACCTGGTCCTGGGCGGCCCCGGGACCGAGGACGAGTACATCCTCGACGGCATTTCCAGCGTGGTCGAGGACTCACGAGGCAACATCTATGTCATGGACAGCAAGGCGCCGGCGCTCCACAAGTTCGGCCCGGACGGCGCCCTGCTGACCACTCTGACCGCCGCAGGGGAGGGACCAGGTGACCTGATGGTGATGCCGACGATCGCCATCGACCCGCTGGATCGGGTCCATGTCGCGGGCATGGGAGGGCGCGTGCAGGTGTTGACGCCCGAGCTGCGGCATGCCGCCACCCACCAGAGGGCGCACCCCGTCCGCATCGCACGTTCGCTGGCGATCGTCCAGGGGGGCGGCCTGGCTGTGGCGGCGATCGACCCCGGCAGGCACCTGACGATCCACCTTCACGACGCCGGCGGCTCGCACCTGCGCTCGTTCTGCGATTCGTACGGGGCCGCGCGCGACCTTCCGGCGCACATCGAGAACGTCTATGGGGGCGGGTACGTGGCCGCGGCGCCGGGCGGACGGCTGTGCTACGCGCAGATGGCGCCGTACGCGGTCCGTCTCCTGGACCTCGACGGCAAGGTGCTGCGCCAGACCGAGGCCGGGGGCATGGGGTTCGTCACCGAACCGGAGATGCCCGAGGTGAAGGGCGACCGGACGACGTACCGCATCACCAGCATGACGACCGGCATTGCGGTGCTGTCCGGCGGGCAGGTGCTGGTCAGCGCCATGCGGTGGGACGACACCGAGCACCGCCGTTCCCTGCTGTGCCTCTACGATGCCGAGTTGAATCTGCTGGCGCGCCACGAGCGGGATGGCCTGCTCGTGGTGGTCGGCAGCGGCGCCGGCGGACGCGTGTACCTCCGGGAACTCGGCGAAGAGGGCACGACGGTACTGCGCGCCCGCGTGGCCCCCGGCCCGGCCGCGCCCTGACCGTCCGCGCTGGCCGCCGGGCCGCGTTGCAGCTACCCATATCGGATGTCCGGGAGGCGATCGCGACGGCCGCTTCGCCCATGGCAGTCACGACCCGCTGACAGGAGCCCCGCATGGCACCGACCAGGCCTGCCGCAGACAGGAAGGCAACAGCCAGGAAAGCCACCACCAGGAAGCCCGCCCCGAAGAAGAAGTACGAACTCAAGACCCAGCCCACCAAGGTCAGCGCCGCCTCCCATATCGCCGCCATGCCTGATCCACAGCGCCGGCAGGACTGCCGCGCCCTGGTCAAGCTGATGACCGCCATCACCGGGAAGAAGCCCGTGATGTGGGGGCCCAGCATCGTCGGGTTCGACAGCTACCACTACCGGTACGCCAGCGGGCACGAAGGGGACATGTGCGTGATGGGGTTCGCCTCGCGCGGGGCCGAACTGGTGGTCTACCTGCTGCCGGGGCTGGAGGGCGCGGCGCCGCTGCTGGACAGGCTGGGTCGGCACCGCGCCTCGAAGGCCTGCCTGTACTTCAAGCGCCTGGCCGACATCGACCTGGGCGTGCTGGAGAAGCTGCTGCTTCTTTCGCTGGCCGATACCCGTCGGCGCTACCCGTAGCATGGACTGCCGCCCCGGCTGCGCCGCCTGCTGCGTCGCGATCAGCATCAGCTCGCCCCTGCCGGGCCTGCCCGGCGGCAAGCCCGCCGGCGTGCCGTGCCCGCACCTGACCGCGGACCTGCGCTGCGCGCTGTACGGCCTGCCCGAGCGGCCGGCCGTCTGCGACCGCCTCAGGCCGCTGCCGGAGATGTGCGGCACCTCGCGCGAGGAGGCTCTGGCCTACCTGGCGCGCCTGGAGGAGCAGACGCGGCCGGGCTGAGCGCCCCGCCGGCGCCCGGTCCTTGGCCGCCCCTGGCCGCGTTTGGCCCGCCGACTCCTACGATTGCGATCTGAATTCCCCGGGTCCGGTTTTTCTGCTTGCATTGCCGCGCCACCTGCATCACCATGCCGATATTACACTTGTGCAAGACGGACCTTGGCACGGGTGTGTGTCGGCGATCGCGGTACAACGCTTGCTTTAGCTCCTATGGTAAAGATCGGCCGTATATGCACCTCGAAGGCTGCGATCGTCGAGACAGATCGTTTGAGCTTTCGCCCGACCCACGGAGGGATGGATGGGCAAGCGACTCCTGGACGCCACGGCGGCCGCCTGCGGCCTGCTGGTCCTGGCGCCCCTGATGGCCGCCATCGCGCTGGCGGTGCGGCTGACCAGCCCCGGCCCGGCGCTGTTCGGGCAGGAGCGGCTCGGCCGCGGCGGCCGCACGTTCCGCCTCTACAAGTTCCGCTCGATGGTCGCCGACGCCGATCGGCGCGGCGCCCGCGTCACCGCCGGCGGGGACCCGCGCATCACGCCGCTCGGGCGCCTGCTGCGCCGCTCCCGCCTGGACGAACTGCCGCAGTTGTGGAATGTCCTGAAGGGCGAGATGTCGCTGGTCGGCCCGCGGCCCGAGGTGCCGGAGTTCGCCGCGCTGTTCCCCGAGCAGTACGCGCGCATCCTGGACGTGCGGCCCGGCATCACGCACCGGGCCACCTTGGCCTTCCGGTCGGAGGAGACGATCCTGGCCGCCGCGCCCGCAGCCCGCGCGCGCGACTTCTACATCGACCGCGTCATGCCCCGCAAGCTGGCCATGTACGAGGAGAGCCTGCGCGACCCGCTGCTGCGCGACGTGTGGACCATCCTGGAGACCATCTCGCCGTGGAAATCCACGCGCGCGATCACGGCCGGCGAACTGCTGCTGGACGCGCCGGAGATCAGCAACGTGCCGCTGTGGGACGAGCCGCTGGCGCTGCCGCGCCCGCGCCCGGCCGCCGCGCCGGCGCCCGCCGTCGCGGGCGAGCTGGACGCGGAGCTGGAGCAGCTCATCGAGCTGGTCGAGAGCGCGCGCTGAAGTCGCCGTTGGCCTACGGTGCGGGCGGCGCCAGCCGCCGGGCGGGCACGCCCACCACGGTGACGCCCGCAGAGACCGCCTTGGCCACCACGGCGCCGGCGCCCACGGTGGCCCCGTCGCCGACCTCGACGTACTGCAGGACCTGGGCGCCGGTCCCCACCAGGACGCCGTCGCCGAGCACCACGCCGCCGGAGATGTTCGCCGTCGGGTTCAGGCAGGCGCCGCGGCCGATGCGCGCCTCGTGGCCGATCGTGACGGCCAGGTTGACCATCGCGAACGGCGCCAGTTCGAGGTTCACCGTCCCGATCACGCCCGCGCAGACGGTCACCCCGTGCCCCAGCCGGCAGGAGGCCCAGTCCATCCGCGCCGTGGGGTGGACCAAGGTCGGCCAGCACTCCGGGCCCCAGCGCGCCTCCAGTTCGCCCGCCACGCGCAGGCGCGGTCCGGGGTTGCCGATGCCCATGGCCAGCGCGTCCCATGCGTCGCGGTGGGTGGCCAGCCAGTCCAGGTCGCCCAGGATCTGCTCGCGGCTGTCGCGGGGGGACGCAGCGGCCGGGTCGCTGACCACGTAGCCGACGAACGCGTACGACTCCCGATCGCCGCGGGCGGCGGTGATCTCCCGGGCCAGCCACTCCACCTCGCGGGCGAAGCCGCCCGCGCCCACCACGACGAGGCGCTTGCACGACATGGATTGTGCCTCCTGGTTGCAGCGGTTACCATGCAGCCTTGGGCTTGAGTTTCCCGGCCCGCGGCGGCACATTGAACCGGATTCGCGCGCCGCCGGCCGGTCTGCCGGCGCGCGGGCGGGAAGGCGATGGCCCTGAGGCGATGGCCGTGAAGCGACTGCTGGACTTCCTGGCCGCGGCCCTGGGCCTGACCGTGCTGGCCGTGCCGCTGGCCGTCATCGCCGTCCTGGTCCGGTTGAATATGGGCGCGCCGGTGCTGTTCGTCCAGCAGCGTCCGGGGTATCATGGCCGCCCGTTCCGGCTGGTGAAGTTCCGGACGATGACCGACGCCCGCGACGCGCACGGCCGGCTGCTGACGGACGGCGAGCGCCTGACGGGCTTCGGCCGCTGGCTGCGGGCGACCAGCCTGGACGAGCTGCCGGAACTGTGGAACGTGCTGCGCGGGGACATGAGCCTGGTGGGGCCGCGGCCCCTGCTCATGGAGTACCTGCCGCTGTACGACGAACGCCAGGCGCGGCGGCACGAGGTGCGGCCGGGGCTGACCGGCTGGAGCCAGGTCAACGGGCGCAACGCCGTGGACTGGCCCGCGCGCCTGGAGATGGACGTCTGGTACGTCGAACACCGCAGCCTCGCGCTCGATCTGCGGATTCTGTTTCGCACGCTGGGGCTGGTGCTGCGCCGGGAGGGCATCCACCAGGAGGGGCGGGCGACGATGGACGCGTTCCGGGGCAACGACGCCGGCGGCGGCGGTTGAGCCGCGCGCCCGGCCACGGAAAGAGGCAGCCACGATGGAAGGGACACAGATGCAGCGCTCGGCGTTGGCGGTCGATGGCGGGGTGCCCGTCCGGTCCACACCGCTGCCCGCCTGGCCCCACTTCGAGGCGGCCGACATCGACGCCGTGGGGCAGGTGCTGAAGTCCGGCCGGATCAACTACTGGACCGGCGAACTCTGCCGCGCCTTCGAGGCGGCCTACGCCGAGCACTGCGGCACGCGGCACGCCGTGGCGCTGGCCAACGGCACGGTGGCGCTGGAGCTGGCGCTGCAGGCCCTGGGCGTGGGCCCCGGCGACGAGGTCATCGTCACCTCGCGCTCGTTCATGGCCTCCGCGTCGGCGCCGGTGCTGCGCGGCGCCACCGCCGTCTTCGCCGACGTGGACCCCGACTCGCAGAACGTCACCGCCGAGACCATCGAGCCGCACGTCGGGCCGCGCACGAAGGCCGTCATCGTCGTGCACCTGGCCGGCTGGCCCTGCGAGATGGACCCGATCATGGCGCTGGCCGGCCGGCACGGCCTGAGCGTGATCGAGGACTGCGCCCAGGCCCACGGCGCGCGGTACCGGGGCCGGCCCGTCGGTGGCTTCGGCCACGTCGGGGTGTTCTCGTTCTGCCAGGACAAGATCATCACCACCGGCGGCGAAGGCGGCATGCTGGTCACCGACGACGACGGCCTGTTCGACCGCGTCTGGTCGCTGAAGGAGCACGGCAAGAGCCGGCGCGCGATGGCCGAGACCGAGAGCCTGCCGGGCTTCAAGTGGGTGCACGAGGGGTTCGGCACCAACGGCCGGCTGACCGAGATGCAGGCGGCCCTGGGCCTCAACCAGCTGGAGCGGCTGGACCGGTGGCACGGCCGCCGCACCGAGAACGCGAACACGCTCCTGGCCGGCCTGTCCGGGACGCCGGGGCTCCGCGTGCCCGCGCCGCCGCCGCACGTCGAGCACGCCTGGTACAAGTTCTACGCGTTCGTGCGGCCGGCCGCGCTGCGCGAGGGCTGGGACCGCGACCGCGTCAAGCACGCCATCAACCGCGAGGGCATCCCCTGCTGGATGGGCTCGTGCCCGGAGATCTACCGCGAGAAGGCGTTCGCCGGCACCGGCATGGAGCCGGCCGCGCGGTTTCCCGTGGCCGCCGAACTGGGCGCGACGAGCCTGATGTTCATGGTGCACCCCACGCTCGGACCGCAGGACATGGCCGACACCGTCGCCGCCGTGAAGAAGGTCCTGGCGGTGGCGGCGCGGTGACGCATTCGGCGGCAGGCGGCGGGGCGCGGGCGCGACTGCGCGGCGCCGGCGCGCGGCTGCTGCGCGACGAGGGCCGTCTGACGGCCTTCGTGCGCGCCCACCGGCTGCTGTTCACGCTGCTGTTCTTCGGGGTGCTCTCGGCCGTCTCGGTGACGGCGTCGTTCGTCCTGCGCTTCGTCGTCTTCGAGTCCGTGCTGCCGGCCGTCCTGGCGCAGTGGCAGATGTGGTGGCTGGCGATGCTGCTGGTCACCGTCCCGCTGCGCCTGTTGTTCTTCTGGCTGACGGGCGTCCACCGCCAGTCCTGGCGCTTCGCCTCCATCGAGGACCTGCCGCCGCTGGTGTTCAGCGTGTTCTCGAGCAGCGCGCTGATCATCGTCGCGCTGTGGGCGTTCTGGCGGCGGCCCGGCGGCTTCCCGCTCTCGACCCTCGCCATCGACATGGTGCTGTGCCTGGGCCTGGTCTCGGCCGGGCGCTTCGCCTACCGCCTGATCGGCGGCCCGGCCGACCACCTGGGCAACCGCGCGCCGCGGCGCCGCGCGCTGGTCATCGGCGCCGGCAACGCCGGGGCGCTGACCATCGAGGCCATGCAGTCGCCGCGCCTGGGCGGCTTCAAGCCGGTGGCCATCGTCGACGACAACGCCGGCGCGCGCGGCATGCGCATCCGCGGCGTGCCGGTGCTGGGCGGCATCGACGAGATCGCGGACGTGGCCCGCCGCGTGCAGGCCGAGGTGCTGGTGCTGGCCATCCCCTCGGCCACGACCACACAGATGTACCGCATCCTGGGGCTCTGCCAGGAGACCGGCCTGCCGCTCAAGTCGGTGCCCAGCTTCTGGGAGATCATGGAGAGCGACACGCCGGGGGTCAGGCGGGTGGAGGACTTCTCGACCACCAGCCTGCTGAACCGGCGCCCCATCGTGGGTGACCAGGCCGTGATCGGCGAGCTGCTGCGCGGCCGGCGCGTGCTGGTGACCGGCGCGGCGGGCTCCATCGGCTCGGAGCTGTGCCGCCAGGTCGAGGCCGGCGGCGCCGCCTACCTGGCCTGCCTGGACAAGGACGAGAACGGGCTGTTCCGGATCGAACGCGAGTTGAAGGACGGCGGCGCCCGCGCCGAACTGGAGTTCCTGCTCGGCGACATGCGCGACGAGGCGCGGCTGGAGCGGTTCTTCGCGCAGACGCGCCCGGAGATCGTCTTCCACGCCGCGGCCTACAAGCACGTCCCGATCCTGCAGTTCCATCCCGAGGAGGCGGTGCTCAACAACGTGCTGGGCACGCGCCAGCTGGCCGAGGCCGCGATCCGCCACGGCGTGGCGCGCTTCGTCATGATCTCCACCGACAAGGCCGTGCGCCCGACCAACGTCATGGGCGCCACCAAGCAGGTGGCCGAGAAGCTGGTGCTGGCCCGCCAGGAGCAGGCGCAGGGAACCACGCGGTTCTCGATCATCCGCTTCGGCAACGTGCTGGGCTCGGCCGGCAGCGTGGTGGAGATGTTCACCAAGCAGATCGCCCAGGGCGGGCCCGTCACCGTCACCGACCCGACGATGGAGCGCTTCTTCATGACCATCGCCGAGGCCGTGCAGCTGGTGCTGTTCGCCGCCGCGATGGGGCAGGGGGGCGACGTCTTCATCCTGGACATGGGCAAGCCGGTGAAGATCGACGACCTGGCGCGCCGCATGATCCGCCTGTCGGGCCTGACCCCGGACGTCGACATCCCGGTCAAGTACATCGGCCTGCGCCCGGGCGAGAAGCTCTTCGAGGAGCTGTGGGCCGAGGGCGAACAGCCCGAGCGCACCGCGAACCCCGGCGTGCTCGCGGCGCGCCGGCAGCCCATCGACCCGCTGGCGGTCCAGGTGGCGGCCGCGCGGCTGATCGCCGCCGCGCGCGAGGGTGACCGCGACGCGCTGTGGCGCGAGCTGCTGGGGCTGGTGCCCGATTTCCAGGGCCCGACCGGCGAGGCCGCGCAGCGGCCGCCCGCCTAGGCGCGGCTCAACCGGGGCAGGAGGCGTCGCGGCACCATGGCACGGCCACCATCAGCGCCGCTTCTGGTGCACGTCACCACGGTGCCCGATTCCCTGTGGGCCTTCTTCACCGGCCAGGCGCGCCACATGGCCGCGCAGGGACTGCGCGTGGAGGCCGTGTCGTCGCCCGGCCGCTTCCTGGACCTGTTCGCCGCCGGCGAGGGCGTGCCCGTCCACGCGGTGCCCATGGCGCGCCGGCCGCGGCCGCTGGCCGACCTGGTGTCGCTCGTTCGGCTGGCGCGGCTGCTGCGGCGCCTGCGGCCGGACATCGTCCACGCCCACACGCCGAAGGCGGGCCTGCTGGCGATGCTGGCCGCGCGGCTGGTGGGGGTGCCGGTCCGCATCTACCACATCCACGGCCTGCCCTTCCTGACCGCGACCGGAGCGCGCCGCCGCCTGCTGCGCGCGGCCGAGCGCCTGGCCTGCGCCGCCGCCACGCGCGTGCTGTGCGTCAGCCGTTCGGTCGCCGACGAGGCGCGGCGCGAGCGCCTGTGCGGCGACAAGCCCGTGGGCGTGCCCGCTGGCGGGCTCATCAACGGCATCGACGCGGTGGGCCGCTTCTCGCCCGAGCGGGCGGGGGCCGCGGCGCGGGCGGCGTGCCGCGCGCAGTTCGGCATCCCGGAAGAGGCGCTGGTCGTGGGCTTCGTCGGCAGGCTGGTGCGCGACAAGGGCGTCGTCGAGCTGGCGCAGGCCTGGGCCGAGTTGTCGCGCGCCGAGCCGCGGCTGCACCTGCTGGCCTGCGGCCTCGCGGAGCCCGACGACCCGGTGCCGCCCGCGGTGCTGGCGTCGCTGCGCGCGGACCCGCGCGTGCACCTGGCGGGCGAGGTGCTCGATCTGCCGCCCTGCTACGCGGCGATGGACGTGCTGGCACTGCCGACGTACCGCGAGGGCTTCCCGCTGGTGCCGATGGAGGCCGCCGCGATGGGGCTGCCGGTCGTGGCGACGCGCGTGCCGGGCTGCGTCGACGCGGTGGTCGACGGCGTCACCGGGACGCTGGTCACAGCCGGCGATGCGGCGGGTCTGGCCGCGGCGCTGGACCGCTACCTGCGCGATCCCGCGCTGCGCGCCGGGCACGGCGCCGCGGGCCGCGCGCGCGTGCTGGCCGCGTTCCGCCAGGAGACGGTGTGGGCGGCGCTGCTGGCCGAGTACCGCCAGCTGCTGGCGGCGAGCGGGCGGCCCTGGCGCGAAGGCGGTTCGGACGCGGGCTAGCCGGCCGCGGCAGGTTCCGGCGCGTCCTCGACGCGGGCCAGCGCCGCGCCCTGGATGGCCAGGTAGATCAGCATCGGCTCCGCGTCGCCGAAGTACCAGTCGGTCAGCCCGGCCACCCAGAACCCCGCCCACACCGCGATGCCGGCCAGCACCCAGCCCGTCGCCGCCGGCCGCGCCGCGGCGCTGCCCGGCCGGCGGGCCAGCCGCCGCCAGGCCTGGCGCAGCCGCCACAGGCCCACCAGCAGGAAGCCCTGGCCCAGGAGCAGCCCCGGCACGCCCCAGATCGCCGCCATGTGCGGGATGTTGCTGTGCAGGTGGCCGAAGTAGAGACCCTGCGCGCTGGTGTAGTAGTCGGGGCTGATCTCTTCCAGGCCGCGGTCGCCCACGCCGGTCACGGGGTGGCGCAGCACCATCTCCCAGCCGCCGCGCCACATCTCCAGGCGCAGCGTCGTGTTCGGGTCGCGCAGCAGATAGTCCGGGTGCAGGCGGCCGAGCGGCCCGCTGCGCGGAAGGTTGTCGCCGGCGACGACATAACCGATGATCGCCAGCGCCGCCGCCGCCGCGAACACCGCGAACCAGCGCGGCCGCACCGCCAGCAGCAGCGCCGCCGCGCCGGCGATCAGACCCATCTGGGCGCTGCGCGTCATGATCATGACCAGCGCCAGGAGCAGCGGCACCAGCGCCGCGGCCAGCAGCGCGCGCCGGCGGCGCGGGCAGCCGGGCGCGATCAGGAAGCCGGCGGCCGTCAGCGCCGCCATCATGACCAGGACGCCGCTGGTCATCGCGTTGAAGTTGCCCTCGAGGCGCTGCCGGAACAGGCCGCCCGTGCGGATGACCAACTGCGCCTGATCGTGCAGGCAGGTCACCACGGCGCCCGCGAGCAGGAACCAGAGCATGAGCGTCCGGCGGCGCTCGGTGGTCGCGGCGGCCGCGGCCACCCACAGGGCCGCGAACAGGTAGAAGCGCCGGTAGTAGACGGCGGACTGGCCGGGATCGGTGGAGAAGGGGATCATCAGGAGCGCCCAGCCGGCCAGCAGCGCCGCGGCCAGCTCGATCCCCAGGCGCGGCGGCGCCTGCCGCCGCGCGACCCAGCGCCGGAGCAGGACCAGGAGCGCCAGGCCCAGGGCCAGCTGGCTGACCGCGATCGACACGTAGCCGGAGGCGAGCATCAGCAGAAGGAAGGCCAGCTGCCAGTCGAGGCCGGCCCTGCGGGCGCTGACGGGTCGCCGGTCGCCGGCCTGTGCGGGGAGCTGGGGCATCATGCTCTTCCGTGCCGGGCGGGTCCGCAGTGCGCCGGCGCGCGCGAGTGAGGTTCGGCGCGGCCGGCCGGGTCCTGCGCCGCGCGCCGCGGGTCGCGGGAGTTTAGGGGTGGTGGCGGGCGGCCGCAATCGTTAGTTTCCGCCGCGCGTGGCGCCGACGGCCCCCGGGGCCGGCATTCGCAGGGGCGTGTTCGCGCGCGATCGTGTACAGTCCGGTCCGGCCTCCGCGCTGCCACCGCCACGGGAACGGGTGATGTTCAGGAATTCGCTCTGGAACGCGCTGGGACTGGTCGTGCCGTCGCTGGTGGCGCTGCCCGCGCTGGCGGTGATGGCGCGCGTCCTGGGCGTGGAGAAGTTCGGCGTCTTCATGCTGATCTTCTCCGCGCTGGGCTTCGCCGGCGTGTTCGACGGCGGCCTGGTGCGAGCGGTGATCCGCGCCGTGGCGATGAACGGCGGCGACGAGGCCGCCAATCGGAAGGTCGTCGGCACCGCCGGCTGGATCGTGCTGGCCCTCGGCGCCCTGGTGGCCGCCCTGAGCGCGCTGCTCGCGCCGCAGCTGGTGTCGCTGCTGAAGGTCTCGGCCGCCGCCAGCGCGGACGCGGTGGCCGCGCTGCGCCTGGCCGCGGCGGTGGTCCCGGTCTACCTGCTCAGCCTGGTCTGGTTCGCCTATCTGGAGGGCAAGCAGCAGTTCCTCAGCCTGAGCGTCGTCAAGACGGTCACCGGGATCCTCCTGACCCTGCTGCCGGCCCTGGCGGTATTGGCGCGCCCGCAGCTGGACGCGGCGCTCGCGGCCCTGCTGGTGGCGCGCGTGATCACGCTCGCGGCCGCCCACCGGCCCTGCCGGGCGGGATTGGGCGCCGGCGTGTTCCAGTTCGACGGAAGGACGGCGCACGACCTCTTCCACTTCGGCGGCTGGATCGCCATCTCGAACCTGCTGGCGCCGCTGATGGGCTACGCCGACCGCCTGCTCCTGTCCAATTACCTGGGCGCCGCGCGCGTGGCGTTCTACGCGGCGCCGGCCGAGGTCTCCGCCCGCCTGTCGGTCATCCCGGGCGCCGTCGCGCGGACGATCTTCCCGCTCTTCAGCCAGCTGCAGGAATCGTCCGCCGGCGAGGCGCGCCGCGCGTTCCGGGGCCTCCTGGCCGTCTGCCTGGCGGTCACCGTGCCGCTGTTCGTGGGCGCGGGCTGGTTCCTCGACCGCTGGCTGGGGCCGCCGTACGGCGCCGAGTCGGCGCTGGTCCTGCGGATCCTGCTGGTCGGCTTCGTCTTCAACGCGCTCGGGCAGGTGCCGTATTCGCGCATCCAGGCCCTTGGG
>CAYNPY010000103.1:0-11784 GCA_964399195.1 uncultured Fibrobacteraceae bacterium
ACGTAGCCCGGCGGCGCGCCGATCATGCGGGCCACCGCGTGGCGCTCCATGTACTCGGACATGTCCAGTCTCACGAGGTGGGTTTCATCGCCGAACAGCTCGGCCGTGAGCGTCTTCGCGAGCTCCGTCTTGCCCACGCCGGTGGGCCCCAGGAACAGGAACGAGCCCAGCGGCCGCCCGCGATCGGTGAGCCCGGCCCTGGCGCGGCGCACCGTGCGCGCCACCTTCGCCACGGCCTCGTCCTGGCCGATCACGCGCGCGCCCAGCCGCTGCTCCAGCTCGCGCAGCTTGGCCATCTCGTCCTCCACCAGGCGCTGCGCCGGGATGCCGGTCCAGCGGGCCACCAGCTCGGCGATGTCGTCCTCGTCCACCTCTTCCTTCAGCAGCGGGTGCTCGCCCTGGATGGCCTTCAGCTCGGCGCGCGCGGACTCCAGCCTGGCCTCGCCGGCCTTCAGGGCGCCGTACTTCAGCTCGCTGGCGCGCGCCAGGTCGCCGCGGCGCTCGGCCGCCTCCAGCTCCAGCAGCATGTCCTCCTGCGCCTTCTGCAGCGCGCGGATCGCGTCGATGGCCTGCTTCTCCTGCTCCCACCGCGCGCGCACCTTCGCCAGCTCGTCCTTGAGCTCGCCCAGCTGGCGGTCGATGACCTCGCGCCGCGCCACCGCCGTCCGCTCGGTCTCCTCCTGCAGGGCCAGCCGCTCCATCTCCAGCTGGTTGCGCTGCCGCTGCAGGTCGTCCACCTCGCTGGGCACCGAGTCGATCTCCATGCGCAGCCGGCTGGCGGCCTCGTCCATCAGGTCGATGGCCTTGTCCGGCAGCATGCGGTCGGCGATGTAGCGCTGCGACAGCTTCACCGCCGCGACAATGGCGCCGTCGGTGATGCGGATGCCGTGGTGCACCTCGTAGCGGTCCTTCAGCCCGCGCAGGATCGCCACCGCCTGCTCCCAGGTCGGCTCCTCCACCATCACCGGCTGGAAGCGCCTTTCGAGCGCCGGGTCCTTCTCGATGTGCTGCCGGTACTCGTCGATGGTGGTGGCCCCCACGCAGTGCAGCTCGCCGCGCGCCAGCGCCGGCTTGAGCATGTTCGAGGCGTCCATCGCCCCGCCCGTCGCGCCGGCGCCCACCAGCGTGTGCATCTCGTCGATGAACAGCAGGATCTCGCCCTCCTGCTCGGTCACCTCCTTGATGACCTTCTTGAGGCGGTCCTCGAACTCGCCGCGGTACTTGGTGCCGGCGATCAGCGCGCCCATGTCCAGCGCCAGCAGCCGCTTGCCCTTGAGGCCCTCCGGCACGTCGCCCTCCACCAGGCGGCGCGCCAGCCCCTCCACCACCGCGGTCTTGCCCACGCCCGGCAGGCCGATCAGCACGGGATTGTTTTTGGTGCGCCGGCTGAGGATCTGCACCACGCGGCGGATCTCCTCGTCGCGCCCGATGATCGGGTCGATCTTCCCGGCCCGCGCGGCCGCGCACAGGTCGCGCGCGTACTTGCCCAGCGCGCTGTCGCCCGCGTCGCCGACGCCGCTCTCGTCGTCGCCCTGGTAGGCCTGGTCGGCGCCCATCTGCTCCAGCGCGCGGGCGATCTTCGCCGGCGTCGCGTCGAACGTCTTGAGCACGCTGCCGGCGCGGCCCTTGTCCGCCGCGACGGCCAGGAGCAGCTCGCGCGTGCCGGTCATCGTCGCGGCGCCATCGCCGCCCGAGCCCTTACTTGCCCGCCCCGCCAACTGGTCCGCCTCCAGCAGCACCATCTGCAGCTCGCGGCTGGGCGCGGGCACATCCTTGACCTGCACGCGCGGCAGCGACTGCAGCTCCTTCTCGGCGGTGCGCGCGACAAGCTGCGGGTCCAGCTCCAGCGACCGCAGGACGTTGGTCGCCAGGCCGGTCTCGCTCAGCATGGCCCACAGCAGGTGCAGCGGCTCCAGCTGGGCGTGGCTCAGCTCGTACGCCTTGGCCTGGGCGCGCTGCAGGGTCTCCATGGCGTTGACGGTCAGGTTCTTCATCGGGCAAGGTCCTCCGGGCGCCCACGGCGCGGTTCGCGTCATTGGTTGCTCAGGCAAGCCCTTGCAGCTTCGATGCCGGGAAGACGTCGCGACATGGCGGCGTTCAACTTGTTGTCGTAAAATAAGATACAAACAGGCCCCCTCGTATCTGTATACCGCACACACAAGCGCCCCCCGGCCAACAAGCCGTTTTGACATGACACATTGTCGCACAGCTGCCGTTCCGACAGCCGGGATGGTCGCCGGCTAATCCGCACAACGACAATCGCTTGGGCGAAATCGACCGCGCGCTCTGCGACGGCGAACGCGCTCCACTCGACAGCCCACGTCATCTGTGGTATGATCGTGTTCTCGCCCGCTTCGGGGGATGCGGTCGGGTCCATCAATGGAATGCCATCCTGGAATCGCCCAGTTCAGACCTGCGACTGCGCGCCCGTTCGGTCGGCGCCAAGCTGTTCGACTGGCAGCCGCGGAAGAGCGTGAGGACCATGTTGGATGACGAAGGAGTCCGGTCCATGCCCTCTGCCTCCCGAACGAACGGTGCGCGCCTGCCGACGGCACTGCTCGCCCTTGCCGCGCTTGCCGCGCTGGCCGCGCCGGCGTCGTCGCCTGCAGCCGCCGCATCGGCCTGGCATGTGGCCCCGGACGGCCACGATTCGGACGCCGGCTCCATCACGCATCCGCTGGCCACCATCCAGCGCGCGGTCGACCTGGCGGCCGCCGGCGACATCGTGCTGCTGGCCGACGGAGACTACATCGGTCCCGGCAACAGCCTGGTCGACTTCCGCGGCAAGGATCTCACCGTGCGCTCGCGCAGCGGCCGGCGCGCGAACTGCCGTCTGTTCGCCGGCGGCGGCGACGGCTTCGTGCTGGTGAGCGGCGAGACCGGCGGCGCCCTCATCGCCGACTTGACCGTGGTGGGGGCAGCGCGCGGCGTGGTCGTCAAGAACAGCTTCGCCCGTGTGGTCAACTGCGTGCTGGACAGCTGCGCCGTCGGGGTCGACGTCGGCGGCCCGGGCGGGCGCCTGGAGATGGAGCGCAGCCTCGTCCGCCGTGGCGGCATCGGCGCGCGTTTCCACTACGGTGCGCAGGGCGGCGTCATCACCGGCACCACCTTCCGCGACAACAGCGGCGCCGGCGTTGTCACGGCCCATCTCTGGTCGCTGGCCGCCTTCGGTGCCCTGCGACTGGTCGCCTGCGAGTTGCTCGGCAACGGCGGCGACGGCCTGCTGCACCAGGCCCCGGCCGGGCACGTCGAACTGGTCGATTGCGACGTGGCGGGCAACGGCGGCTGGGGCGTCATGTCCCTGGCCTCCTTCGACCGCGGGGTCTCGGTCACGCGGGGCGCCGTCCGCGACAATCTTGCCGGCGGCATCAACACCGCGGGCAGCCAGTGGGACTTTGTGACCGGCAGCAAGATCTACGGCAACGGCGGGCCCGGCATCCTGACTGCTTTCGACGCCATTCACGGCATCAGCGAATGCCTGATCCGCGACAACGCCGGCGACGGCATCGCCATCGGCAGCGGACCCGCGAAAGCGGCAAAGCGCTGGCAGCCGGTGACGATCAGGAACTGCGAGATCTACGGCAACGGCGGCAGCGGCATCAGCTTCGCGTCGGGGCCGCACCACGACAACCTGGTTGCCGGCACGCTCATCTACCGCAACACGGGGCCCGGCATCCGCGTGACCACGCCGCCGGATCCGGTCGCCGGCACGCGCATCATCGTCCGCGAATCGACGCTGACGGGCAACGGCGCCGGCCTGATGATCGGCTCGGCCGTGCGCATCGAGCTCGAACGCGCGCTCATCGCCTTCAACCTGGGCGCGGCCGTCGACTGCGCGGTGGCGCCGGACGCGGTCCTCAGCTGCAGCAACCTCTACGGCAACGGCGGCGGCGACTGGACCGGCCCCATCGCCGGGCAAGCCGGCGCCGCGGGCAACTTCGCGGCCGATCCGCGCTTCTGCGATCAGAACGCCGACAATTACCGCCTGGCCGACCTGTCGCCCTGCCTGCCGAAGAACCGCGGCGACGCCGACAATTGCGGCCGCGTCGGCGCGCTCGACATCGGCTGCATCGCCGCGCCCGACATCGCCGATCGGCGCGCGCCCGCCCTGCCGGCGCTGGACCCGTGCCAGCCCAACCCCTTCAACCCGTCGACCACCATCCGCCTGGAACTGCCGGCGCCCGGCCTCGCGAGCCTGGACGTGTTCGACCTGTCAGGCCGCCGCGTGCGCGCGCTGCTGTCGGGTCATCAGGACGCGGGCGCGCATTCCGTGGTCTGGGACGGCCGCGACGACGCCGGCCGCATCGTCGGCGCCGGCACCTACCTGGCGCGGCTGGAGGCGGCCGGCACGGCGAGCACGACACGTATGACGCTCGTCAAGTGACGAGGGAGCCGGCGCGACTTGCGCCGGCGCAAGCGCCGACCCTCCCCGCTCAACGATAGCGAGCCTTGACCGCGCCCCAGCTGACAGCCTCGTCCGCGACCACCGAGGCGCACCAGTCCTCGGATTCGGGAATGGCGGCGCAGCCGCCGGTTCCCGCCGTCGCGCCGTTGGGCCACAGCGCATGGCGGGTGACGACCATCGGCGTTCCCGCCGCCGGCCAGACCAGCGGCCGTTCGTCCGGCATGGCCGGGCTGCGCAGGCCGGTCAGCACCAGGCATTCCGCCCAGGAGAACGGCAGCACCTGCACCGTCGCCAGCACCATCCATGCCGTCGTCGGCACCGGCGACGGGTACGAGACCCTGAATTCGGGCGCAAGCCCGACGTTCTCTCCGCCCAACCCCAGGGAGGCCGACATGACCACCGGCGCCGAGCCGTCGTGCCGCCGGATGGCGGCCTCCCACCCGTGCAGTTCGGCGAAAGAGGGTTCCGTCAGGACGAGGTACATCGTCAACGGCACGAACGGCGTCCCGGAATAGGCGCACGGCATGAAGTACTCGTCGTCAAAGGAGATCGAGAGCCGGTCGATCCAGAACTCATCGGCGCCGGCCGCAGGCAGAGCCGGGCACAGCACCACGAGCAGCAGGAGCGACAGGCGCGCGCGGACAGGAAACGGCCGGATCATGGATGGAACCTCCATGGCGCCATTGGTGGGGACGGTATCGGGGACATCTTACCATGGTGGGGAGTCTGCGAGTCCGGAAATCGCACGCGGGAAGAATGCAGGCCTCGCGGGCGCCGCGGCGCTATACTGAACCGTCGAATCGTTGAGCCACGGCATCCGGCCACCCGGCCGGCGCGTGCGCCGGCGCACGCGCCCTTCGCCCGACAGGAGCGTTCACCATGGACCGCACCGCGTCCTACCACCAGGCGCCCACCCCGGCCGCCCACACCAAGACCATCGGCCTGGTCGCCCACGACCACCGCAAGCAGGACCTGGCCGAGTGGGTGGCCTTCAACTACGGGACGCTGGCCGACCACCATATCGTCTGCACCGGGACGACCGGTCGCCTGATCGAGGAGACGCTGGCCAGGCGGGCTCAGGAGGAAGGCGGCCCCGAGCCGCGCCCCATCACGAAGCTGCGCTCGGGACCCCTGGGCGGCGACCAGCAGCTGGGCGCGATGATCGCCGAGAACCGCATCGACGCGCTGATCTTCTTCTGGGACCCGATGCAGCCGCAGCCGCACGACGTGGACGTCAAGGCGCTGCTGCGCATCGCGGTGGTCTACAACGTGCCCATCGCCTGCAACCGCGCCACGGCGGACTACCTGGTGTCGTCGCCGCTGCTGGGGCGGGAGTACCGGCGGTTCGTGCCGGACTTCGCGGACTACCTGGAGCGGAACCTCGAGGGCTAGCCGGCGGCGCCAGCCGTGAGGCGCCGCGCCTGCCGCTCCTGCCGCGTGGCCAGAATCGGCATGATCACCGCCAGCAGCATGTACACGAAGCCGGCGAACACGCCCAGCCGGTCGGGCATCACGGCCGCCCACAACGCCGAGAGCAGGCCCGTCCCCAGCGACACCAGCCACGACGCGACCTTGTGGCGCGTCCGCAGCCGCTCGCCCGCGTCCAGCCGCAGGTGCTCGACGCGCAGCGCGTGCGCGTGGAGCAGAGCCATCACCGCCGCCTGCGCGGCGAAGCCGAGGCCGTAGATGATGAACAGCCCCCGCAGCTCCGACGCCGTGCTGATCGTGAACTTGGCCGGCAGCGCGCCGCCGCTGGCCCAGGAGGCGAGCGCCGCGAAGACCATCTTCAGCGGGTACACGTAGACCAGCATCACGAAGACCATGGCCAGGCTCAGCAGCACCGCCGGCCGGTCCTCCAGGCCGTAACGCTGGCCCCACTGCCGGTGCGCCGCCCAGAACGCGGCGATGGCGGCGAAGCTGGCCGCGAACGCCGGCGTGTCCTTCAGGGCCGTGATCAGCTCCTGATAGCTCGCGGGCACGCCGCCGCTGCTGATAACGAGAATCGTCACCGCGAACGCAAAGGCGGCGTCGCAGAACGTTTCCAGGCGCGTCGGCGCCAGTCCGCGCTGCCGCACGCCGTCGCGCACGGGCAGCCGCGCCAGTTCCTCGTCGGTCCATGCCTGCATCGGTCCGAATCCTCCGGTTTCGCCCAGCATGCCCTCTTTTGCGCGCGTCGTCGAGATGATAGAGTGCCGGAAACCCGCCGGCCGTGGGGCCGGCCCGACCCTGCCCGCTTCCTTCCTGCGAGGTCACCGTGCGTTCCATCGCCCCCTGGCCGCCCCGCGCCGCCCTGGCGTGCTGCGCCCTTCTGAACCTGGTCCTGGCCGCCACCGTCGCGGCGCAGCCGGCCCTGCCCCCCGGCGAGAAGCCCGCCGCCACGCCGTTCACGCGCCTGCAGGATGCCGGCACGGCGAAGGACCACGAAGGCGCTGACCTGCTCGTCGTCTACGAACACGCCGTCAACCGCGTCAAGCCCAGCGGCGTCACCTACGTGGACGGCTACCGCCTGACCAAGGTGCTGACCAGCGAGGGCTGCCGCGACGAGTCGGTGCTCTACTGGCACTACGACCCGCAGAGCCAGGCGCTCGAGGTGCGCGAGGTCAACGTGCTGCGCGACGGCGCGCGCATCCCGGTGGACGTCGGCGCCGTGCGCGACCTGCCCGCGCCGCAGTCGGCCATCTACTGGCGCGACCGCATCAAGACGCTGCAGTTGCCCAGGTTGAAGGTGGGCGACGGCATCGAGGTGGTCACCTTCAGCAAGGGCTTCACCTACGCGCTGCTGGGCGAGGGCGGCGCGGCGGGCGCCGCCGGCGCGGGCGCGGAGTGGATGGCCGACGCCCCCGGCGACGAGAAGTACATCCCGCCCATGCCGGGCGAGTACTTCGACATCGTCCTGTTCGCGGGCGACCTGCCGATCGTCGAGAAGCGCTACGAGCTGGTGCTGCCGAAGGACAAGCGCCTGCACGCGGAGAACTACAACGGCGCCGTCTACTCGTCGGTGACCTACGACGCGGAAACGACGACCTACGCCTGGTGGTGCAAGGGCGTGCCCCCGCGCGCGCACGAGCCCTCGCAGCCGGACGCGAGCGACTACGCGCCCAAGGTGGTCATGGCCACCGCCGAGAGCTGGGAGGCCAAGAGCCGCTGGTTCTTCGACGTGAACCGGGGCCAGTTCGAGGTGACGCCGGAGATCCAGGCCAAGGTGGACGAGATCCTGGCCGCCGCCGGCGCCGACGGCGCCGACGAACTGCGCAAGGCGAAGGTGCTGGTGCACTGGGTGGCCCAGAACATCCGCTACAGCGGACAGACGATGGGCCAGGGCGAGGGCTTCACGCTGCACCCGGCCGACATGATCTTCGCGCAGCGCTCGGGCGTCTGCAAGGACATCGCCGGCATGCTGATCGCGATGATGCGCGCGGCCGGGCTGGACAGCTACGCGGCGATGACGATGGCCGGCAGCCGCATCGACCTGGTGCCCGCCGACCAGTTCAACCACTGCGTCACGGCGCTGCGCCTGCCCGACGGCTCGTTCGTCATGTACGACCCCACCTGGGTGCCCTACAACAACGACATCTGGTCCAAGCGCGAGACCGAACAGCACTACCTGATCGGCACGCCGCGCGGCGAGACGCTCAGCCGCATTCCCTACTCGCCGGCGGCCGAGTCGCCGCTGGTGGCGCGCCACGACGCCGTTCTGGGCGAGGACGGCACGCTCACCGGCACGCTGCGCCTGTCCGGCGGCGGCGCCACCGACAGCCGGCTGCGCCGCATCCCCAACGGCGCGCGCCGCGGCGAGCTGGTCAACGCCGTCGCCCAGATGCTGGCCACAGCCGGCCAGCGCGTGCAGGACGTGGTGGTCACGCACCGCGCCGTCGACGACTTCAGCGGCGACATGTGGCTGCAGGCGACCTACCGCATCCCGCGCTTCGCCGCGCCGCTGGACGGCCGCTGGTCGTTCACCAGCCCGCTGCTGGGCTGGCTGCACGCGAGCGGCGGTCCTTTCGGCGCCGGCAGCCAGGAGTGGGCCAAGGAGCGCCTGACCGACGTCATGCTGTGGAACACGCAGCTGGTCGACGCGCAGGAGACCATCACCGTGCCGCGCGGCTGGAAGCTGCACGAGCCGCCGAAGGCGGAGCCCGTCACCGAGACCTACGCCTCGTTCGCCGGCGCCGTGGCGCAGAAGGACCGCGCGCTGACCGTCACCGCGAAGGCCACCGTCGACCGCCGCCAGATCCCGCCCGACGGCTACGCCGGGTTCCGCAAGGCGGTCCACGCCTCGCGCGACTGGTCGAAGCAGGCCTTCACGTTCGTCCGGGAGGGCAAGTGATGACCACCCTGCGCAAGCTCCGCCCGGCCTTCACGACGCTGCTCTTGATCTTCGCGCTGACAGCGAGCGCTCTGGCGGCTCCCGCCGCGACGACCTCGACGATGGGCGTCTCCGGCGGCCACGACCTCGACGCGCTGTGGGCCGCCGCCCGCCGGCAGCACGACCTCGCCAAGCAGGATGCGGTGCTGCTGCTCGAGGAGCGCCGGATCGAGATCGCCCCCGAGGGCGCCGTCAGCACCACCGTGCACACCGTGGTCTGGATCGGCACGGCCACCGGCATCCGCGCCTACGCCGACCTGCGCCTGCCCTGGAACGAGGCCACCTGCTCGTTCACGGTGACGAAGCTGCGCACCTGGCGCGACGGCCGCTGGTGGCCCGACGCGGAGCGGATCTCCGACACCGCGGTCGTCCACACGCTGCCCTACGCGGTGGACCACGCCGACCACTACACCACGCTGCGCGAGACGATGCTGCTGCACGACGGCGTCGAGCTCCCCTGCATCATGGAGACCGAGTACACCATCACCGAACGCGGCCTGCCGGCGGCCGACGGCCTGTTCGTGCTGCCGCAGCGCGACCCGGCCGTGCTGGTGCGCCTGTCGGTCACCGCGCCCGCCGGCCGCGCGCTGAACCATGCCGAGCTGAACGGCGCCCCCGCGCCGACGGCCACCGAGCAGGACGGCCGCCGCACCCTGACCTGGACGCTGCAGCCGGCCGCGGCCCTGCGCCTGCCGCTCACCGCCGCGCCGGCGGCCTACGAACCGGCCGTGTGCTGGTCCACGTGGGCCGACGAGCGCGCCCTGGGCGACGCCTTCGGCAGCGCCTTCTGGGAGGCCGCGGTGGCCCCGCGCGCGGTGGTCGACTCGCTGCGCAACGTGATGCGCGAAGCCGGCGGCGAGCGCGCCCGGGTGCAGGCCGGCGGCAAGTGGCTGGCGCGCAACGTGCGCCACGTGCACCAGGACGACCGCTGGTGGACCTTCGCCCCGCGCCGGGCCGAGCTCACCTGGGAGACGGCCTACGGCCACGTGCTGGACCGCGCGGTGCTCTGGGCCGCGCTGCTGAAGGCCGACGGCTGGCAGGTGCTGCCGGTGCTGGCCGGCCCGGTCGGCGCCCCGGCGGCGCCGGCGCTGCCGCACCTGGGCGGCCGCGGCCAGCTGCTGCTCTACCTGCAGGGCGCCTTCGACGCCCAGGTCCGCCGCCCGCTGCTGGTCTGCGATCCGGCCGACTTCTCCGTCCACGCCGAGGGCGTGCTGGACGGCCGGCCGCTGCTGTGGATGTACGGCGAGGCCAAGAACCAGGCGCCGCAGGGCGGCGGCGGCGAGTTCACGGTCGAGCTGAGCCTGGCCGCCGGCGACACGGCCTGGGCGGGCGCCGGGTTCGTCTCCGGCCGCGGCCGTCTGGCCTTTGCCGACGCCGTCGACGGCGAGCCGGCCGCGCTCGGCCGGCACGCCGCCGCGGTCATGGGCGGGGTGCTCAAGGGCGCGACGGCGCCCGCCGCGACGCTGCCGCTGCTGGTGCGGGGCGCCTCGGACCTGCGCTGCGACGTCGCGGCGCCGTTGGGCAAGGCGGACGCCGACGGCCGCCGCCAACTGGTCGTCGGACGCCCGAAGGGCGGTTTGCTGGACCGGCTGCCGGCCGACTGCCGAACGGCCGAAGCCGTGCGCACCGCGCCCGTGCTGCTGGACGGGCCGCTGCGCCAGGCGGTCGCGGTCCGGCTGAAGCTGCCCGCCGGCGCGACCGTCGCCCTGCCGGAGGGCCGCTCGCTGGCCAACGCCGCCGGCTCGTTCACGCTGACGGCCACCCAGACCGACGGCTGGGTCGAGTACCGGCGCGAGATCGCGCTGGGCCAGGACGCCGGCGCCGCCGCGAACTGGCCCGCGCTGCGCGCCCTGCTCCTGGAGGAAGGCGACCCGGCCAACGCGACCCTGGCTTGGCGAACCGGGCCCTGACGGCCCGCGCAGAACGGAACGCTCCGGACGGCCGACCGCTGGTCAAAACCGTCCGGAGCGTTAGTATTGAGACGTCCTTCGGCCCCGAACATCCCTGACGGGAGAAATCCATGCGCAGAATCATCGTCCTGGTGCTCGTCGTGGCGGCCGTCGCCTTCGGCCTCTGGCGCTGGCAGCAGGGCCGGGCGGCCGCGCCGGTCGGCTACCGCCTGGTCGAGATCACCCAGGGCGACCTCCAGTCCGTCGTCGCCGCCACCGGCAACCTGCAGCCGGTGGTCACCGTGCAGGTCGGCACCCAGGTCAGCGGCATCGTCGACGAGGTCCTGGTCGACTTCAACGACCACGTCAAGGCGGGGCAGGTCGTCGCGCGCATCGACAAGACGCTGCTGATCGCCGCCGTGCAGTCCTCGCGCGCCCAGCTCGAGCGCGCCGAGGCCGAGCAGCGCCACGCCGAGCGCGAGCACGTGCGCCTGTCCGAGCTGCACGAGCAGGAGATGATCTCCGACAGCGAGTTCAACACGGCGCAGTACAACCTGGAGGCCTCGCGGGCCAGCGTGAAGTCCGCCAAGGTCGACCTCGAGCGCGCCGAACGGAACCTGGGCTACGCCACCATCACCGCGCCCATCGACGGCATCGTCGTGCAGCGCAGCATCGACCCCGGCCAGACCGTGCAGGCGTCGTTCTCGGCGCCGGAGCTGTTCCGCATCGCCGGCGACCTGTCGCGGATGCAGATCCTGGTCTCGGTCGACGAGAGCGACATCGGCCAGATCAAGGTCGGGCAGACCGCGCGGTTCACGGTCCAGGCCTGGCCCGACGATGCCTTCACCGGCACCGTGCGCCAGGTGCGCCTGCAGTCGGTGACCACCGAGAACGTGGTCTCCTACACGGCCGTCGTCGACGTGCCCAACCCCGACCAGCGCCTGCTGCCGGGCATGACCGCCTCGGTCGAGTTCATCGTCGACCAGGCGCAGGACGTCCTGCAGGTGGCCAACGCCGCGCTGCGCTACCGGCCCGAGCAGTCGGTCATGCAGGCGATCATCGAGCGCAAGCGCGCGGCGATGCAGGCTCAGGGCGGACCCGGCGGACCCGGCGGCGGCGCGCCG
>CAYNPY010000104.1:0-11420 GCA_964399195.1 uncultured Fibrobacteraceae bacterium
AGGCTCCCTGCATGGCGTCGTCTCGGCCGTCCGCCTGGCGCGGCCGGTCCATGATCTGATGCCAGCCCAGCAGCGCCGCCCCCAGCGCGCCGCCGGCGTCGCCCGCAGCCGGCTGGATCCAGATCTCCGCGAACGGCCCTTCCCGCAGCAGCCGCGCGTTGGCCACGCAGTTGAGCGCCACCCCGCCCGCCAGGCAGAGGCGCCTCTCCCCCGTGATCGCGTGCGCCCGTCGCGCCAGCCCCAGCACGACCTCCTCGGTCACCTCCTGGATCGAGCGCGCCAGATCCATCTCGCGCCGCGTGATCTCGCTCTCGGGCGCGCGCGGCGGGCCGCCGAACAGCCGGGCGAAGCGGCCGTTCGTCATCGTCAGCCCGTCCAGATAGCCGAAGTAGTCGAGGTTGAGACGGAAGGAGCCGTCGTCGCGCAGGTCGATCAGTTCGCGGCGGATGGCATCGGCGTAGACCGGCTCGCCGTAGGGCGCCAGGCCCATCAGCTTGTACTCGCCGCTGTTGACCTTGAAGCCCGTGAAGTAGGTGAACGCGGAGTAGAGCAGGCCCAGCGAGTGGGGATAGTGGATCTCCTCCAGCAGGCGCAGGCGGTTGCCCCGCCCCTGCCCCAGGCTGGAGGTGGCCCACTCGCCGACGCCGTCCAGCGTCAGGATCGCCGCGGACTCGAAGGGCGAGGCGAAGAAGGCGCTGGCCGCGTGCGCCTCGTGATGCTCGGTGAAGAGCAGCTTCGCCGGCCGTCCGGCGCCGGCCAGGCGCAGCTCGCGCTCGATCTCGGCGGGGATCCACAGCTTGTCGCGCAGCCAGACCGGCATCGCCTGCAGGAAGGGCCGCAGGCCGCGCGGGGACACGGCGAACGCGTTCTCGAGGATCCGCACGAACTTGGTCAGCGGCTTGTCGTAGAACACGACGGCGTCCAGCTCGCCGGGCCCGACGCCGCCCTCGGCCAGGCAGTAGCGCACCGCGCGGCGTGGGAACGAGGCGTCGTGCTTGCGGCGGGTGAACCGCTCCTCGTGCGCGGCGGCGACGATCCGGCCGTCCCGGACCAGGCAGGCGGCGCTGTCGTGGTAGTAGGCGCTCAGGCCGAGGATGTTCACGGCCGCTCCCGCCGCGCGCCCGGCGACGCCACGGGCCAGGCCCGCTCCGACGGCGAGCCCTCCGGGCGCTGCAGGCGGCGCGCCGCGCGGTCCTCGACCAGGAACTGCCGCGTCAGCGAGGCCGGATCGGGCTCGTGCCGCCGCGCGATCCAGCCGGTCAAGCCCGGCGCCAGCGGGCGCCGCGCCAGCGGGTCGCTCCCGCGCAGGCGCAGCAGCAGGCCGCCCGGCACGATGCACACCGCGAAGAACGGCACCAGGAGCAGCCAGGTCAGCCCGATGCCGGCGGCCCGGCCCGCGGCCCGGCCCAGACGGTGCAGGGGCCGCAGACCCAGCGGGCGCCAGAGCGCAGCCAGCAGGACCACGACGCCGGCCACGAAGAAGACGTGGCCGGGCAGCGTCCGGTGCCAGACGTACCGCAGGAGGACCGCGACGCCGAGGAGCACCCCGGCCTGCACCAGGCCGCGCCGGCGCGCGTCGGCGACCGCGCGGGCGCGGGCCTGCGCGGCGGCGTCCTGCCGCCAGTTCCAGACGATCGAGCCGATCGCGCGCGACATCCGCAGCTCCCGCGTGTCGACCGGAAGCCTTCGCGGCGCCGGCCCTGGTTGGTGCCTCCGCTCATTATCACGGATCGCGCCGGTGCTGGCAAGGAAGCCGCGGCAACGGCGCCGCGGCAACGGCGACGCGGGCGCGGCGCGGCGCGCATCCCGCCGGCGTTGACAGGCCCGCGCGCGCGGTGACAAGATGGCCGTCGCCGCGCGGGGCGCGGCATCGCCTCCCTTACCGCCGACAGGAGCGCCGGTTGCGACGACTGGGACTGTCACTGGGCGCGATCGCGCTGACGCTCGCGCTGGCCGAGGTCGCGCTGCGCCTGACCGGCTTCGGGCTGGTCAGGCCGGAGCTGGCCTTCGGCGTCAACGCGCGCCAGGCGTTCGAGCGCGGGCAGTTCACGGCCGACCGCCACCTGTTCTGGAAGTTCGCCGGCCCGCCCGGCCCGGCCGACGAGGCGCTGGGCGCGGTCCACCCCGACCGCGCCATCGCCCCGCCGGTCCGGCGGCCGCGGCTGCTGTTCCTGGGCGACTCGTGCACGCGCCTGGGCCAGGCCGGTCCCGCCTACCCGGGCCGGCTGAAGGCGATGCTGGCCGGACGGGCGGAGGTGCTGACGGCGGCCGTGCCCGGCTACACCTCGCACCAGGGCCTGGTCTGGCTGCGGCGCCAACTGTTGGCCGCCGCGCCGGACGTGGTGATCGTGTACTTCGGCTGGAACGACCACTGGCGCACCATCGGCCTGACCGACCGGCAGTACGCGTCGGCGCTGTCGCCGCTGAGGCCGCGGCTGGCGATGCTGGCCCGGCGCCCGGCGGCCGAGGCGCCGCTGCGCGTGCCGCCGGCGGACTACGAGGCGAACCTGGCGGCGATCGCGCGCGAAGCGAAGGCGGCCGGCTGCCAGGTCCTCTTCGTGCGGGCGCCCGGGGCCATCGACGCCGTCGGCCGGCAGCGCCTGACCGACGCGGGCTACATCCGCCCCGACGACGACCCGGGCGCGCTGCACGCCGCCCACCTCGGCGCCCTGGACCGGGTCGCCGCCGGGCAGGGCGTGCCCGTGCTGGACGCGGCGGGCGTGTTCGCCGGGCTGGGCACGGAACCCGCGCTGCTGACGGCCGACGGGATCCACCTGACCGACGCGGGACACCAGGTGATGGCCGTCATCGTCGCGCAGCAGGTGCTCGGCCGGATGCTCAACCTGCTGGACGACCGGCGCTCGCTGGAGGAAGTGGCGGCCGCCGCGGTCGCGGCCCTGCGCTCCTGACCTGCCCCCGCCCCCGCCGGCCGGGGCGCCGCCGGCGCTGGCGCGCCGGTCGGGGCGGACATTATAATGCCGATTCCGGACCTTGATCCCGCCCGAGCCTGCCCCCAACCCCTGGAGGTCGTCCCTTGCTGAAGCGGTCTGCGTTCACCCTCGGCTTCGGCCTGTTCCTGGTCGCGCTGGCGACCGGCGCTTCCCTTGCGGCGGAGCCGCACCCGTTCTCCGTCCACGACATGCTGGCCATGGATCGCCTCAGCGACCCGCGGGTCTCGCCCGACGGGACGCAGGTCGCGTTCACCGTGCGCGAGACCGACGTGGCGGCCAACAAGGGCCGCACCGACATCTGGCTCGCGGCCGTCGACGGTTCGCGCGTGCGGCGCCTGACCGGCCACGAGGCCAACGACTGGAACGCGCGCTGGGGCGCCGGCAACTGGCTCTACTTCCTGTCCACCCGCGGCGGCTCGCCGCAGGTCTGGAAGCTGGACACGACCGGCGGCGAAGCGGTGCCCGTCACCTCGCTGCCGCTGGCCGTCGACGCCTTCGAGTACGTGCCGCAGACCAGATCGCTGCTGCTGGCGATGGAGGTGTACCCCGGCGCCGGCATCGCGGGCACCGTCGAGCGCGACGAAGCCGCCGCCGCCCGCCTGGCCACCGGCAAGACGTACGACGAGCTGATGTTCCGCCACTGGGACAGCTGGGAGGACGGCAAGCGCAGCCACCTGTTCCTGCTGGCCGACGCGCCGGGCGCCGAGCCCGTGGACCTGATGCCGGACCTGGATGCCGACGTGCCGACCAAGCCGTTCGGCGGGCTCGAGGAGGTGGCGGTGTCGCCGGACGGCGGCACGGTCGTCTTCACGGCGAAGATCCTGCCCGGCAGCGAGCCGGCCTGGAGCACCGACACCGACCTGTACGCCGTGCCCGCCGACGGCTCCGGCCAGCTGCGCTGCCTGACCGAGGCGAACCAGGCCGTCGACACCGAGCCGGTGTTCAGCCCCGACGGCAAGAAGCTGTGGTACCTGGCCATGGACCGGCCCGGCTACGAGGCCGACCGCTACCACTTCGAGATCATGGACTGGGCCACCGGCGCCCGCGAGCGCCTGGACATCGTCTTCCCGACGACGGAGCTGGACCGTCCGCTGGATCTGAGCCCGCACGGCCTGAAGTTCGCGGCCGACGGCAAGAGCGCCTACTTCACCGCCGGCTGCCTGGGCCAGACGCCGGTGTTCCGCCTGGACCTGAAGTCGCGCAAGGTCACGCGCCTGCTGGCGCAGGGGCGCGTCACGGACGTGGCGGTGCTGAAGAAGGATCTGCTCATCGGCCTGCAGCACCTCAAGTCGCCGACCGAACTGCACGTGCTGCCCCTGGACGGCAAGGCCCCGCGGCCGGTGACCGGCTTCAACGCCGCGAAACTGGCGGCCACGCGGATGGGCGAGTCCGAGCAGTTCACCTTCAAGGGCTGGAACGACGAGACCGTCTTCGCCTACGTGGTCAAGCCCTACGACTGGACGCCGGAGGCCGCCGCCTCGGGCCGCAAGTGGCCGGTCGCGTTCCTGGTGCACGGCGGGCCGCAGGGCAGCTTCGGCAACGACTTCCACTACCGCTGGAACCCGCAGGCCTACGTCGGCGCCGGGTTCACGACGGTGGCCGTCGACTTCCACGGCTCGACCGGTTACGGCCAGGCCTTCACCGACGCGATCAACGGCCACTGGGGCGACCGCCCGCTCGAGGACCTGGAGAAGGGCCTGGCCGCGGCGCTCGCCAAGTACTCCTGGATGGACGGCTCGCGCGTGGTCGCGGCCGGCGCCAGCTACGGCGGCTACATGATCAACTGGATGGCCGGCCAGCCGTTCGCCGACAAGTTCAAGGCCTTCGTCTGCCACGACGGCAACCTGGACGAGCGCATGGCCTACTATGACACCGAGGAGCTGTGGTTCCCCGAGTGGGAGCACGGCGGCACGCCGTGGACGCCGGGCAGCACCTACGGCACGCACAACCCGATCGATCATGTGCAGAACTGGAAGGTGCCGACGCTGGTCGTGCATGGGGCGCTGGACTACCGCGTGGTCGACACGCAGGGCCTCAGCACGTTCACGGCCCTGCGCCGCCGCGGCGTGCCGGCGCGGCTGCTCTGGTTCCCGGACGAGAACCACTGGGTGCTCAAGCCCCAGAACTCGATCCAGTGGCACGACGAGGTCATGGCCTGGCTGAAGCAGTGGACGAAGTAGGCCGCGTCTGCAGCCGGACAGGAGCGACGGCATGCGATTGAAGGACAAGGTGGCGCTGGTCACCGGGGCCAGCGCCGGCATCGGCGGGGCGTGCGCCGAAGCGCTGGCCCGGGAGGGCTGCCGGCTGGTGCTGGCAGCCCGCCGTCGCGAGCGCCTGGCGGACCTCGCGGCCCGGCTGGCCGCCGAGCATGGCGCCCGGACCCACCTGCTCGAACTGGACGTGCGGGACCGGCAGGCCGTGAACGCGGCCGTCGCCGGCCTGCCGGACGGCTGGGCCGAGATCGACATCCTGGTCAACAACGCCGGCCTCAGCCGCGGGCTGGACCGCCTGCAGGACGGCAGTCACGTCGACTGGGAGGAGATGATCGACACCAACGTCAAGGGCCTGCTGTGGGTCAGCCGCGCGGTGCTGCCGGGCATGGTGGCCCGCGACCGCGGGCACGTGATCAACATCGGCAGCATCGCCGGCCACCAGATCTACCAGGCGGGCAACGTCTACTGCGCCACGAAGGCCGCCGTGCTGGCCCTCAGCCGCGGCCTGCGGCTGGATCTGCTCGGCACCCGCGTGCGCTGCTCGACGGTGGACCCGGGGATGGTGCAGACCGAGTTCAGCGAGGTCCGCTTCCGGGGCGACCGCGAGCGGGCCGGAAAGGTCTACCGGAACTTTCCGCCCCTGACCGCGGCCGACGTCGCCGACGCGGTGGTCTACTGCGCCACCCGGCCGCCGCACGTCGCCGTGCAGGAGATCGTGCTGATGCCGCAGGACCAGGGCGCGGTCTACGCCTCGCACCCGCGGGGCGTGCCCGACTGAGGGAACCGACCCCGAACCGACAGCCGGCCGGCCGCCTCCACCGGGGGGCGGCCGGCGCCGTTTGGCGGCGGCGCGGCCCGACCGGCGTCCCGGTCCGGGCGCCGGCGATCACGGATTTTCTTTACCTAAAGTCAGAATTCTCGCAGCCGAACTCCCGTGCGGAACGGCACTGGCCCACGCCGGTGAGTACGCCCGCCTGACCGGCGCATCCCGCAGAGGGCGCCAGCGCGAAAGGACTGCGACATGGCACAAAGGAACCGCTTCGACCGTGGCGGCTTCACGCTGATGGAGATCGTGATCGCCGTGGCCATCGTGGCCATCTTCGCCGCCGCGATCAGCCCGATGGTCTTCAAGCATCTCGAGGACGCCAAGCTGGCCCGCGCCCAGAACGAGACCGAGAGCCTGGCCACCGCGGTCATGAGCTACTACAAGGACACCGGCGCCTGGCCGTACACGAACGCCAACGGCCCGACCGGCAACGGCGTGGCCCGCGTCGTCAGCAGCGCCAACGTGGCGACCGGCGCCGGCCCGGGCGCTTCCCAGGGCGCCGCCAACTGGGGCACGTTCGGCACCGCGAAGATGCTGGGCGACTACCTCTACCACAACAACCCGGACGACGAGACGTCGGCCGCCGGCGCCGGCGCGAACCAGACTGGCGAGGACTGGCCCACGACCGGCCGCGGCGCCTGGCGCGGGCCGTACGTCAGCTCCTACGAGTTCGACGATCCCTGGGGCAACGCCTACGTGATGAACGTCCGCTTCGCGCCGGGCGGCAACTACAACGGCACCGTGCGCCACAAGGTGTACGTGCTGAGCGCGGGCCCGGACGGCCAGTGGCAGACCGGCTTCGCCAACGGCCAGCCCGAGGAGATCGCCGGCGACGACATCGGCACCGTGGTCACGGTCCGCTGACGCCCCCGTCTCCGCCGCCGTCGCGACGACGGCAGAAGGCGCCCGGTTCCCCAGGGAACCGGGCGCCGTTTCCTGTCCGCCCGCTGGCGTGGAGCGCCGCGGCCTAGCGCGCCTGCTCCAGCGACACCTGCGCCTCGGCGGCGATTCGCGCGACCTGGGCGCCGTCCATGACCGTCGGCGTCAGCATCATGACCAGCTCGACCTTGTACTTCTCGCTGGACGTCCGGCCGAACAGAAGCCCCAGCGCGGGGATGTCCTTGAGCAGCGGCACGCCGCTGCGCACGCGCCGCTCGCGCTCGGAGATCAGGCCGGCGATGAGCATCGTCTGGCCGTCGGCCACCGTGCCGACGGTGTCCAGTTCGCGCACCGACAACACCGGCGCGGTGTCCAGATTGGGGCTCTTCGCCACGGCGACGACGTCGGAGATGGTCGGGTGCACGTTGAGCGTCACCACGCGGTCGGCGCCGACCTGCGGCGTCACGTCCAGGACGACGCCCACCGGCACCGTCTGCGGAGTGTAGGAGATGACCGGCTCGGTCGCGACGCCGTTGCTGACCACGGCCGGCTGCACCGACGCCAGGAAATAGACGTCCTCGCGCACGATGCGCACGATGGCCTTCTGGTTGTTCAGGGTCGTCACCCGCGGCGTGCTGACCATCTGCAGGTTGCCGCTGGAGGACAGGGCCTGCACGACGCCGAAGAGGTGCTTCGTGTCGGCGACCATCTGCACGAAGCCATCGGGCATGAACGTGGGATCGCCGATCGCATCCTGCCCGAACTGCACTTCGCCGTCCAGGTAGGTCTGCCAGTTGACGCCGGTCTGCGTGCTCTGATCGAGCGTGACCTCCATGATGCGCACCTCGACCGCGACCTGGCGCTGCAACGACTCCTTCAGGCGCTCCAGCAGGCGCTCGACGCGCTGCACGCGATCCCACTCGGCGGTGACCTGGACCAGGCTCGCCATCGGGTTGACGACCAGGCAGCGGCCCTCGGCGTCGGCGTGGCTGAGTCCCTGTTCCTGGCCGCCTTCCACGGGCGCGGCCGCGCCGGGGAAGACCACGGCCTGCAGCGATTTCGTCACCTCGGGCCAGATCGACATCGTGGCCGTGCTGGTGACGTGCGAGCGGTTCTGGTTCTCGCCGCCGCCGGAGGAACCCGCATCGTCCTGCCGCGCGGCCGACACCTGCAGCTCGCCGCGCCCCTGACGCTGCGTGACCGGGTAGTCGAAGGTGAACCAGCGCGTGACCAGGCCGCGGCGGTGGATCGCCAGCGCGCCGTCGACCACTTCCCAGCCCAGGTCGATCGGGTCGCAGAGCGCGGCCAGCGCCCGGCCCACGGCGACGTTCTCCAGGTGCACGTTGACCTGGCCCTTCACGTCCGGCGCCAACTGGAGCCCCAGGCCGGCGTTGGCGGCCACGCTGCGCAGGATCTCGCGCACGTCGGCCCAGCCGTTGGTGACGATCGTCACCGGCGCCAGCCCCTGCTCCCAGCCCGGGGCGGCGGGCGCCGCCACCGCGGCCGGCACGTCGTCGGCGGCCGCGGACTGCGCGCCGGCGGCCGGGGCCAGGAAGGGCGACGACAGCAGCGCCGGCAGCAGCGCCAGCGCCACGGCCGCCGTCAAGGGCCGCCGAGCGGACCGGATCGCGCGATGCATCCACCTGTCCATGTTCAGTTCCTTTCACTTTCGGCGTACTCGACCAGGCCGGACCGGCCGGACTGGGTCCCGGGCGCCGCCCCGGTGACGATGGCCTGGGCACCCGGCGCGGAAGGCGCGGTCCCGACGGGAAGGAACAGCCGGCGCGCGCCGCCCAGCGTGACGCCGCGCGCGTCGATGCCCTCGACGACGTACTGCCGCACGCGGTCGCCGACGCCGACCAGGCGGCCGTCGATGAGCGCGGCCGGCGGACCGGCGCCGAGCATGACGGCCGCGCAGACCGGCTCGCCGGCCGCGGCCGGGCGCGGGGCGGGTCGCGCCGCCTGGCCCGTCGGCGCCGTAGGCAGGGCGGCAGGAACCAGCGCTGCGGACGTGAACGGATCGCGCGCGACCGCCGGCCGCGGCCCGGTCGCCGGCGCGCCCAGCTCGGCCGGCGAACCAAGGTCGCCCGCCGCGCGTGACGAGCGCCTGATGTCCTCCAGGTCCAGCGGCAGGGCCGGGTGCGCCTGCACGCGCACGCCGCCGGCGTCCGCGGACACCGGCGCGCGCGAGCGCGGCCGCTTCGGCGCGAACGTGCGGACGTTCACGACGATCAGGACCGCCAGCACGATGAAGACGCCGGCCACGACCGGCGGGCTGCTAAGACCGGGTTTCCGACGAGACATAGACATCCAGCTCCAGGTCGACGTGCACCGTGCCCTTGACGGGCGTGATCTCCAGGTCGTGGACGGCGACGGCGCGCTCCAGCCGGTCGAGGCCGCCGAGGAAGCCGGCCACCCCGGCGAAGTCCGCCTCGAACCGCGCGTGCACGCGGTAGGCGTCGAGGGCGACGACCGCGTCTTCGGCGGGCAGGCCGGGCGCGTCGCCCGCCAGCTCGTCGGGCCGCAGTTCGCGCAATTCGAAGTTCTCGACGCCGCTTTCGTCGGCGATGCGGGCCAGGTCCAGGAAGAGCCGCTCGCTGGCGCGCTGCCGGGGGAACAGGCGCTCCCAGGCCGGCATGACCGCGGCCTCGCGTTCGGGCAGCGTGCGCTCGAGCCAGAGGCCGGCCACCGTCCAGCGGTCCAGTTCGCTCAACTGGTCCTCCACCCGGCGCACCTCGCGGTGCTGGGCCAGCGCCCGCTGCCAGGCCGGCAGCGCGCCGACCGCCAGCAGGACCAGCCACGAGGCGGCCAGGGCGGCCCCCGCGAGCGCGCGGCGCGAAGGTCGAGTGCGCAGCAACGGCTTCATATCATTCCTCCGTGGCGGCGGCGACCGCCGTCGTCAGGTCCAGTTCGAGGCTGAAGACGGTGCGCTCGCGGGCGTCGTCGGCGGCGCCGGGCTTGAGGTGCATGGTCCGCGGCTCGCCCCTGACGGACGCGAAGTCGCAGGCGCGCAGGGACTCCAGGAACTGGACGAAGCCTGCCTGCGCCTCGGCGCCGCTGGCGGCCACGCTCTCGCCCTCGATGAGCAGTTCCAGCCGGCTCGAATCCGGCTCCTGCACGCGCAGCGACTTGAAGACCACCGAAGGCGGCGTGATGACCGCGACGCGGCGCAGTATCGATTCGAGGTCCGGCCGCGCCGCGGCGTACTCGGCGATCCGCGCCTCCCGCGCCATGAGCACGCGCTGCGCCTGGTAGGCCGCCTCGGCCCGACCGGCGCGCTCCTGCGCCTCGGCCAGGCGGCCGCGCGCCTTCTGCAGGTACTGCCCCTGCACGCGCGCGGTCAGCAGGCCGCCGACGAGCAGGATCGGTACGGCCGCCAGGCCGATCGTCGCCGCCCCGACCAGGACCCGTCGGCGCGAGGCGGCCGACAGCGTCCGCCTGCCGTCGTGCCCCAGGAGGTTCAGCGGCACGCCCTCGCAGGCCAGCAGGGCGGCGGCCGCCGCGGGCAGGTCGTCCGGACCGGGCACGGCAGAGCCCCACACGAACAGGCTCTCGATTTCCCAGTGCAGCGACGGCGCCAGGCCCTGCTGCTGCAGACGCTCGACCAGGCGCGGCGCGACGTCGTGGTTTCCGCAGACGACGATCTGCTCGACCTGGGGCGACCGCTCGGTCTGGCGCGCGAAGAAGATCGAGCGCTCGATCTCGGTCGCCAGGCGGCCCAGGTACTCCTCCTGGTCCGCCCCGTGTGAGAGGTCCTGCGGCAGGCGCCGCGTGAGCAGCAGGTGCTCGCGCGTCGAGATGCACAGGTAAGAGGCCTCTTCGCCGATGAAGACGAGGTTCCAGGCCTCGTGCTCGCCGTGTCCCGGTCCGTGGCGGCGGTAGAGCAGGTCCAGCGCCAGGTGCGCGGGCAGCATGATGCCGGGCGGCGTGCCCCAGGCCGTGGCCGCCGCGACGTGCGCGTCGACGACGGTGCGCGCGGCGTGCAGGACGAGGACGTCGTGCAGGCGCGCGCCGCCGTCGCCCTGGCCGCCCGGACGCGGCCCCAGCAGCTGGCAGCCGAGCGCCCAGGCATCAGTGCCGCCGCCTTCGGCGCGGGCGACCAGACCGGCCGCGGCGCGCTGGAGGGCGCGTCCCTTCAGTGGCGGCAGCCCGTAGACCGCGGTGCGCGCCTCGGTGTCGTCCAGAAGCCAGGCCACGGCCGCGGGCGAGCGGGCCATGTCGCGCGCCAGCGCCGGCGAGGGGTCTTCCGAGCCGTCGACGCGCTCGAAGCGCCCGACCGTCCAGCGGCCGCGCGCCTCGCGGCCGACCTCGACCACGAGCCGCGACGTCCCCTGCCGCTGCACGCCGTATCCGCGTTTGTTCCTCACGTCACCGGCTTCCTTTCCCCGTCGTCGCCGCCGCGCGCGTCCGCCCGGCGCAGCGCGCGTCAGCGCCGCCCGTTGCCGTTGCCGCCGCCGTTGCCGCCCCCGTTGCCGTTCCCGTTGCCATTGCCGTTCCCGTTGCCGCCGCCGTTGCCGCCGCCGTTGCCGCCGCCGTTGCCGCCGCCGTTGC